>NZ_OEQB01000003.1 GCF_900240295.1 Megasphaera vaginalis (ex Bordigoni et al. 2020)
TGACGTGAGTTCAGACTGGTGCGCTGCCGATCGGGTGATCCGCGCCGGGGCTGTCCGTGGCCATGGAGCAACGGTAAAAAAGCAGGAGGCCAATGGCCGGGTTCACCGAGGAGGGGTCCTTATGTCCTCAAGATTACTTCCGTACCGGCTGCCGCCTTCTTCCTGTCGCTTATACACAGCGAGAGGGGTATAAGAGACAGGAAGCGATCTCTGCCGAAAACGGCCCGGCTCTTTGCAAAAGAAAAGATCACGCACATTTTAAAACGTCTCGTCGTCTTATCCGTCCCCATTTCCCTGGCCAGCATCATGCTGCCCATCGTGTCCAATCTCGACCTGCTCATCGTGCCGCGCCGCCTTGAAGTCGCCGGCTACGCGACGGCGCAGGCGACTGAGCTCTTCGGCTACCTGACGGGCATGTCCGTGCCCCTCATCAACTTGGCGACGATCCTGACCGCCGCCATGGCCATGAGCCTCGTGCCGGCCATCAGCCACAGTTTCACCTTGGACGACAGCGCCGCCATTTACGACCGCACGGCAGGCGCCGTCCGCATCGCCCTCTTGGTGACGATTCCCTTCAGCGTCATGCTCTACGTCCTGGCCGAACCAGTCGTCACCTTCATCTACAACGCGCCGGCGGCGACGGACGCCACGCGCGCCATCGCCGTCGCCATCTGCTTTCTCGGCATGCACCAGATCACGACGGCCATTCTCCAGGGCCTGAAAAAGCCGAAGATTCCGGTCATCAACATGATCATCGCCTGCGTCGTCAAAGTACTCTGCAACTGGTTTCTCGTCGCCATTCCCGCCTTCGGCATCAGCGGCGCCTCATACGCGACGGTCGCCGACATCGGCGTTGCCGCAGGTCTCAATCTGATCTTCATCTACAAATACACGAACTATATTCCCGATCTGAAAAGCATCGTGCGCAACGTCGTCATCGCCGGCTTCATGGGCGCCGTCATGTACGGCCTCTACGCCCTGATCGCGCCGTATTTCGGCCTCTTCCTGCGCCTGACGGTCACGACGCTGACCGGCAGCGCCGTCTACATCGCCCTGATGGGTCTCAGCGGCGGCCTGACCAAAGAAGACGTCCGCAAGGTTCCCGGCGTCGGCCGATTCTTCTGACGCGAACGGCGCTCCCTTCCCTGCCGTACGGTTCCGCCGACGGCCCCTGCATAGCGAAAGATACGGCGTAAAAAACCGGCTTTACGAAGGTCGCGCCGAAACGGCGAAAAAAGCTCCGCTCTCTACAGAGAGACGGAGCTTTTTCTTACGGCTGGGGAATGCATTCTCCCAAGGGCCGTGTAAATTCCATATGCGAAAAGTAGGCGTGCGCTTTCCAGAGGATAGAACTGAAGGCGCTGAAAATCAGCCGAAAACGGAAGTGCTCGAAGCTGATCGGCCCTTCAAAGAAGGCGACGCGGTCGAGATCATACGGCGAATCCCAGGGGAAATCGCGGCCCGTATCGACAGTAAAGGCGTACCGGTAACCGGCGTCCTTCGTTTCCTCCAACGTCATATCATTGAACTTTCCCTCCGGAAAGGCGATAAAGCGGCAAGGCTTGCCGAGACGCCACTCGATGACCTTTTTCGAATCGACGAGCTCATGCCGCGCCCCGTCCCGGTCAAACCCGGTCAGCGGCCGGTGGCTGAGCGTATGGGAGCCGAATTCCATGTGATCGGCGCTCATTTCCCCGACTTGCTGCCACGTCAGGTACCCGGGCCTGCCGACGAAATCGGTGATCAGAAAAATCGTGCCGAACATGTCGTATTTGCGCAGAATCGGATAGGCGTATTCATAGTTGTCGGCATAGCCGTCGTCAAAAGTAATCAGCACCGGCTTGTCGGGCAAATCGCCGC
The DNA here is from genome assembly GCF_900240295.1 of Megasphaera vaginalis (ex Bordigoni et al. 2020). Classification (NCBI taxonomy): domain Bacteria; kingdom Bacillati; phylum Bacillota; class Negativicutes; order Veillonellales; family Veillonellaceae; genus Megasphaera; species Megasphaera vaginalis (ex Bordigoni et al. 2020). The sequence continues at coordinate 1,861 of NZ_OEQB01000003.1, forward strand.
CGTTCATGTAATCTTCGAACTGCTGCAGCGTAATGGCGTGGTAGCCGTTGTCGTGAAGGTACTTGATTTGCCGTTCAAAATTATCGGGACGCATCGTCAGCACCGTTTGAAATTTATAATTGACTTGGTGATAATTCAGTACGGGCACGCCGGTCAGCCGGTAATTCGCGGCGGCGAAGTACCAGTAAGCAAAGATGCTCACCGTCACGACCGTCAGCGTCAGCACGATCCCCAAGAACCAGGTACAGAGTTTTTTCATGCAGATCTCCTCAACATAGCAGAAACAGCCATGAATTAGGATACCACATTTGATAAGATGATGCAAGAAAGAACAGCTCTCGACAGCGCTTCCCCGTTGAAGACTTACCGCTTTTTTACAAAATGGCAACAAAAAAGCGGCCTGCCGGCCGCCTTTCGTCTTACGTCATCAGTTTTTTCAAGGTCTTCGGGAAACGGTTCTCCGTCAGCCACGCCGCGTCTTTCGCCGTCAGGGCCGCCTGCAGTTCCTTCAGACTGATGTTTTCCATGTCAATCGTCTCCGCCGCCGACGTGCAGTACATCGTATCTTCATAGATGTAGTCGTCCAGCTCCGCCGCATCGACGACGGGATGAATGGCAAAGCGGATATCTTCCGATTCCTGGAGTTTTGCCAGCCGCTTTTCCCAGACGGCAAACTCCGCCGCCGTCAAGGAAAATTCGCCGTACTCCGTCGTCGTCAGCCGCTCTTCCGCGCAGAGGACGTGGCGGGCGTAATCGACGTTGCCGGCGACGCGGTCATAGACGTGCAGCTCCCGCTCTTCTTCGTCAACATAAATCTTCATTACGGACCTCCTGAAAGATGATGCCTTATTATACCATATCCCTGCCGGCAGGACAAAAAAAGACCGCTCTTACGAGCGGTCTTTTATCCCTGCGAAAGAGATTAGAATACGAACATGAACTGAGCGCGTGTTTCTTCTTCCGGATCTGCATCGCCTTTCTTAGCGCTGGAAGCGAAGGACTGCATTACCTGGAACTGCGCGTTCTTGGCAAAGGTGTAGTCAACGCCTACGCCCCAAGATTTGACGTTGTTGAGGAGACTATCTCTTCTCCAGCTGTTCGTCGAACCATAGAAAGCGTTCGGGTCGGCATTGATATATTCAACCCATGCGTCCCACGTCTTCGGTGCTGCGAAGTTGGCGTTGCCATATTTGAGGACAGCAGCCCAGACGTCAGCATCATCGATAGCGCCGTTGTTCTGAATCTTCGTATAGTCGACGAGGAGATTCGTCTTCTGGCCCAGTTTCAAGCTGGCATAAGCACCCCAGAGGTTATCCGGTGCATATGCAGCAGCGGAATCAGCCAAATTGAAACTGTTATAGTAAACGCCGATGGCGCCTCTGTCAAAGAAGCCTTCCAATTCGCCGTAGCCCGTCTTTACGTCGTTCAAATTAGCTTCTTTAAATTTACCGTAACCGGCAGTGGCGGCAAACTTGCCGTTGTTGTATTTGAGCTGAGCGCCGTCGAAGGTATCGCCGTATTCATAGCCGTAGGCATTGCCTAATACATACTGATAACGGCCGACCATCAGATCCCAGTTGCTGCCGAAATTGTGGTCAACATAGGCTTTGTCGAAATAAAGCTTATTATCTTCAGAAGAAGCATTTTTGGTATCAGCAAAGCTGATATTGTTCGTGCTTACGCGCAAAACGGCTTTCGTGCTGTCGTTGATCATGGCATTGCCTTGGAGACGAACACGAGCGGACCATGATGCATCATTTTCAACACTATCTTTCTGATGAATGAAGCGGATACGAGCGTCACCGCTCAATTTTACGTTGCCGACGCGTTTTTCCAAGTTGGAAACGCGAACGCCGAGGCTGTTCAGTTCGTCAGAGAATTCGTCAGCCAATTTGTTGATGAGGGCGCGCTGTTCAACAGTGGCGCGGTCCTGGTGAGCCATTGCTTTGGCAACGATTTCAGCAGCTTCATAACGGGTGATGTTGCGGTCGCCTTCGAAATGCGTGCCGTCAACGCCCTGGATGATGCCGGATTCTGCCAACGTAACGACGGACTGGTAAGCCCAGCTGTCTGACGGTACGTCAACGAAGGGATTAGCTGCGAATGCGCAGGTAGCGCCGACAGCCATCGTTGCTACTAAGGATGCAATGATTTTCTTTTTCATGCAAAACAACTCCTTTTTGAGAAAAATATAATTATTCGGTACGAATAGACATACTGGAGCTGAACGTACCTCGGGAGTTGTCCACGTTTCCTCGCCGCTCCGCTCTTCTCGTTCTGCCTTTCACGTACCCTTGCAGCCCCATATGGATGCTGCATCACTGGAATGAGTATAGCAGATGTGTTTTGCCGATGTCAAGGCCCCTTCTGTATTTTAATTTTTCCAGTCTCCATACCTTCGTTTTGAAACCCTTCCGCCGCCATTTCGTAAACGGCGTCTGCAAAACGAAAAAAGCAGCTCTACAGAGCTGCTTTTCCCGTATTCTTATTTCTCGTTTTTATTTTTTGCTCCTCATTTCGCCTGTTCGATCAGAAGGAGAAGACGAATTGCGCCCGCGTCTGTTCATCGGGATCGGCGGCGCTGCCGTCCTTCGTCTTCGAAGCGAAGGACTGCATGACCTGGAGCTGCGCGTTCTTGGCGACGGTGTAATCGACGCCGGCTCCCCAGGACTGTACGTTTTCCAGCAGGTCCGCGCGTCTCCAACTGTTCGTCGAGCCGTAGTATGCGCCGTCTCCCGCATTGAGGTATTCAACCCACGCATCCCACGATTTCGGCGCCGCAAAGTCGGCTTTGCCGTAGGTCAGCTTGCCGAGCCAGACGTCGGCGTCTTTTGTGTTGACCGTGTTGGAATCCTGGTTGTTGACGCGCTGGTATTCACCGAAGAGGTTCCATTTCTGTCCGAGATTGACCGTGCCGTAAGCGCCCCAGATATCGTCCGGCGTATCCTTGCTGGCGACGGTGTCGCCAACGGTTTCGTCGTATACCGACGCGTTCGGCGTGCCGTTGAAGGTGTTGTAGTAGACGCCGACGGATCCCTTATCAAAGAAGCCTTCCAGTTCGCCGTAACCGGTCTTGACGTTGTTCAGCGCGCCTTCCTTGAATTTGCCGTACCCTGCCGTGGCGGCGAATTTACCGTTGTCATACTTGAGCTGCGCGCCGTCAAAGGTGTCGCCGTACTGGTAGCCGGAAGCGTTGCCCAAGATGTAGTTGTAGCGGCCGGCAGTCAGGTCCGTATTGCCGCCCAGGCGGTAGCGGACGTTGGCGCGGTCTACGTAGAGGGACGAGTCCGTATCGGCGGAAGCGGCCGTGTCGCTGCCGAAACTCTGGTTGTTCGTGCTGACGCCGAGTTCGACATTGGTCCGGTCGTTGACATTGGCATTCGCGCGGAGGCGGATGCGGTAGTCCCAGGAATTGTCATCATTCAATCCGGTGGAACGGGCGCTGTCCCCCTGGTACTGATAGCGGAGACGGGCGTCGCCTGTCAGCTTCACGTTGCCGACGCGGTTTTCCAGATTGGAAACACGAACGCCGAGGCTGTTCAGTTCGTCGGCGAATTCGTCGGCCAGTTTGTTGATCATGGCCCGTTGTTCGACAGTGGCCCGGTCCTGGTGCGCCATGGCTTTGGCCACGATTTCGGCGGCTTCATAACGGGTGATGTTGCGGTCGCCTTCAAAATGCGTGCCGTCAACGCCCTGGATGATGCCCGATTCCGCCAAGGTGACGACGGATTGGTAAGCCCAACTGTCTGCCGGCACGTCGCTAAAGGGATTGGCGGCGAAAGCGCACGTTGCGCCGACTGCCATCGTTGCTGCTAAAACTGCGAGTATTTTCTTTTTCATCATACTTCACTCCTTTTAGGATCTTCGCGTGTCCTGCGTATTTGCAGGCGAGGGCTTCACGAAGGATCTGCAAGGTTTCAGCGGCGAGTTGTCCTGGTTTCCTCTCGTTTACGCGCCTTGCGTTTCTTCCTGTCTGCTCCCGACAGCGGCAGTACGCTTTTTCCTGCTGCTGTGACGTCAGTATACTGCCGGAATTTCGCCTTGTCAAAAGCGGGATAATCCGCATAACCATGCGAATTATCCCGCTTTTTAACCAAACTGTAACCGAACTGTACCGGCCTTGTCAGCTAACTGTATCCGGCCTGTCAGTCCGCTGTATTCGTATTGCCGATTTAGAAGAAGAAATCGAGTTCCACGCTGGTATATTCTTTCGGATCGGTATCGCCTTTTTTCGTTTTGGAACCGAAAGTCTGCCCTGCGGCGAGCATGACGTTCTTCGCCAAGGTGTAGTCAAACCCTACGCCCCATGATCTGACGCCGCCGTCCCAGCCGAGGAAATCGTCGTCGCGCCAATTGCCCGTCGAGCCGCCGAAGCCGTTCTGATCGACATTCACATAGTCGACCCAGGCGTCCCACGTGCCTTTTTCCGCCGCATCGGCTTCCCCGTACTGGAGCTTGGCGCCCCAGAGGTTGGCGTCCGCCGTATCATCCTTAAAGGAAACGCGCTGGTAATCGCCGATGAGGTTCAGCTTTTGGCCGAGACGGAAGGAAAGATACCCGCCGTAGAGCTTGTCGGCATTGACCGCTTCATGGGTCCCGTCTTCATCGACGCTTTCGCCGTGGAACTGATTGTAATAGAGGCCAGCGCCGAATTTTTCAAAAGCGCCGTCAAGAGAAACATAGCCGGTTTTGACGTTATTGATGCCGCCTTCCTTGAACTTGCCGTAGCCGCCGGTCAAGGTGAAGCGATTGCCGACATACTGCGCTTGGGCGCCGTCAAAGGTGTCGCTGTACTGGAGCCCCAAGCCGTTGCCGATCTGATAATCATAGCGGCCGACGAGGAAGTTCATGTTGCCGGCGCGGTATTCGACATTGGCGTGGTCGGCGTACACATGGTGATCTTTGTTGCCCGAAGCGGAGCCTTCGTCGGCAAAGCTCATGTCATCTGTGCTCAGGCCGAAATTGACCGTCGTCTTGTCGTTGACATCGGCCGTCGCCAGGAGGTGCACGGCGTATTCCCAGGACGCGTCGTTTTTGAACGCCTTGTCCCAATGCTGATAATGCACGTTCGCGTCGCCTGTCAGCCGGACGTTACCGACCTTTTTTTCCAAGTCGGAAACGCGAACGCCGAGACTGTTCAACTCAGCGGAAAATTCATCGGCCAACTTGTTGATCATGGCCCGCTGTTCGACGGTGGCCCGGTCCTGGTGCGCCATGGCTTTGGCGACGATTTCAGCCGCTTCATAGCGGGTAATGTTGCGGCCCCCTTCAAAGTGCGTGCCGTCAACGCCCTGGATGATGCCCGCTTCGGCCAAGGTAACGACGGAATGATAAGCCCAGCTGTCTGCCGGCACATCGACGAAGGGATTGGCCGCAAAGGCGCAGGCCGCTCCTGTTACCATCGTCATGACCAATGATGTAACGATTTTCTTTTTCATTTGATCCTCTCCTTTTCTGTCCTTTGCCATGGAGCAACGGTAAAAAAGCAGGATGCCAATGTCCGGTTTCACCGATGAGTTGTCCTTATTTCCTCAAGATTACTTCCGTACCGGCTGCCGCCTTCTTCTCCACTGTCCCCGGCTTGTACCGTTAAGGTACATATATACTATACTAAATACGATAATGCATGTCAATTGCATAATGATATTTGCCGCTGTTTCCGTGGAAAAAGTCTTGTCATGGTCCTTGTCCACGCAAAAAACGCTGCCCATTATCTGAATTTTTTCAGATAATGGGCAGCGTTATCCTATATGCTTATATGTTCACTTTTTATACTAAGTTGTTCGTATGGGCCTTAAAGCGATTGGACATGGGATTCGTCTCCGGTTCGACGTTCTTCATTCTGCCCAAGAGATCCGATTTGTCGTCGAAATAGGTATGCAAATAGGTTTCCGCCATTTCCGACAGCGGTTCTTCGAGAAAGGCTTCGTAAAGGGCTTTGATTTCCGGATTTTCCCAGCTCGATTTGATCTGCGCTTCGGCGTCGTATTGATAGAGCCGGTCCATGCGGGCCTGGTTCACTTTCTTGACCTGCGGTGCCTTGACTTTGGGCTGGCCGCCGCCGCCGATACAGCCGCCGGGACAGGCCATGATTTCGATAAAGGAATAGTTTTCGAAGAGGTCGTTTTTGATCAGATCGTCGATGAAGACGCGGGCGTTGCCGAGACCGCTGATGGCGGCAACGTGCAGGACGAAATGGCCGAAGGCGACGCTGGCCTTCTTCACGCCTTCAAGGCCGCGTACGTCTTCAAAGGGGATGAAATCTTTCGGCGCCGTACGGCCGGTAAAGAAGTAATACGCCGTACGAATGGCCGCTTCCATGACGCCGCCGGTGTTGCCGAAAATGATGCCGCCGCCGGAAGCCTGGCCGAAGACGCGGTCAAAAGCGCCTTCCTGCAACTGTTCGAAATCCAGTCCCGCTTCCTTGATCCAGCCTGCCAATTCGCGCGTCGTAATGCAGATGTCCGTATCGCGCAGTTCGGGAATGTCCCAGAAATTGGCCGACACGTTGAATTCGGGACGGCGAATCTCCGCTTTTTTAGCCGTACACGGCGTCACGCAGACGTTGACGATCTTTTTCGGATCAATATTCTTCGTTTCGGCGAACCACGTCTTTTCGACGGCGCTCAAGATGCTGATCGGGCTCTTCGTCGAAGAAAGATGGGGAATCAGGTCGGGATAGAAGATTTCGGCAAACTCGACCCACGCCGGGCAGCAGCTCGTAAACTGCGGGATAGGAATTTCTTCGGCTTGCAGTCGGTGGAGCAGTTCCATCGCTTCTTCCATGATCGTCAGATCGGCGCCGAAATTCGTATCGAATACGTAGTCGGCGCCGAGGGCGCGGAGCGCGCCGACCATTTTCCCTTCGACGAAGCTTCCCGGCTCCAGGCCGAAGGCTTCGCCGAGACCGACGCGCACGGCCGGCGCCGTCTGGAACATGACGATCTTATCGGGGTCGGCAATGGCCGCCTTGACCCGTTCGACGTCGTTCACTTCCGTGATCGCATCGAAGGGGCAAGCCGAAGCGCATTGGCCGCAATGGACGCAAATGGGCATATCGCCTGTACTGGGTAAATAATAGTAATCCATCACGGTCTGCGTATTGGCGCAGACGCGACGGCACAACGTACAATTTTTGCACTTACTTTCTTCAAATTGGACGGAGCAGTTGTGCTCATCGATAGGTACGCGACGCGCAAGTTCTTTAAAACGTGACTGGAAATTAAGCATTAGACGGCTCCTTCTATATGAACGTAAGACAGGAAAAGATAAATTATTTTTTTCACATAGTACAACTTCTTTTTATAGAGTAATACAAACAGCCATTTTTTTCCATAGTTTCCGAATGAAATTACTTAATCATTTTTACATCAATCATATTCCGATTCGGCATACGCTGTTATTACGAAATAAGAACCGTCAGGCCTTTTTATCGTTTTCTGTATCCAGGCGACCTATTCCGTACCGTTATCACCTTATTTTCATCGCCTGTTCAGAAAAACGGCGTCTCTCTCCTAAACGGCGACGCCGCCGCTTGCCGCCTGCGCCGTGCGGAACTATGGACGCGTTTTCCTTCGCCGCCCTTGACGGAAAGCCGCCTTATTCCGGCTGACGCGCTTTGTCCGCCAGTTCCAGCCAGCGCTCCGTCATGGCGTCGATTTTCGCCGCCGTCTCTTCCTGCTCCGCCAAATAGGGCGCTACGGCGGCGTAATCGCTGCCGGCGGCGGCGATGGCGGCGGCGAGGCCTTTGGCCAGGGCTTCGTAGCGTTCCAGTTCGGCAGACAGCGTCGCCATTTCCTTTTCTTCCCGCGTCGTCAGGCCCCGTTCTTTTTTGTCGGCTTTTTCTTTTTGCGGCGCCGTCTTTTCTTTTTTTACCGCTCCTTCCGGCGGCGGCAGCGCCGCTTTTTCCAGATAATCGCTGTAATCGCCGTCGTAGCGGCGCCATTCCCGTCCTTCGAGCACGAAGAGCTTATCGACGACGCGGTCGAGAAAATACCGGTCGTGAGAAACGACGATGACGACGCCCTGGAAAGTGTCGAGGTATCGTTCCAGAACGGTGAGCGTCGGAATGTCGAGATCGTTCGTCGGTTCATCGAGGAGCAGCACGTTAGGCTGATCCATGAGCAGCCGCAGCAGATAAAGGCGGCGCCGTTCCCCGCCGGAAAGTTTGCGGATCGGCGTGTATTGCATTTCGTCGGTAAAGAGAAATTGTTCCAGCAATCGACCGGCCGAAATCGTCTGACCGAATTGATTGGTAAGAAAGCGGCGCGTTTCTCTGACGTAGTCGATGACGCGCAGTTCCTCGTCCAACGGCGGCACATGCTGTCGGAAAAAGCCGCAGGAAACGGTGCTGCCCGTACGCAGCGTTCCCCGCGTCGGCTGCAGTTCTCCTGCCAAGACCTTCAGCAGCGTCGATTTACCGACGCTGTTCGGCCCGACAATCCCCAGGCGGTCATGTTTGACGACGCGATAGGTCAGATTGCGAAAGAGCTCTTCCTGTCCCGTATAGGCGAAAGCGACGCCGTCCATGTCGATAATCGTCTTGCCGAGCCGACGAGACGTATCAAAAAATCCCACCGTTTCGTCGGCTTTGGCCGTTTCGCCGGCGCAAAGGGCTTCATAGCGGTCGCGCCGCGCTTTCTGCTTCGTCGATCGCGCCTGCGCGCCGCGCCGGATCCAGGCCGTCTCACGGCGAATGACGTTGCGCAGCTTTGCCGCCGACGCCGCCGCTTCTTCCAGCCGTTGCTGCCGCAGCAGCAGGTAGTCGCCGTAATTGCCTTCGTAGCTGTACAGCCTGCGGTCGTCGAGTTCGACGATGGAGGTGACGATGTGGTCGAGAAAATACCGGTCGTGCGTACTGACAAGGATGGCGCTCTTGCTGTTGCGCAGGTATTCTTCCAGCCAGATGATCGTCAGTTCATCGAGGTGGTTCGTCGGTTCGTCGAGAATCAGCAGATCACAAGACATGATCAGCGCCCGGGCCAGACCGAGCCGCTTTCGCTGGCCCCCCGAAAGGGCGCCGACAGGAGCCGTCAGTTCCGTTACGGACAATTTTTGCAAAATAATCGCCGCTTCGTGCTCCAGATCCCAGGCCGCAGCGGCATCCATCGCCGCCGTCAGTCCGGCTACGGCCGCGTCGTCGCCGGCGGCAAGGGCTCCTTCATAGCGGCGCAGGAGTCTCATGACCGGCAGGTCGCCGTCAAGAACGCTTTCCAGTACCGTCTTCTCCGGATCGAACTGCGGTTCTTGCGGCAAAAAATGTATTCGTCCTTTCGGATTTCGCCAGACCGTACCGCCGTCGCAGTCTTCCTGTCCGGCGGCAAGGCGGAGCAAGGTCGTTTTGCCGGCGCCGTTCAGTCCGATGAGTCCCGTCTTTTGGCCGCTGTCGACGGCAAGGGAAAGATCCTCGAAAAGGACGCGCGTGCCGTATGCTTTTTTAACTTCTTCCAGGCGTATGATATGCATCGTTTTCATCTCCATATGATGATAAATTTCAATTTACTCCTGTTATACAATAGCGGCGCGGCACACGTCAAATCCCCTGTCGGTTCCGCCTGCGGCAAAAGCGCTTTTTTCTTACTTTTTCTTGCTCCTGTGCTGAAATTACAGTACAATGAAAAGTAATCATCGAATAAAGGAGTTTTTTTATGTTCCAGACAAATATTCTTGTTTTATCGGCCTTTGCCATCTATTTGCTCGCCATGCTCAGCATCGGCATCTACTATTCCCGCTCGCAGCAGCGCCTCAGCGACTATATTCTGGGCGGCCGCAGCCTCGGCCCCTGGATCACGTCCATGAGCGCCGAAGCTTCCGATATGAGCGGCTGGATGCTCATGGGGCTGCCGGGTTTCGCCTACGCCATCGGCATTTCCGCATTCTGGACGGCTCTCGGGCTGTGTCTGGGCACCTTTTTGAACTGGCATTTCGTTTCCGAGCGCCTGCGCAACTACACGGAAGTCGCCAACAACAGCTTGACGATCCCCGATTACCTGAAAAACCGGTTTCACGATGATTCCAACATCATCCGCTTGATTTCCGCCGTCTTCATCCTGATCTTTTTCCTCATCTATACATCTTCCGGCTTCGTCGCAGGCGGAAAACTGTTTCAAACCGTCTTTGGACTGGACTATACGACATCCCTTCTCTGCGGCGCCTGTGTCGTCGTCTTCTACACTTTCCTCGGCGGGTTCATGGCCGTCTCGTGGACCGATTTTATCCAGGGCTGCATGATGTTCTTCGCCATCGTTCTCGTCCCCGTCACCGGCGCGCTTGCCGTCGGCGGCGGCAGCGTCATCGCCGAGCGTCTCGTCACGGAGTCGCCGCAGCTGCTCCAGCTCGTCCCCGACAGTACCATGACCGGGATCATCGCCATCATTTCCGCCATCGGCTGGGGCCTCGGCTACTTCGGCCAGCCTCACATCCTCGTCCGCTTCATGGCCATCGGCAATCCCGGCGAACTGCGCAAGGCCAAGCATATCGCCATGACCTGGGTCATCATCTCCCTGACGGCGGCCGTCCTCGTCGGCCTTGTCGGCAAAGTGGCGCTGACGGAAACGCTGGTCGGCGCCGATGCGGAAAAAGTATTCCTCATCATGAGTCAGGATCTTTTCCCGCCTTTCATGTCCGGTCTCATCTGGTCCGCCGTGCTGGCCGCCATCATGAGCACGGCCTCTTCCCAGCTTCTGGTCACGTCTTCGGCTATTTCCAAGGATTTTTACAATGCTTTTATCCGCAAAGACGCGAGCGAACGGGAACTGATCTATGTCAGCCGTTTCACGGTTCTCCTCGTCTCCGCTCTGGCCTTGGTACTGGCCGCCAATCCGGATAATTACATTCTGACCATGGTGGCATACGCCTGGGCCGGCTTCGGCGCCGCCTTCGGCCCGACGATCTTACTGTCCCTGTTCTGGCGGGAAATGACCCGCAACGGCGCTTTCGCCGGCATCCTCGTCGGCGGCCTGACCGTACTGATTTGGAAACAATTCGCCTGGTTCGGCCTGTATGAAATCGTTCCCGGCTTCCTCTTCTCCTGCCTGGCCATCTATCTCGTCAGCAAGCGGGAAGGCGGACCGGGCCGTGAAATCGAAGAAGAATTCGATACGGCCATCCACTTCAAACAGAAAATATCCGTTCTGCACAATGAAGACTAACAACAAGGAGCCCCTTCTTGACGAAGGGGCTCCTTGTTTTCATCGGCTGCGTTCAGATAGCTATTTTTATTTTTATGGCATCAGACGACTTGAAAAAGATAGAATTTCAGATAATTCGTTTCCGGCACGTTCCAGAGAATCGGGTGGTCCGGCGACTGCTGACGGCCTTCGATCTGGCGCAGGCAAACGCCGGCATCGGCCGCCGCGTCACGCAGCATGGCGCGGAAAAGCTCGTCCGTCATGAAATGGGAACAGGAACAGGTCGCCAGATAGCCGCCGCGCGGCAGGAGCTTCATCGCCTTCCGATTGATCTCCTTGTAGCCGCGCACAGCATTGCGAAGCGTATGGCCGGATTTGGTGAAAGCCGGCGGATCGAGGATGATAAAATCGAAATCATGCCGCTTTTCTTCGGACAGCTGCGTCAGCAGATCGAAAACATTGTCCTGAACGGCAAACACGCGATCTTCCCGGTGATTGCGGCGAATATTCGCATTCGTCTGCGCTACGGCCTCGGCGGATATATCGACAGCCGTTACGGACAGCGCGCCGCCTGAAGCGGCGTTCAGCGCAAAGGCGCCCGTATGGGTGAAACAGTCCAGGACGCGGCGTCCCGCAGCCAGTTTGGCGACAGCCAGGCGATTATATTTCTGGTCCAGAAAGAAACCCGTCTTCTGTCCGTTTTCCACATCGACTGCATAAGTGATGCCGTTTTCTTCAATTTCCGTAATAACGGAGCCCGGCGAAGGCAAAAAGTCCGCTTCGTACCAACCCTTGTTCATCGTCAGGCCGTCGAGTTCCCGGACGCTCACGTCGTTCCGTTCATAAATGCCGCGGACGGCGACACCGTATTGCTTCAACTCTTCAACCAGGGCGCGAAAGATGACGTCCTTGACCGTATCCATGCCGTAACACAGCGTTTGCGCAACGAGAACGTCGCGATAAAGATCGACCGTCAGGCCCGGCAGTTGGTCGGCATCGCCAAAGATCAGGCGGCAGCAGGAAAAATCGGTTTCGCCCATTACGGTACGGCGATAGGCGACAGCATATCGGACACGGCGCCGCCAGAAATCTTCCGTAAAGGTATCGTTGGCATTGTTCGAAAGAAGGCGCACGCGGATCTTGGAAATGTCGTTGGCGAAACCCGTACCGAGATAGCGTCCCTTATCGGAACAGACGTCGACGAGATCACCGGTCTCGTAAGCGCCGTCAACGGCGGTCACTTCTTCTCCGAAAACCCAGGGATGCCCGCTCCGCGCGGCCCTTTCCCCTTTGCGTGTCAAGTATAATTTGGCGTAAGGTCTCATAGCGTTTCCTTTACAGAATATAATGGCTCAAATCGACGTTTTGGACGACGTCGTTCAGTTTACCGGCGACGAAGGCCTCATTGACGACTACTTCTTTTTCCTCCCTGTCCGGCGCTTCGTAGGCCACTTCTTCCAGAATTTTTTCCAAGATCGTATGGAGACGGCGGGCGCCGATGTTTTCCGTTTCCAAATTGACGCGATAAGCGTACTCGGCAATGGCGCCGATCCCGTCAGGCGTAAATTCCAGCGTAATGCCGTCGGCTTCGAGAAGGGCCCGGTATTGCTTTACCAGCGATTGATTCGGTTCGGTCAGAATGCTGCGGAAATCGTCGACAGTCAGCGACTGGAGTTCGACGCGGATCGGAAAACGGCCCTGCAGTTCGGGAATCAGGTCGGACGGCTTCGATACATGGAAGGCGCCGGCAGCGATAAAGAGAATGTGATCCGTCTTGACGGGGCCGTATTTGGTGTTGACCGTCGCGCCTTCGACGATGGGCAGGATATCGCGCTGCACGCCTTCACGGGAAACGTCGGGACCGCCGGCATGTCCTTTTTCGGCGATCTTGTCAAATTCGTCGATAAAGACGATACCGGCTTCTTCCGTCGCCGCGACGGCTTTTTCTATGATGACGTCCATATCGAGACACTTGCCCAGTTCTTCTTCCTTAAATACTTCACGGGCTTTGGCAATGGACATTTTTTTCTTCTTTTTCTTCTTCGGCATAATGCTGCCGAGCATTTCCTGGAAGTTATTCGTCAACTCTTCCGTCGAATTGCCCGTCAGAATCCCCTGAATCGCCTTATCCTGCTCCGTCACTTCAATTTCGATTTCCCTGTCATCCATACGGTGAGCGGCAATATCTTCCAGCAACTGCTGCCGTTTTCCCGACGGCGCGTCCTGCGGCTGCGGCGCCGGTTGTGCCGGACTTTCTTCGGGCGCGCCGAAAAGAAGTCCCAACGGATTGTTCGGCTGCGCGGACGTCGCCTCTTTTTTCGGCCAGAGTACCTGCAGAATCCGCTTGTTGGCTTCCCCTTCGGCCTTGGCTTCATACCGCTGTCCTTCTTCTTCCTGTACCATGCGGATCGCATTGGCGACAAGATCGCGTATCATCTGTTCCACGTCACGGCCGACGTAGCCGACTTCCGTATATTTCGTCGCTTCGACCTTGATAAAAGGCGCGCCGACGAGACGGGCCAGCCGCCTGGCAATTTCCGTTTTGCCGACGCCCGTCGGGCCGATAAGCAAAATATTCTTGGGAATAATTTCGCTTTGCATCTCTTCGCTCAGCCGTTTGCGGCGCCAGCGATTGCGCAAGGCGACGGCGACCGATTTTTTCGCCGCTGCCTGACCGACAATATATTTATTCAGTTCCGCCACGATCTGTTTCGGCGTCAATTCACTTTCGTTCATCATCAGACCTCGTTTCTTACAATTCTTCGACAATAATATGGTGATTCGTAAAGACACAGATGTCGGCAGCAATGTGCAGCGATTTTTCGGCAATTTCAGCGGCCGACAGCGTCGTGTTCTGCTGCAGCGCCCGCGCCGCCGCCAAGGCGTACATGCCGCCGGAGCCGATGGCGGAAATTCCGTCGTCCGGCTCAATAACTTCGCCGTTGCCGGACAAGAGGAGGATTTTGTCCTTGTCCGCTACCAGAAGCAGCGCTTCCAGCTTGTGCAGGATCTTATCGCTGCGCCAATCTTTCGCCAGCTCTACGGCGCTGCGAACGAGATTGCCGTTATGCTCGTTCAGCTTGTCTTCAAATTTATCAAAAAGGGAAAAGGCGTCGGCTACGGAGCCGGCAAAACCGCTGATGATCTTGCCGTGATAGAGACGCCGCACTTTTTTCGCCGTTCCCTTCATGATTACCGAATTCCCCATCGTCACCTGGCCGTCGCCGGCAATGGCGACTTTCCCGTCTTTTTGTACGGCTACGATCGTCGTAGCATGAAATGTTGCCTCAGCCATTTATATCCACTCCTTAACCTGGTCGATCTCCGCTAACGCCCGCTGTGCCAGAAGGGCATTTTTTTCCCGCTTTTTCATTTTCTTTTTGAGCCCGAGGGGGTCCATAATGCCGAAGTTGATATTCATCGGCTGGAAGTTTTCGTTCGGACCGGCGGCAATATACCGGCTTAGGGCGCCGATGGCCGTTTGCCCGGAAAGGGTCAGGCACGCTTTGCCCTGTAAGAGCCTGGCGCCGTTGACGCCTGCCAGCAGCCCCATCGCCGCCGATTCCAGGTAGCCTTCCACGCCCGTAAGCTGACCGGCGAAAAAGAGCCGCGGCTCCTTGCGGTATTGCAGCGTCGGCAGCAGGAGCTCCGGCGAATTGATGTACGAATTGCGATGCATGACGCCGTAACGGACAAATTCGGCGTGTTCCAGCCCCGGAATAAGGGAAAAGACCCGTTTCTGTTCGGGAAATTTCAGGTGGGTCTGAAAACCGACGATATTGTATAGCGTCGCGCCGCCGTTGTCCTGACGAAGCTGCACGACGGCGTAAGGCAAGGCGCCGCTTCCCGGCAATTCGAGCCCTACCGGCTTCATCGGTCCGTACCGCAGCGTGTCGATACCGCGGCCGGCCATAACTTCGACGGGCATACAGCCTTCAAAGACGCTGTCATCTTTTTCAAAGTCATGGAGTTCGGCGCATTCAGCCGTCGTCAATTCCTGCCAGAATCGCTTATATTCTTCTTCCGTAAAGGGGCAGTTCAAATAATCGGCGCCGCCTTTGCCGTAACGGGCGGCACGGTAGACCTTCGTCATATCGAGGGACTCGACAGTGACGATCGGCGCCGCCGCGTCGTGAAAGTGGAAGTACGCCTCCCCTGTCAGCCGCTGTATCGCCGCCGTCATGGCCGGACTGGTCAACGGCCCTGTAGCGACGATGACGATCTGATCGTCCGGCAGGGACTGTATTTCTTCTTGGCGAACCGTAACCAACGGATGGTGCCGCAGCGCCTCGGTCACCGTTTGACTGAAGGGAAAGCGATCGACGGCCAGCGCGCCTCCTGCCGGCACGCGGTGCCTGTCGGCGGCAGTCATGATCAGCGAGCCGAGACGCCGCATTTCTTCTTTCAACAGACCTACGGCATTTTCAATATTGGCGGCGCGAAACGAGTTGCTGCAAACCAATTCTGCAAAAAGTTCCGTATGATGGGCCGGCGACGGCACGGCGGGCCGCATTTCTGCCAATTCGACGGGAATGCCGCGCCGCGCAAGCTGCCAGGCCGCTTCGGACCCCGCCAGACCGGCGCCGATAACAAGTACGCTATTCTTCATTTACGATCTCACCTTTTTTATGATTTTCACATTCGCTATTGCTGCAAAACAGTTTGTCCGGTCCTTTTTTATAATGCTTGACCGTCATGATGCTGCCGCACTTGGCGCATTTTTTATCGACAGGCTCGTTCCAAAGGACAAAGTCGCATTCCGGATAGGTGCTGCAGCCGTAAAAGATACGGCCCCGCTTTGATTTGCGCTTGATCAGCGTCCCCTTGCCGCACTGGGGGCAAGTAATGCCGAGGTCTTCGACGATGGCTTTCGTATTGCGGCAGTCGGGAAAATTCGAACAGGCGAGAAATTTGCCGAAACGGCCGAATTTATAGACCATAGGCGCGCCGCAGCGTTCGC
Organism: Megasphaera vaginalis (ex Bordigoni et al. 2020); assembly: GCF_900240295.1. Taxonomy (NCBI): domain Bacteria; kingdom Bacillati; phylum Bacillota; class Negativicutes; order Veillonellales; family Veillonellaceae; genus Megasphaera; species Megasphaera vaginalis (ex Bordigoni et al. 2020). The sequence continues at coordinate 17,950 of NZ_OEQB01000003.1, forward strand.
AAACCTGCCCGGAATCCTGGCCGGCTACGGTGACTTTTTCCATATGTCCTTCGGCTTCTTCGATCTCCGGTCGGAAGACGTCGTAAAATTCGCCGAGAACGTGGGCATATGTATCGCTGCCCTGTTCGATAGCGTCAAGCTCTTCTTCCATATGGGCCGTAAAGCTGACGTTGATAATCCCTTCAAAATATTCTTTCAATAAGTTGACGATGACGACGCCCAACTCTGTCGGAACAAATTGTTTGTCTTTCTTTTCAACGTAATTCCGATTCTGAATCGTATCCATAATCGGCGCATACGTACTGGGGCGGCCAATCCCCTTTTCTTCCAGCGTCTTGATCAGGCTGGCTTCCGTGTATCGCGGCGGCGGCTGCGTAAAATGCTGTTGTCTGTCGATTTTCCGATTATGAACGACCGTACCGGTCTTAAGCTGCGGCAAAACGGCAGCGGTCTTGTCGTTTTTGGCATCTTCATACAATTCCGTAAATCCTTTGAAAAGGACGGTATAACCGGCGGCGCGCATTTCGTAATCGCCGCTCATAATGGTGATCGTCATATGTTCCGTTTCGACTTGCGCCATCTGGCTCGCCAAAAACCGGTTCCAAATCAGCGTATACAGACGCAGCTGATCACGCGAGAGGTAGGCCGCCACCGCTGCCGGCGTCAATTCGAGCGATGTCGGGCGGATGGCCTCGTGCGCGTCCTGACTCGACTGCTTGGTCTTATACGTATGCGCCTTGGCAGGAACATATTCGGAACCGTAACGGGCGGAAATAAATTCCCGCGCCGCCTGCACCATATCATCGTTGATACGCGTCGAATCGGTACGCATATACGTGATCAGGCCGACGTGGCCTTTGTCGCCGATATCAAGCCCTTCATAGAGCTGTTGGGCCAACATCATCGTCTTTTTCGCGCCGAAATTAAGTTTACCGACACATTCCTGCTGCATTGTCGACGTCGTAAAAGGGGGCTGCGGCATCCGTTTGCGGCGCCGTTTTTCGACTTTCGTAATCAGATCGGGATCCTGACTGCGTTTATTTTTTTCCCATTGCAGGGCGGCGGCTATCTCTTCCGCTTCTTCCGCCGTATTGATTCTGATTTTTTTGCCGTTAATTCTCGCCAGTTCCGCCGGCAGCTCCAACCCGTCGTCCGTCGCATAAACGCCGCTGACGGTCCAGTATTCTTCCGGCACGAAGGCGGCGATTTCTTCTTCCCGTTCACAGATCAGGCGCACGGCGACGGACTGCACGCGACCGGCACTCAAGCCCTTGCAGACTTTTTTCCACAAAAGGGGACTGAGCTTGTAACCGACGATGCGGTCGAGAACGCGCCGTGCCTGCTGCGCGTCGACGCGGGGCAAATCAATGGGCTGCGGCTCATCTATTCCGCTGAGGACGGCTTTTTTCGTAATCTCATGAAACATGACGCGGCACGGCTCGTGCAGATCCATATCGAGAATATGGGCCAAATGCCAGGAAATTGCCTCGCCTTCACGGTCCGGGTCAGTCGCCAGATATACTTTTTTCGAGCGGACGTATTCATGCCGCAGCTCGTCAATCAATTTTTTCTTGTCATACATATTGGTATAACTCGGCTTAAATTCGTTTTCAATGTCGACGCCGAACTGGTTGCGCGGCAGATCCCGGAGATGGCCGCGGCTGGCAAGCACCTTGTAGGACGGACCCAGGAAGCGTTCAATCGTCTTCGCCTTGGCCGGCGATTCGACAATGACCAGATTTTTGGCGTTTTTCGGCAGCGGATCCATCTTTTTCAGCGGTTCTCGCTTCGGCAGATTGACAGTGCCGCTGATGACGGTCTTTTCCGCATCGTCACCTTTTTTTTTGCGACTTCTGCTCTTTTTTTTCGTATCGTCAATGACGATCGTTCTCTTAATCGGAAATTCCAGCATCTATATCATCCTTATTTTATCAATGACAGAAACAGGCGCGGTAAAGCCTGTGTATATCAACCTAGTTTTACATAATACACTATAACGCTTTCTCGTTCAACTGCAAGACGCCGGAATCATAAAAAAAGAAGGATTGCCTGCAACCTGTCGCATCGGCAATCCTTCTTCGTTATATATCTTTCGGCCCGTTACAGGCTTTAATTCGGCTCAGCGCCCGTTTTAAGGCTAATTGAGCCCGTTCGGCATCAAGATTTTCCGCCCGTTCGCTAAGGCGCTTTTCAGCCCGTTCCTTCGCTTTTTCCGCACGTCGTCTGTCAATCTGTTTTGACAATTCCGATGACGGCGTAATGACGGTAATCTTATTTTCATTGACTTCCAAAAATCCGCCTGCAATGGTCATGCAGTCACGCGTGCCTTCTTTGTCGTAGACTAGCGGCCAAATACGCAAAGAGGCGATAAGCGGCGCATGATTCGGCATGATGCCCAAATCCCCGTCCAACGCGCGAACGCGAACGAAATTCACGTCATCGTTAAAGACGGTAACATCAGGCGTAATGACTTCCAAGCGGATGGTTCTGCCGGTTTCTGCCATCGCCTATTCTCCTTTCAGAGTCTTGGCCTTTTCATATGCTTCCTGAATATTGCCGACCATGTAGAACGCTTGTTCCGGCATATCGTCGCACTTGCCGGAAAGAATTTCTTTGAAGCCTGCAATCGTTTCCTTCAAGGGAACGTAGCGGCCTTCCTGACCGGTAAACTGTTCGGCAACGGCAAAGGGTTGACTCAGGAAACGCTGAATCTTACGGGCACGGGCAACTGTCAGCTTATCTTCTTCCGACAATTCGTCGATACCGAGAATGGCAATGATATCCTGCAAGTCGTTATACTTCTGCAAGATTGATTGTACGGCGCGGGCCGTTTCATAATGATCTTCGCCGATAATGTGGGGATCGAGGATACGAGACGTCGAATCGAGAGGATCGACGGCCGGGTAAATACCGAGTTCGGCGATCTGACGCGACAGAACCGTCGTCGCATCCAAATGCGCGAAGGTGGCTGCCGGCGCGGGGTCCGTCAAGTCGTCGGCAGGCACGTAAACGGCCTGTACCGACGTGATGGAACCGTTCTTCGTCGACGTAATGCGTTCCTGCAGGGCGCCGACGTCGGTTCCCAGCGTCGGCTGATAGCCTACGGCCGACGGTATACGGCCGAGCAGAGCCGATACTTCCGAACCGGCCTGAATGAAACGGAAAATATTATCGATAAAGAGCAAAACGTCCTGATGTTCTTTGTCGCGGAAATATTCCGCCATCGTAAGACCGGTCAGGCCGACGCGCATACGGGCTCCGGGCGGTTCGTTCATCTGTCCGTAAACCAATGCCGTCTTATTAATAACGCCTGATTCCTTCATTTCGTTCCACAAGTCGTTGCCTTCACGCGTCCGTTCGCCTACGCCGGTAAATACGGAGTAGCCGCCGTGTTCCGTCGCGACATTGTGGATCAGTTCCATGATCAAAACCGTCTTGCCGACGCCGGCGCCGCCGAAGAGACCGATCTTGCCGCCTTTTACGTACGGCGCGATCAGATCGACGACTTTGATCCCCGTTTCAAGGATCTCCGTTTCCGGCGACTGGTCTTCATATTTCGGAACGGGACGATGGATCGGCCAATATTCATCGGCTTCCACTTTATCGTCTACCTTATCTACCGTTTCACCGAGGACGTTGAAAATACGTCCCAATACGCCTTTCCCTACGGGAATCTTGATGGGGTTTCCCGTATTTTCGGCGCTCATGCCGCGTACCAGCCCGTCGGTAGAGCTCATGGCAACACAACGGACGACGTCATCGCCCAGGTGCTGCATGACTTCAGCTACGAGGTCAACGGACTGAGCGCCTTCACCGCCGGTAACATGAATGGCGGTATAAATTGCCGGCAAGTCTTCTTCTGCAGAAAACCGCACGTCAATTACAGGTCCGATAACCTGAATTACTTTCCCAATATTATTACTCATGAAGAGGTTCTCCTCTCTAATACATGTATATACGCGCTGCTTACAGGGCATTCGCTCCGCTGACGATTTCCGTCAATTCATTCGTAATGCCTGCCTGACGTACTTTATTATAGTTAACTGTCAGCCGTTCGATCAATTCGCCGGCATTATCCGTCGCCGACGTCATGGCCGTCATCCGCGCGCCCAACTCGCTGGCCGCCGATTGGAGAAGGCCGTTGTACAAAAACATCTGCACATAATGGGGCAACAGCGTTTCCAACACCTGCTGCGCATCGGGAACGAAGAAATATTCTTCCGACGGCCCTTCTTTCTTTACCGTCGCCGGCATGATCGGCAGCAGCCGTTCCGTAATGACTTCCTGCGACAACGCCGAGCGGAATTTCGTATAGATGACATACACTTCATCAACGGTACCGTCAAGGAAGGCGGCGACAGCTTTATCAGCCAGCTGCTGCGCATGCGTGAACTGCGGCTTATCGGAAAAACCGCTCCACCGTTCTGCCGGCGTCACCCGCAGATGCCTTAAGTATTCGTTCGGTTTCCTGCCGCTGGCGTAGATGGTGAGCGCATCTTTATCCCGGCTTTGCAGGACGGCGGTCATGGTCTTGTTGATGTTGGCGTTAAAGGCGCCAGCCAGACCTTTGTCGGAGCCGATGATGATATAGCAGGTGCGTTTGACGTCACGCTGTTCGAAAAGAGGGCTGTCACTGCTGCCGGCCGCCGCCGACAGGCGCTGCAACATGCCTTCTATCTTTTCTGTATAAGAAGCCGTTGCCAAAGCCCGTTCCTGTGCACGGCGCAAACGCACGGAAGATACCATCTTCATGGCCTTCGTGATTTGCTGCGTATTGGTAACGGACTTAATCCGCCTGTTTATTTCGCGTGCACTCGGCATAGACTATTCCTCCTCTTTGACTAATTCGTGGGATGCGCCGTAATCCTTCGTGAATTCGGCGATCGCCTTTTTGAGGATTTCTTCGTCCGCTGGTGCAAGTTCCTTCGTTTCTTTAATGTGCTGGCCCACTTCGGGATGGTTTGCATGCATGTAGGCGATGAATTTTTCTTCAAATTCCGTAATTTCATCGACCTGAACAGGCATCAGGTACCCTTTGACAGCCAGATAAATTTCCATTACCTGATCTTCGACCGCCATCGGCTGATACTGCGGCTGAATCAGCATTTGCATCGTCCGTTCGCCGCGATCGATTTGCGCTTTCGTATTTTTATCGAGGTCGGATCCGAACTGCGCAAAAGCGGCCAATTCGCGATATTGCGCCAGATCCAGACGAAGTGTGCCGGCGATCTTCTTCATGGCCTTAATCTGCGCCGAACCGCCTACGCGGGATACGGAAAGGCCGACGTTAATAGCCGGACGGACGCCGGAGTTGAAAAGTTCCGTTTCCAGGAATATCTGTCCGTCCGTAATGGAAATAACATTTGTCGGAATATATGCGGACAAATCGCCTGCCAGCGTTTCGATGATCGGCAGGGCCGTAATCGAACCGCCGCCCAATTCATCGGACAGCTTGGCAGCGCGTTCGAGCAGGCGGGAATGTAAGTAGAATACGTCACCGGGATAGGCTTCACGTCCCGGCGGACGACGGAGAAGCAAACTCATGGCACGATAAGCCTGGGCATGTTTCGACAAATCATCATAAACGCAAAGAACATCTTTTCCCTGATACATGAAGTATTCGCCCATGGAAACGCCGGAATACGGAGCCAGGTACTGGAGCGGCGCGCCGTCAGATGCACCGGCAGCGACAACGATGGTATAGTCCATCGCGCCGTGTTCTTCCAGCGTCCGCACAACGCGCGCTACCGTCGAAGCTTTCTGCCCGATAGCGACATAGACGCAGATGACATCGCTGTCTTTCTGGTTGATAATCGTATCAATGGCGATAGCGGTCTTACCGGTACCGCGGTCACCGATGATCAGTTCACGTTGTCCGCGGCCGATGGGAACCATGGAGTCAATAGCCTTCAACCCAGTTTGTAACGGCTTTTTGACAGGTTGCCGGTCGGCAATGCCGGAGGCACGCAATTCTACGAGACGGGATTCGGTCGTATTGATTGCGCCTTTGCCGTCAATGGGCACGCCCAACGGATTCACGACACGGCCGATCAGGGCATCTCCGACGGGAACCTGCATAACGCGGCCCGTACGGCGAACGGTGTCGCCTTCTTTAATCAATTCATCATTTCCCAATAAAACGGCGCCTACATTATCTTCTTCCAGATTCAGGACGAGGCCGTACACGTCGTGAGGAAGTTCCAGCAATTCGCCGGACATGGCCTTATCCAGGCCGTAGATGTGCGCAATGCCGTCGCCGACTTCCAGGACGGTGCCGACGTCGTCGACATTGGTTTCGACGTTATAGTCTTCGATCTGTTTTTTGATTATCGCCGTAATTTCTTCTGGCTTCATATTCATTTTTCGTCCGTCACCTCATTCGTTACATTCACATTCAGCAGTGAATGTTTCATATTACGGAGCTGCCGCAGCAAGCTGCCGTCGATTACTTGATCACCAATCTGGATGACGACGCCGCCGATAATAGACGGATCGGTGTAGTATAACGGTTCGATCTTCTTGCCTGTCATACTTTCAAGGCTGGCTACAAGTTTAGCTTCTTCTTCGGCCGACAACGGTTTGACGACACGGATCTTGGCAATATCGATATTCTGCGCAGCACGTGACAAATCGATGAACCCTTCGATCGCTTCGGCAATCGCGGCTTCTCTGCGCCGATCTACCATGACATAAAGAAATTGACAGACAATGGGCGACAGAACATCGGCAAAAACCTGCCTGATCGTATCCTTTTTCGCGGCCTGCGGCACCAGGGGATGAGCCAGAAATTTACGCAACTCGGGATTTTCCCGAAGCGTATCCCGCACACTTTTCAATTCCCTGCCATATTCGTCAAGTTTCTGCTGTTCCGTGGCAATATCGAACATTGCCTGGCTGTACTTACTGTAAACGACTTCCGGTATCATGATCAGTTACCGTTAGCCTGCCGCGCATCCATCTGTTCGATGCATTCGGCGATGAGCTTTGAATTCATATCTGTATCCATATTCTTTTTGAGCAGCTTTTCTGCCACAGCCATAGACAGGTTCACTACTTCATTACGCATTTCACGGATAGCAGCTTCTCTCTCGCTGGCAATCTGCGCCTGCGCCAACTCTTTTTCTCTGGTTATCTGTTGGCGAATGGCATCCAAATGTGCCTGCCCTTCCACATCGGCCTGTTTGACGGCCTTGTCAATAATAGCCTGCGCTTCTGCCCGGGCTGTCTGCAATTGCTTTTGATAGTCGAGCTTCAGCTGTTCAGCTTCTTCACGTGCGTTTTCGGCACTGCTCAGATCATCGGCAATCTTATTCTTGCGGTCTTCCAACACCTTTAAAATAGGCTTATAGGCGAATTTCGCCAAAATAGCGACGAGGATAAAAAAGTTGATGAATTGGAAGATCAATGTACCGTTGATGGTGACCAAGGTATTTCCCTCCTTTTATCATACCTATGCCAAAGCATATCAGATAAGCGGATTGGCAAATACTAAGACGATGGCGATAACGGCTGCAATAATAGGCATGGATTCGATCAGGCCTACGGAGATCAACATGTTGACGAGAAGCTTACCGCCCATTTCCGGCTGACGCGCCGTACCTTCGAGCATTTTAGCGGCTGCATGGCCGTCACCGATAGCGGCGCCCAAAGCTGCCAAACCGATACCAATTGCTGCACCTAATGCGGAAAATGCCAATACTAATGAATGATCCATGATATAATTCCTCCCTGAATGTAGATAAATGAAAATCTTACTTGTTTCTGCGCATTTGTTCTTAATCGGATTCTAAGGAATCTGCCAAATACGACGTAACCAGAATTGTGAAAATAAAAGCCTGAATCAGGCCGATGAACAGACTGAAAATCAACCAGACGATCGGCACCCCTGCCGGCACCAGTTTATATAAAACTTCCAGCAGTATCTCTCCGGCCAGAATATTGCCGAAAAGACGGAAGGCCAAAGTCAACGGTTTGGTAAACTCTTCCAGAATATTCATGAGGACAAAAGGAACAAAGGGTTCAAAATAATGCTTGACATGCTTCTTGACTCCTTGATTCTTCAGTGCCACGTAATGGACCATGAAGGTCGATACCAGTGCCAATCCCAGCGTCGTATTCAAGTCATTCGTAGGTGAAGCCAACAGATGCGGGCTCGGTAAAAGACCGAGTTCATTACTGAAAAGGATGAATAAGAAGAATGTTAATAAGACAGAGACGACTTGTTGCCACTTCGGCCCCAGCGTTTCCTTGAATTGGGCCAAAAGAGCCTCAATGATCATTTCAACGGCATTTTGCAATCCCGAAGGAACAAGCGCCCTGCTTCTCGTCGCACTTACGGTCACGATAATGACCAACAGCGCTACTAGCCACGTCAAGTAGATCGTATCCATATTGACGTCCATTCCCAAAAACTGAATTATCAGATGATGCCCCGTGTGCAGTTCCAAGAATTCCACCTCCTTCCTTATTCAGAATGTCGTACGGAAATACTCACGGTTTCTGCAAAGATCAATAATCTGTAGGTGAAAATGCCGCCTACAAAAGAGAAGATATTAATCTGCGGAAACTGTAAAACCAAAATAACGGCCAGCACGATCAGTAAAAGCCTGATAACGGCGCCGGTGCGAATGAAATGCAGCGCTTTAACCGGCTGCATCTTTGCAGAACGGAAAAGGCGACTGCTCAGCATCAAAAAATAAACAATATTGAGCAGACTGCCGATAAACCAACCGGAAAGGAGTCCGTATTTTCCGGCGGCAGCCATGACGGCAGCGCCGACAAGGGTCAAGGCCGTGAGGCGGAGCAGCGTTTTTTTTACATACCGTACAAATTCGTCCATGGGCACTCCCCTTCGCGCCGCGTTCAGCGCTCATCTTCTTCTTGATAAAGTGCAAGCGCCCGCTTGTACAAGGACCAAAATCCGGTCGCCGCTCCCAGAAGTGCGCAAAAGATCAAACCGAAAGGCTCACTGTTCAAGAACCCGTCAATAAAGCGCCCGATCAGAACGCCGACGACGATATTGACGAACAGGGTCAGCCCCAAAGAAGCGGCGACGGCAATTAAATGCAGCAAACCTGTATTTTTTCCGTTTTTCCGAATCATCTGCCACCACGACACTTATCCGTTTTCATAGAGCAGTCCGTTTACGGCAACAAAATGCCCTCGTAAAAAAGACTGCATACTCATTTTATCACTCATAATATTCTGAAAGCAACTTTTTACGTATGGTTTCTTTTTATCATTATTTTCATGTATCAGTTTACTGCAATTCGCCGAAGGGACGGCGAATTTTTTAAAGAAATTCCTCCGGTTTTTCTTTAAATTTACAGAAAACATACAAAATCGCCTGAACGATCCGTTTCGCCGCTAAGCCGTCTCCGTAAGGATTAACGGCATTACTCATCTGCTCGTAAGCAGCATCGTCAGTCAACAGCTTTTTTGTTTCCCCATAGACGACATCCTTACGGGTGCCGATCAATCGCACCGTACCGGCTGCAATGGCTTCAGGGCGTTCCGTCGTATCGCGCAAGACCAAGACGGGCTTGCCCAACGACGGCGCCTCTTCCTGAATGCCGCCGGAATCGGTGAGGACCAGACAGCTGCGATTCATTAAGTTGGCAAACGGTTCATATTCAAGCGGTTCAATAAGATGTATTCGCGCGGCGCCGGACAATTCTTCTTCGACAACGCGGCGCACCAGCGGATTGCGGTGGACGGGAAAAACGATTTCCGTATCGGGAATTTCGTCGATAATAGAACGCAATGCCTTATAAATATGCCGCATGGGCTCGCCGAGATTTTCCCGCCGATGCGTTGTAAGCAGAATCATCCGGCGCCGGCCGAAATCGATTCCCTGCAACTCGTCATCGGCGAAACGGTAATCGTCGCGAACCGTATTCATCAGCGCGTCGATTACCGTATTTCCCGTTACGTAGACGGAGTTCTCCGCAATGCCTTCGCGAAGAAGGTTTGCCTTGGCCGTAGGCGTCGGCGAAAAATGAACGGCCGTCATGGCGCCGGTCAGCTTGCGATTCATCTCTTCCGGAAAAGGGGAATAGATGTTTCCCGTGCGCAGGCCGGCTTCGACATGCCCTACGGGAATTTGCTGATAATACGCCGCCAGCGCTCCGGCGAAGGTCGTCGTCGTATCGCCGTGAACCAGGACGAGATCGGGTTTTTCTTTTTCCAGCACGGTTTTCAGCCCCTGCAGCGCCCGTGTCGTAATATCATATAACGTTTGGCCCTGCGACATGATATCCAGATCGTAATCGGGCCGAATACGGAACAACTTCAAGACCTGATCCAGCATCTGCCTGTGCTGCGCCGTAACGGTAACGACCGTCTCGATTTCTGCAGCATGCTTTTTCAGTTCCAAGACGACTGGAGCCATCTTGATCGCTTCAGGCCGTGTACCGAATATGGTCATCACCTTGAGCATAAACGTGCCACCTCCAAATTCATTTTACCGGCTTTTGCGCCGCCGGGTTCGGCATTTTACGTAAGATGCCGATGCGCTTCGCCGTATAAATAATCGCCGTCAGTACAATAAGGACGGTGATTATTCCCGTCTTATAGCTGACCGTCGCCACAAACACGGCGACAAGGCCTAAGATCAACGTAATCAGATACATAATCAGTACGGCCTGTTTTTGCGTCATGCCTAAAGCCAGAAGGCGATGGTGCAGATGCCCCTTGTCAGGCTGAAAAACAGGTACGCCGCTCATCTTGCGGCGCACAATGGCAAAGAGCGTATCCAAAATAGGCAGCCCCAAAGCGATGACCGGCACGACGAGAGCCACGGTAGCCGCCGTTTTCACCAGGCCGAGGACGGCGACGACGGCCATGGTATAGCCGAGCAGCATGCTGCCCGTATCGCCCATGAAAATCTTTGCCGGATTGAAGTTATATTGCAAAAAGCCGAGCGAAGCGCCGGCCATGGCGACGATGATCATTGCCGGCAGGTACTGATTCATCGTGACGGCAATAAAAAACATGGCAATGGACGCGATGACGGAGACTCCGGCGGCCAGACCGTCCAAGCCGTCGATAAGGTTAACGGTGTTGGTAAAGCCGATGATCCAAAAAATCGTCACCGGTACGGCGATCCAGTCAGGCAGCACGATAAGCGTCCCGAAAGGATTGGTCAGCCATTCGATCCGAATCCCGAAAGCTACGGGAATGGCTGCGGCGATGATCTGACCGGCAAGTTTCACCTTCGCCGGAATATTGCAAATATCATCCCAAATGCCCAGAGCGACGATCGCCGTGCAACCTGCCAGCAGTCCGAAAAGCTCGCTCGTCAGGGGCATGCAAAAAAGAACGGAAACGATAAACCCGGCAAAAATCGCCAATCCTCCCAGACGCGGAATGATACGGGTATGCACCTTTCTGGCGTTGGGCCGGTCCACGGCGCCGACTTTAATAGCCAGCTTCTTGACAGCCGGAGTCAACGCATAGGCCAAAATGAGGGAAATAAAAAAAGGCACAAAATATGCTTGCACGAAATACGCCTACTTTCTCTGAAATCGCTGCTACGCTCTAATTCGTCAAACTGCGCATCGGCGCCGGAATACGACCGCCGCGGGCAATAAAATCATCGGCTTTATAGGAGTTGACGGCAATGACGGGGCAATGTCCCAAGAGACCGCCGAATTCCACGGCATCGCCGACGTTCTTACCCGGAACCGGGATCAGGCGGACTGCCGTCGTCTTATTATTGATCATGCCGATCGCCGCTTCGTCGGCAATAATTGCCGCGACAGTCGCCGCCGGCGTATCGCCGGGAACGGCGATCATATCAAGTCCGACGGAACAGACACAGGTCATGGCCTCCAATTTTTCCAACGTCAGGCTGCCGCGAGCAACCGCTTCGATCATCCCCTTATCTTCACTGACGGGAATGAAGGCGCCGGACAGGCCGCCGACACGGGAAGACGCCATAAGGCCGCCTTTTTTTACGGCGTCGTTCAACAATGCCAGCGCCGCCGTCGTACCGCTGGCTCCGCAACTTTCCAGTCCCATTTCTTCCAAGATGGCGGCAACGCTGTCCCCGACCGCCGGAGTCGGCGCCAAAGAAAGATCGATAATACCGAAAGGAACGTGCAGGCGTTTGGAAGCCTCCATCGCGACCAACTGCCCTACACGCGTGATTTTGAAAGCCGTCTTCTTGATCGTTTCGGCAACGACATCAAAGGGGGCTCCCTGCACTTCTTCCAGAGCCCGCTTCACGACGCCGGGCCCGCTGACGCCGACGCTGACGCAGGCATCGCCTTGTGTTACGCCGTGAAAAGCGCCGGCCATAAAGGGATTATCTTCAACGGCGTTGGAAAAGACTACCAGTTTGGCACAACCTAAAGCATCATTTTCTTTTGTCAGAAAACTCAATTCTTTGATGACGCGGCCCATTTCGGCAACGGCGTCCATATTGATGCCGGCCTTAGTCGAAGCGACGGCAACGGAACTACAGACGAGATCGGTCGTGCTCAACGCCTCGGCGATGGAAGCGATGAGCTTTCGATCCCCTGCAGTATATCCCCGTTCGACGAGCGCGGAAAAACCGCCGATAAAATCGATGCCGATTTCTTTCGCCGCCTTGTCCATAACCTGCGCAACAGGCGCGTAGTTTTCCAGGTCGCTGGAATCGGCTACAATACCGATCGGCGTTACGGAAACGCGCTTGTTGATGATGGGCACGCCGAATTCACGGCCAATATCTTCACCCGTTTTCACCAAGTTTTCCCCATATTTCGTGATCTTATCATAAATATTCCGGCACAATGTCTTGCCGTCGGCGGCGCAACAGTCGAGAAGACTGATTCCCAGCGTTATCGTTCGAACGTCAAGATTATTTTTCTGAATCATCTGATTCGTTTCTAATACGTCATGAATCGTCAGCATATCGTCACTCCTTATCCGATGCGGTGCATGGCATTGAAAATTTCCTGATTCTGTGCCCGAATTTCCACGCCCAATTCATCTCCCGCAGCCTTCAGCAGGGTCTGCAATTCGCTCAATCCGATAGCGGCCCCTTCGGTATCGACGATCATAACCATATTGAAAATACCGTCTAAAATCACCTGATTAATCGTTAAAATATTGATTGCCTGTTCCGCCATGATGCGGCTGACGGAAGCAATAATTCCCGTACGGTCTACGCCGACAACAGTAATAACCACCTTCATAAATATGCCAACTCCTCTATATTTGACTGTCATATACGTTATTATAGCATGTTAATGTTGCAAATTCCATAACGGCAACGATGCATAAACTACCTTTTTCTATCTGTTTATATTTATTTGGCTAAGGCTTTAGCAATTAAATTTTTTCCTTCTTCCAGCAATTCATTTGCATGTTCTTCAGATACAAAGCTTTCGGCATACAGCTTATACATGTCCTCCGTTCCCGACGGCCTGGCAGCGATCCAGCCGTTTGCCAGGGATATCTTGACGCCGCCGACAGCGTAATCGCCATACGGGGATTTCGAGAGAACGGACAAGATGGGACTGCCGCAAAGAGAGGTCTCCGACACGTCAGCCGCCGTCAACCTGCTGATTTTATCCTTCTCTTCCAGCGATGCCGGCGCGTCACTGCGGACTGCCACCGGCCGCCCCAGCGAAGCGCACAGGTCAGTATAATACGGCAAGGGAGATTTTCCGGTAACAGCCTTGATTTCCGCTGCCAGCAGACACATTACGATACCGTCCTTATCGGTCGTCCAAACGGCGCCGTCTTTGGCAACGAACGAGGCGCCGGCACTTTCTTCGCCGGCAAAAGCGATTTTTCCTGCCGAAAACAGAGACCCGAAATACTTGAACCCGACAGGTACCTCATAGACCGGCACTGCCAACTGTTCTGCCACGCGTGACAGCAAATCCGTCGTCACGACGGTCTTGGCAATTCCCTTGCCGCTGAACTGCCGATGCGTCAACAGATAATGAGCCGCAACGGTCAAATACGCGTTGGCGGAGATCATGCCGTCGCGTCCCGACACGACACCGAAGCGATCATAGTCGGGATCGTTGGCCAAAATCAGATCATACGCCGTAGCCGCCGTCGCCACGGCAGACATGACGTAGGACGAAGAGCAATCCATCCTCACCTTGCCGTCGTGGTCATAATTCATAAAGGTGAATTGCGGATCGTACGAATCATTGACGAAATCGATGGGAATTCCGTACTGTTCCGAGATCTTACGCCAGTAGTTCATTCCCGAACCGCCTAAGGCATTGACCAGAATACGGCTATTACCGCGGCGAATAGCGTCCATGTCCAGCATGGTTTCCAGTTCGCCGACATACAGCCCCTTGAAATCGTAAGGCGTCCCGCAGGCCGCGCCGGCAGCAACGCTTCTGACCTCTCGGTTCCCGCCTGCCAGCAAACGGTTCGCCTCCGCTTCTATGGCTTGCGTAATCGCCGTTTCGGCAGGGCCGCCGCTGATCGGATTGTATTTGATCCCGCCGTGCTCCGGCGGATTGTGGGACGGCGTAATGATGAGACCGTCGGCCAGTCCCTGCGTGCGTTCCCGATTATAACGCAAAATCGCCCGGGATACGGACGGCGTGGGAACGAAGTCATCATCGCTGTCAACAAAGGCCTCGACGCCGTTCGCCGTTAACACGGAAAGAACCGTATGGTAAGCCAATTTGGACAAAAAATGAGTGTCGGCGCCGACAAAAAGAGGCCCCGACGCGCCGAAAGAACGGCGCAGCGTGCAAACGGCCTGCGTGACGGCTGCTACATGGGCGGCCGTAAAACTGCCGTTCCCGGCCTGTCCGCGATGCCCCGACGTGCCGAAGCGGACACGCTGCGCCGGCTGCGTTACATCGGGCTGAATCGTTGCGTAGGCCGTCGCCAACTGCTGCAAATCGATGTAATCTTCCTTTCTTATTCTCGTACCTGCTAATGCATGAATCGCCATCTCCGTCACCTTACCCATCTGATTTTGACAACCTAATGAAGTTTCTATACAATAGGATCAATAAAGCAAACTGTCTTCAATCAACAGACTTTTGTCTTTACAAGCTCAATTATACCAAATTCGAATTACTTCGGACAGTACCGAAACGAAAGGATAACAGATCATGAAACTGGTTTCCTGGAATGTAAACGGCCTGCGCGCCGTCATGAAAAAAGGCTTTACAGAAATTTTCAACGAACTGGACGCCGACATCGTCGGTCTGCAGGAAACAAAATTGCAGGAAGGGCAGATCGAATTGACGCTGCCCGGTTATGAACAATATTGGAACTACGCCGACAAAAAAGGCTACAGCGGCACCGCCGTCTTTACGCGTATCCGGCCGAAAGCCGTAACCTACGGCATGGGCATTGACGAACACGATCACGAGGGCCGGTTAATAACGCTGGAGTTCGCCGATTTTTATTTTCTCACGTGTTATACGCCGAACAGCCAAAGCGAATTGGTCCGACTGCCGTACCGCATGAAATGGGAAGACGATTTTCGCACCTATCTGCTCGGCCTGACCGATAAGAAGCCGGTTATCGTCTGCGGCGACCTGAACGTGGCCCATGAAGAAATCGATCTGAAAAACCCGAAAACCAACCGCAACAACGCCGGTTTTTCCGATGAAGAACGGCAAAAGATGACCGATCTTCTCGCCGGCGGCTTTATCGATACGTGGCGCTATTTCTACCCTGATACGGCCGGCATCTATTCCTGGTGGAGCTACCGTTTCAAAGCGCGCCAAAACAACGCCGGTTGGCGCATCGATTACTTTTTAGCGTCTCAAACGCTCGCCGACCGTCTGCAAGACGCTCATATTTATACCGATATCGAAGGCAGCGACCACTGTCCCGTAGGACTTTCGCTGCGCTGAACTTCCATTGACGCCTATTACCGCTTGTGGTAAAATACGTAGCGTATTCGACCATGCGAGTGTGGCGGAATGGCAGACGCACCAGACTTAGGATCTGGCGTCTCACGACGTGAGGGTTCAAGTCCCTCCACTCGCACCAAGCAAAAAGACATCCCTCGCGAGGGATGTCTTTTTTTATTGAAAAAACGCGCCAAACAATACCACGTCTCTCTTATCTCTTATCTCTTATGAACGGCGCTGTAATCCTCCTCGCTGACAGCTTCCAGCCATTCTGTACTAACCCCTTCGCCGCTGATACCGATCGACAAATGGGAAAACCATGAATCTGCCGCTGCGCCGTGCCAATGTTTGACATTGGCCGGAATGTGAACAACGCTTCCCGGCATCATTAAGACGGCTTCTTTGCCCCATTCTTGGTAATAGCCCCGGCCGCCGACACAGATCAGCATCTGTCCGCCGCCCTTGAGGGCACGATGACTATGCCAATGATTACGGCAGCCCGGTTCAAAGGTGATGTTGTGAATCACGACCTGTTCTTCCGACAGGGACGCCAAATAACTTTGACCGTCAAAATACGCTTGATAATCATCGTTCGTCCTGCCTATGGGGAAGATCAATTCTTTTTCATATTGTTCCTTATTTTTCATCTCTATCCTTCCTCTCATCATCTGCCGGTCTGTGTTATTCTTTTCTCTGCCGCCCCAGATATACGCTCTTTGAAATACTTCTTTGAAATCAGTGAGAAAGGCATTACCCGGACCAAAGGCCGGCAGCCATTTCTTCCACTCGACTAAGTGAAAATTTCCTCGCCTCTGCGCCGCAACATAAGACCGGCGTCGGTAAGGACAACATGCCGGCAGCGCACAAAAAGCGGCGCCTTCACCTCCGCTCCCCATTGGCGGCTGAAAGTCAGCTGCGTCAAAGGAAGCAAGGCTGTTGATCGGGAAATATTTTCTTTTTGAGCAACAGCCAACTAATATTGCAGCAATCACGTTTCATCGCTATCCTGACCCTTCACTGATGATAGCGTCATTATATGCTTTTTCACTCCTCTATAGCCGTAAATCGTTGATGAATGACGCCTTTCGTCCCGTAACGTTCCTATTCCACTCTTTCGATGGTCACATCTGCATCGCTGCCGTCGGCGAAGATACTCAAATCGCCGTTCAAATGACCTAACTGCTGCCGTTCAAATTCTTCGCCGTTCTGTTGATAAAGAATGACAAAGCTGCCGCGCGGCGCCCAGTAAACGATATCGCCCACGTCATACCGATCGGCCCGTAAATGTTCCGTCGGCAAAGCGCCTTGACCATAGCGGTACGTCATTTCACGGCCATAGAGATTGACCATGTGCAAGTGCAAAGGGAATTGTTTTAACAAGGCTTTTGTCGCTGCATTGTTTTCCAGCGTGCCATATAAGCTTTGTCCACGCACCGTCACTTTAATGGTATACATCCTTTTTTCCTCCTCCCTATCCTGTCCGTCCATAACCTGCTTCAACGCCGTTTCTCCCTGACTGAGAGATGATTCGTCAGCCTTGCTCGGAACGCAGCCCGAGAGCAGGAGCAATAAACAGGCTGCTAATAAAAGAACACTCCATTTCGCTTGCATATATTTCATCATTGCCGTCTCCTTCACGCGCATTTTCTTCTCTGCCGGAATCAAGGTTCGCCGCCCACGGGTTCCATCCGACTTGACACAGCGCCGGACAAGGACGAAAACGGAAAAAGAAAGATCTGAATACTGTCGATATCGAAACCAATCGCCTCATTGAAGCAACTCACCCTATCCCCTTGCCGCGTCATTTTTAAAGAGATCTCTCCCGATCGCTGCCGTATCGTGAGCGCTACCTTCTCGGAACGGTTATCCTCTCGTGCCGTATGGCCTGCATGCGGCGCTCCTTCCGCAGCAACGGGATAAGCTGTTGGTCCCTGTCACGAAAAGTCGCTTAAAACCCGCTTTCACTTAGCCACTCGGAAAGACCGTCCGTCCCGGAACCGTTCGGCAAAGTCAAACCCGGCAGCACCGTGGCTCCATGAGCTTGCCGGCGTATATTGTCAACGCTTTGATCGACAGTACTGCCGCCGCTGGTGCAAAAGGGAAGAATGATTTTTCCTTCCCACGTCGCCGCTGCCAAAAAGCTGTCGACGATCATCGGTTCTTCATACCACCAAATCGGATAGCCTAAGATGATGACATCGTACAACGCAAGATCAGGCAGAGGGTTCTTGATCTTTGGCCGATATGCCTGCTCCTGCTCCTCTTTTGCCTGTTCCGATACTTCACTATGAGACCCCGTGTAAGGCTTTTCAGGCACTAACTCATACACGTCGCCGCCTGTCTTTTTCCGTATCTCATATATAACGTCTCTCGTCGTTCCCGACCAGGAGTAATAGACCAATAAGACTCGTTTATCTTGCAGACTATGGGGCGCCGCCGCAGTTTGCTCCCTTGACGTGACAACCGCTCTATTTCTCATCATATACATTCCTCCCGGCAACAATACCAATACACTCAGTATACTTACGATCCATAAAATAATTTTTTTATTTTTCTTCATTGTCCCTCCTTCAATCTTACTATCTCCATCTTGCTTTCAGTATACAAGTAAAACGAAAATATAGCTAATACCTATGTCAACTATACATATATACTTAAAAAGCATGTCTTTTTGCAAAAAAATCCCTTGCCACAAAGGCAAGGGATCAACTGCTCAGAATTCCGGCTCAATAAGTCCGTATTTACCATGTTTCCGTTTATAGACCACACTGATCGTATCCGTGTCAGAGTTGAGGAAAACGAAGAAATCATGACCGACGAGATTCATTTGCAGAATTGCTTCTTCCACATCCATCGGCCGTGCGGCAAATTTCTTGGTTCTGACAACTTCAAATTCTTCTTCCGGAGCGTCAGGGCCTTCTACCAACGCGGCATGGAAGGAATCGCCCTTCATGCGGCGCGCAATTTTTGTCTTATATTTATGAATCTGACGCACGATCTTGTCAAAGCCGAGATCAATTGCGGCATACATATCGTCATTACGTTCTACAACCCGCAGCACGACGCCGTCGACCTTGACTGTAAGTTCAGCAATTTTAGTGTCTTTTTCAATAGAAAGAACGGCCTGCAAATTCACTTCGCTATCGAAATACTTGGTAACCTTTTTCTCATGCTTCAGTACGTACTCCTTTAATGCCGGAGTAATTTCAATATTCTTACCTCTTACAACTGCTGCCATAAAAATCCCTTCCTTTCATAAAGGAAATAAAGCTTGCACCGTATTTCCCCTTATATTTTATATATTCAACAGCGACATGCAAATTCCTGCTGTGAAAGTTTTGCAATAAACGGCAACTCCCGTTTGACATCATTTCCCGTTCATGATAAGATAAACGGCAACAGCATAATATACTGTTCATCCAGAGCAGCAGAGGGACTGGCCCTATGAAGCTGCGGCAACCCCCACTCGGGAAGGTGCCAATTCCATCGGAGATTCCGACAGATGACATGAGCTTAGTTCTGGTGCGCCGTCAACTGTTGACGGCTTTTTTTATTTTACAAACTGTGTTTTAAGGAGCTGATACCGTGATTATCCTGGAAAATATCACCAAAACTTACGGCGACAAGGCGAAGGTCACCGCCTTAAACGGCATTGATCTGACGATCGAAGACGGCGAGATATTCGGCATCATCGGCAAGAGCGGCGCCGGTAAATCAACGTTGGTGCGTTGCATCAATATGCTGGAAAAACCGACGAGCGGCAAAGTCATTATCAATACCAAAGAGCTGACGGCAATGAACGACAGCCAGTTGCGCCGGGAAAGAAAAAACATCGGCATGATCTTTCAACATTTTAATCTCCTGTCTTCACGTACGGTTTTTGACAACATTGCTTTCCCCCTCGAATTGATCGGAGCCTCAAAAGAGGTGATCAAAAAAAAGGTCGATGAATTGCTTGATCTCGTAGACCTGACGGACCGCCAATACAATTATCCGTCCCAATTATCTGGCGGCCAGAAACAACGCGTCGGCATCGCCAGGGCCCTGGCCAGCGATCCAAAAATTCTCCTCTGCGATGAAGCCACATCGGCCCTCGATCCGCAAACGACGAAATCGATCCTCGATTTGTTGAAGAATATCAACAAACGCCTGAACCTTACGATTGTCCTGATCACGCATGAAATGGCGGTCATTAAAGAAATCTGTGACCGCGTCGCCGTTATCGAAGGCGGCGTTATTAAGGAGCAAGGGCGGGTTGTCGATATTTTTACGGCCCCGCAATCACAAACGATGCAGGACTTCGTCAAATCCGTTATCAATACGGAAATCCCCGAGGGAATCCGTAAAATGGGCATCAGCGACCAACCGGCGCCTGACCGCAATATGCTCGTGCGCCTTCGCTTCAAAGGCGAGATTACGAAAGATCCGGTCGTGATGAATATCGCCAAAAAATCAAATGCCGCCGTCAGCGTCCTCTACGGCGACATCGACTATATCCAGGACGAGCCCTTCGGGTATCTCGTCATCGTCATCATGGGCGACATGGAAACACAAACGGCAGCATTTTCATACATCAAGGAATTACCCATTGAAAGCGAGGTTTTAGGTTATGTCCCCGGAAATCATTAAATTACTGACGCAAGGCATAGAAGAAACGGTATTCATGGTTTGTGTAGCGACGTTCATCGGCTCTTTGATCGGCATCCCTCTCGGCGTCACCTTGGTCACTTCATCGAAAGGCCATATTCTGGAAAACAGTTTCATCAATCGTATTCTCGGCACTGTCGTCAATATTGTCCGTTCCGTGCCGTTTATTATTCTCATGGTCGCCATCATCCCGTTGACCCGTATTATTGCCGGCACTTCAATCGGCACGTTAGCAGCCTGTGTCCCGCTGACGATCGTCGCAATTCCTTTTCTCAGCCGCCTCGTCGAAACCTCGATCCGCGACGTCGACTTCGGACTCATTGAAGCGGCGCAATCCATGGGGGCCACACCCTTTCAGATCATCTGTAAGGTACTCTTGCCGGAAGCGCTGCCGACAATTATTAACAATGTTACCGTCCTCATCGTCAATCTCATCGGCGCATCGGCAATGGCCGGTGCCATCGGCGGCGGCGGACTCGGCGACATCGCCATTCGTTACGGCTATCAGCGGTTCCGCGCCGACGTCATGCTGGCGACGATCATCATCCTCATTATCGGTGTAAATCTGATTCAAAGCGGCGGGGATTGGATTTCCCGGAAAAAGAATAAACGCTGAACATATGCGCCGAAGGCACCGTATCATTGCATACGGTGCCTTCTTAATGGGTAAACGATATAACTATGTAGACCATGCGTGTTATTTTTCGGCAGCCGCTGCCGCAATCATTGCGACAGGCTATTGCCCATCCCGCACCTTTTTCGGAAAAAGAATCCGCTCAATAGGGCCGGCCATCGTACAGCCGATCAGTATCAACAGCAAACCGATAACGGCGCCGCACGTAATCGGCTCGGATAAAATCACGGCAGAGAGAACAAGAGCAATAACGGGTTTGAGGAAGAACGCAAACGACGCATTCGACGGCCCAGTCAGTTCGATGGCCTTCATGAAGCACAGATAGCCGAAACCGGTAACGACAAGGGAACAATATAAAAGTGACCAGATCGTCTGTGAATTAATTCCGCCAAAAACAGGATCGCCGTGAATGTGCAAGAAAACCAACAAAAAGGCGCATCCAATAAGAAAGCTGAAGGCGTTTTCCACGTTGCCGCCCAATTTTTCGATACGCAATTTGCCGAGAGTCGTGTATAAAGCGAATACTACGGCGGCGGCAGCAGAAACGCAGAGTCCGAAATTGCCGCTCCTCACGATGGCGACAGGATCGGCGACAATGATCAGTCCTGCCAAACTGAGCACAAGGGTAATCGCCTTTCTCCTCGTAAAGGCTTCATGAATGATAAAATAAGAAAAGATCATGACAAAAACCGGGTTGCTGGAGAAGACGATGGCCGCCAACCCTGCATTGGCCATGTTGACGCCGATTTGAAACAGGATCATGCTGAAGCAAACATTTACCAGTCCCAAAACGGCCAGATACATCCAGTCCCCCTTATTCAGGCGAATGCCTCGCTGCCGCACATCGCGCACAGCAAGCGGCAAAAGCAGCAACCCGCCGACAAGAAAGCGAAGAAAAGTCAGCTGAAAAGGCGTAAACGCCGTTCCTGCGATTTTTAGCGCTATTTCCATCGTCCCAAAGGCTATGGCTGTCAAGACGATGCAAAGGATACCTGTTTTTGATGACATTTTGCATACCTCCTGTTTTCCAATACGCTTTACAGTATACGCCAACGACTGTTGAACTGCAACCGTCAGTTTTTCCTCTACTGTCGTCACCCTGTTTTTTAAGAACAAAATTCATTTATTGCTATAAGCGCCAACACAAAACCTTGCGTGCAACTGCCCTTTTCCCGTCGCTGCCGACGGTTCCCCTCTCCATGACCGGAGAAAATGTTTACGTCACCACGACGAAAACAGACGCCCCAATTAACAAAAAAACGGCCTCTCCATAAGGAAAGACCGCTTGTATGCTGATGGTGACCCAGTAGGGATTCGAACCCTAGACCCACAGCTTAGAAGGCTGTTGCTCTATCCAGCTGAGCTACTGAGTCAAAGACGAGGTTGTAATAAAAAATGGAGCGGGTGATGGGAATCGAACCCACGTAACCAGCTTGGAAGGCTGGCGCTCTACCATTGAGCTACACCCGCATGCGACAGTGGTCGGAGCAGCAGGATTTGAACCTGCGACCCCCTGGTCCCAAGCCAGGTGCGCTACCAAACTGCGCTATGCCCCGTCAACGGTATAAATTATACCAACGTCATCACTGTTTGTCAACTGAGAAAAGTGCTTTTTTAACGAATTGACGGCATGTTACGGCCGTTAAAAATTTCGATCATTTCCTGCCGCAGCTGTTGCCTGATCAGCCTGCGGTCTTTTTCCGTCAACGCATCGGCTGTCGTGTTGAACAGGTAGTTATTTAAGTCAAATTCATTCAAGATCATCTTCGTATGAAAGATATGTTCCTGGTAAACATTGACATCTACCATATTGTAACGATTGCGCGTCTTCGGCGCAATATAATTCTGAATAGAATTAATGCGGTGATCAATAAATAACTTTTTCCCCGTCAGATCACGTGTAAACCCGCGGACACGATAATCAAGGGTAACGATATCAGAGTCAAAGCTGTCGAGGAGAAAATTCAATGCATTGAGGGGCGATATGCGACCGCAGGTGGATACATCTATATCGGCACGGAAGGTCGTCACGCCTTTTTGCGGATGGCTTTCGGGATAAGTATGCACCGTCAAATGACTTTTATCGAGATGACAGACGACATCGGCATCACTTTCTTTCATTTCTTCTTCAGAAATAAGTATTGTGACGCTGGCTCCCTGCGGATCATAATCCTGACTGGCAATGTTCAAAATATTTGCGCCGATAATGGAAGCAACTTGCTTCAATATTTCCGTCAAGCGCTGTGCATTGTATTCTTCGTCAATATATTCAATGTAATGCCGCCGCGCTTCTTCCGTATCGGCGTAACAAATATCATAAATATTGAAACTCAACGTTTTCGTCAAATTATTAAAACCATAGAGCTTTAGTTTATTCTTTTTCACTGTCATCGTAACATCGTACCTCTGCCAATAGGATCAAATTTCATAAAATCGGATATCTTTCAAGATACCGTCTGCACAAAGGGCAACGGCGAAGGTGCCGCGACATCCGTCGCGCGGCAATGCGACACTCCCGGGATTGACGAGCGTTATGCCGTGCTGTTCAGTCATGAACCGCCGATGGGTATGACCGAAAACTACTAACAAAGCTTTTTTCTCTTCTCCTAAGGCCAACAGTCCTTTCATTCGCTCCGCACCGTACCACTGATGGCCATGAACGGCAACGATGGGCACATCGCCGAAGGAAACGACGCCGTACTCCGGAACCGACGCCGGCGCCAAGTAATCATTATTGCCGCGGACAACATAGACCGGACGGTCCGTATAAACAGCCAGATCGTCTGCGTCTTCACAGTAATCCCCGCAATGGATCCAAGCGTCAACAGCAGGCACTGCTGCCGTCATTTTTTCCAGTGCCGCAAAATGTCCGTGACTGTCACTTACCAAGCCGACCCGAATGTCATTCATGACTCAGGCGGTCCGCCAATTGCCGCAGCGCCCGGCCGCGATGACTGATCTGATTTTTTTCTGCCAAGGACAGTTCCGCCATCGTTTTTCCTAATTGGGGAAGATAAAACAAGGGATCATAACCGAAACCGCCGGCGCCGGCATAAACGTCACGCACGATGCCATCGCACCGTCCTTCCGCCGTTTCTTTGCTGCCGTCAGGACGGATCAGAACGAGAACGCAGGCATACGAAGCAGTCCGCTTCTCGTAAGGAACATGGGCCAATTCGCGAATCAACTTCCGGTTGTTTTTTTCATCATCGCAGTCTTCTCCGGCATATCGGGCCGAAAAAACACCGGGCCTGCCGTCCAATGCATCGACGATAAGTCCCGAGTCGTCAGCCAGACAAGGCAATCCCGTATGTTTCATATAATAAGCCGCCTTAAGCGATGCATTCTCCATAAATGTCAGTCCCGTTTCTTCCGGCTCAGCCAGCGACGGCATGAGCTCCCGGACAGAAAGGACACGATATCCCAGCGGTTCCAGCACACTTCGAAACTCTCTGATTTTGCCGTCATTATGTGTCGCCATGACGATCGTAGCCGTCCCTTTCATGCATCCGCCCCGGCAGCCTTTTTCGCAACGGCCGCATAATTTTTGATAATAACGATCGGCGTCTTCTGCGAAGCGTTGCCGAAGGGATTATCAATCAGGATCCTGGCGATCTCATTCGGATCCAATCCCTTGGAATGTCCGAGCACGGCGGACCGCTTCAAATCGTTAACGTCAGCCACACAAGCCCCGTAACAACCTAACCGCTCCTTGATCCGTTCCGCCACCGTATCCGGTTCGGCAGGACCATAAACGATACATTTGTCGAAAGGAGGCATCGTGCCGGTAACGTCATCAGTCAGCGACGCCTGCCGGCAGAGCTTGTACCACACGCCGTTCTTACCGAAAAGTTTGGCAATAAAGCCGATGATAAAGCAAACAAGCATTTTCCATTCACCCTCAAGCTCCATTGCCGCCTGCATGCCGTACAGGCTGGCCATACTTCCTTCACCGGGAACAAAACGACGCATAAGCCGGGCCTGCCAGGACGGCGTCAATTCTTCTGGCCGCGTATAACGGCGTTGCGTAATAGCCACGACGCTTTCGGCCGTACAAATAATATCATCGGGCCCGACCAGTTCCCGCGCATAAGACTCGATGACATCCACAATATCATCTTTATCTGTCAGAATGCGCGTTTTTACCGGGATTAATTCCAAATTTGCCATGTCACATTACCTCCTACGCATTTTCCAATGCACGTTTTACTTCCGATGCTTTCAGCGTAATGCGGGCTTTGTGAATGAACCATTCGCTGCGCGCCACGACTTGGTAGACCAGATCAATAGCCATGTCGGGAAACGTCTGCAAATCCTCGCGAATCGTACGATTTTTGCTGATCAGCGTGACGGTCACGCGAAGATTGCCGCCCTTGCCGGGATAATAGATGACCGACTCCCAATATCCGTCGTCCCGCTCCGCATCTTTATTCGCCAATTGTGCCTGCACGACGCACTTGTCAAATTGTTCACGCGGCAACAACGTCCGGGGATAAAAATCCATAATCGTTCCTAATTGTTTACCGCCGTTGCGAAAAGGGACTTCCGTTTCGAAAACGGCTGTATCTCCCGTCAGGCTGATAAGGGCAAACGGTTTGCGATGGCGCGCTTCAATGACGAAATGCGCGTCGCCCTGATGCCAGGCATAGATGCGGAAAAGGATATACAGCAATGCGCCGATACCGATGAGAGCTATGACAATGTTCAAAATAAGATACAGCAACACGAGGCAGGACTCCTTTGTGATGAATACATCAGGTCAATGAAATTTCTTCTACTGTAAACTTGTGGGGCGGAATCAGATGGGCCGCACTGTTGCCGCCGCGCTCCGCTTCGGCGGTGAAATAAAGATGCAAGGCTCCCTCTTTGCCGTCTTGTTTCAGCAAATCGTCCTTTTTCAGGACATCCAGGGTCTGCAGAGCCATTTCATGAGCCGGGTCGACAAAGACAACGGCATCGCCGCAAAGCGATTCAAACAGATTTTGAATAAAAGGGAAATGGGTGCAGCCGAAAATAGCCGTATCGGCGCCGGCGGCCAGAACGGGAGCTGTGTATTCTTTGAGCGCGTCCATAATCTCCGGACCGGAAACGATTCCCCGCTCGATCAAACCGGCAAGAGGCGGACACGGCTGTTCGATAATCGTCAGCGTCGGATCGACAGCGGCGGCTTCCCGACGATGAATGTGCTTGCCGATCGTCAACGGCGTTGCAAATACGCCGATCCGTTTCTTTAAGCTGATCTCTTTCGCCGTTTGAATACCGCGGCTCATCCCGATCAACGGAAACGGTACCGTCTTGACAACAGTATCATAGGCTACGGCCGTCGCCGTATTACACCCCATGGCAACGAGTTTTACCCCTTTTTTCTCCATGAAATGAAGGATCTGCCGCGTATAGGCAATGACCTCCGCAGCCGTCCTGGTTCCGTAAGGATTCCGCTTCGTATCCCCCAAATAAATGATATTTTCATAGGGCAACAGGGTCCGCAGCTTATTGACAACCGTCAAACCGCCGATGCCGGAATCGAAGACACCGATGGGCCGTTCCTTTCTATCCAACGGACATGCCTCCATTACCTGCCGCTTTTTTGTCCTCTTCATACATGCTCTGGAAGCGCCGGAAATCGCTGTCAGAAAGGCGCGCAATCTTGCCGCTCGCCTGATGTGTAAAGACATTCTGTGTCGTTCCTTCGGCCAAAACCGTATCGTCATAGTCGCGAATAAGGCGGTAGGAGAAAACGACCTGCGCACGGGACAACTTGATCAGTCTGGTTTCGATACGGATGACGTCGGCAAATCGGATCGGAACGAGATAGTTGCAAGAAACACTTTTTATAGGAAAGACAATTCCTTCATCCATCAATTTGAACAGATCGACGCCGGCCGCTTCAAAGTAAGCGCACCGGCCGCATTCAAACCACCGGATATGATTGGAATGATGGGCTACACCCATCAGATCCGTTTCGTAAAAACGAACCTTTTCTGTAATGGTGACCATACTACATAACTCCTCAAATAATTGACATTCATTTAATTTTATGATGTTTAAAAGTGTTTGTCAATTTGATTGTTACTGCCGTTGCAGCGATAATCGAGAAAAGAAAACAAAACAATTCCAACAGAACGCTGCCGCGCCCTGTTGGAATTGTCATATTATTTACACCTTTGCAAAGGGAATTAAACGCTTTACCTTTTCCCGATGTTCCGGCTTGATATAGGTGCCGGCAAAACGCCAGGCTGCTGCCAGTACCGCGGCATCGTCAACCCAACCGAATCCTAAAATCGTATCCGGCAGAAAATCGAAAGGTAAAATCGCATAGCCGATCGCTCCCATGAGGACGAGCCTGACATAGTTCGGCGTGTCCTTATCCTGCATACAGTAATACGCCGCTAACAGCTTCGGCAAAAAATGAATCTTGTGACCTGCCGTACGCAGGAAAAGAATAAATTTTCCAGGTGTGTAAAAACGAGCAAAAAAGGTTAGCCATCTTACCATACAGTATCACCTTTTCAATTACTCATCCAACGGAATTTTAGCATCTTCGACAGCTGCGCGAACCTGTTCTTCGACAGATTTTTCTTCGGCGGCAACAGCCTTTTCCGCTTCCTCTTTTTCAGCAGTTGCGGCGGCGGCCTGCTCCTTTTCGGCAGCAACGTCCTCTACGAGCGTATCCCGATGCCGTACGTGCTGAATGGCTTCCTGTCCCTTCTCCTTCACTTCCATAACGACATCTTTGGCGGCATTGCCCCATTTCTTCATGTAATCGACCGTTTCATCGCCAAGGGGAATGTTTTTCAACGGATTGGCGCGAAGCCTGTCAACCTGTTCCCTTGCCTTGTCTTTCCATTCGGACATCATATCGGCATACGGCGCCATGTCCGTAGGCATGCCATCCTTCAACCAACGCTGCGTCACCCGTCCCAGGCTGTATGTAATGCCGACGGCAACAGGCACTTGGATCGCGCTGAAAGGAATCAGGGTCGTTAAAAAATTGCCGGCCATGCGGCTGCCCATGGCGCCCAGAAACGCCAAAACGGCACGCTCCGTCAACTTGACGTCATATTCTCTGGCAATACGACTGACCAAGTATACTTCATTAGCCATAAGCGCGACAGTCCCCAACAGCGGCGCAATAACGATGGCTCCGGCACGGGCGGCAGCCCAGCGGCAGAGGGTCTCCACCTTGAGATCGACATCTGTCGTCGTCTTGTCTATCGTGTCCAAGACCGTCAGCGCCGTGCTCTGTTCGCCGGCATCCTGCGTCGTCTTCGCATTAGCCAGCTCTTCCTGCAATTTAGCGACTTCATCTTGCAATCGTTTCATTTCTTCCAATTCTGCTTCGGTCATTTGAACCACCCCGTTTGTATGAACTAGAACATAGGTAAAGGTTTATCTGTGTTTATTATATTTTCCCATGTTTTCACCAGCTTGTCAAACCGCCGTCAACAGGCAGCGAAGCCGCTGTTATGAACGAAGCATCGTCACTGAGCAAAAAGGCGACGGCTTTTCCCACTTCAGCCGGTTCCGCCAAACGCAGCAGCGGATAATGCGAAGCCAGATCCGCTTCCGTCAAAGTCGGATCGGCAGCCAGTTGTCGTGCCAGGAGCGGTGTCCTGACATCACCGGGACAAACACAGTTGACACGCACCTGATGCGGCGCTGCCTCCAGCGCCAACGAACGGGAAAAAGCCAAGACGGCGCCTTTTGTCGCGCAATAGAGCGAGCAGGCTACATTTCCCTGCAGCGCCGCGTCACTGGCGACGGTAACGACAG
Organism: Megasphaera vaginalis (ex Bordigoni et al. 2020); assembly: GCF_900240295.1. Classification (NCBI taxonomy): domain Bacteria; kingdom Bacillati; phylum Bacillota; class Negativicutes; order Veillonellales; family Veillonellaceae; genus Megasphaera; species Megasphaera vaginalis (ex Bordigoni et al. 2020). The sequence goes on from NZ_OEQB01000003.1 coordinate 46,840, forward strand.
CGCCGCCGCGCCGTTTCAAATACGGCAACGCGGCCCGGCAAAGATAAATGGTGCCGTAAACGTTGACGGAAAACATGGACTGAATGTCTGCCGCCGTAAGAGATTCCAACAGTTTTTCATCATAAAAACCGGCCGCCGTCACCAAACCGTCCAGGCTGCCGAAGTGAGCCGCCGTCTCGTCGGCCAGGGCAGTGCAAACGGCCTCGTCCGTTATGTCACCGGCAAGAAACAGGACGCGGCTGCCGCCGCCAAGAAGGCGCAGCGCCGCTTCTCCCCGCTCCCGGTTCCTGCCGTTGAGCACAACCTGCCAATCCCGCCGCAGCAGTATCTCCGCCGCCGCCAAGCCGATGCCGGACGTACCGCCGCTGATAAGAACCGTTTTTCTCATGCCCGCTCCTTTCCTTTCTAAAGAATTCCGACGTATTCAAGCAGCAATTTACCGATCAGAACCGTCGTCACCGTCAGCATGACATACCAAATAAACGACGAGCCCCTGCGGATCGCCAGACGCGAGCCGAAATAGGCGCCGCCGAAGATGGCCGCCGCCATTACCAGCCCCTGAAAATAAAGGATCTGCCGCCAATAGATAAGCAGGGCGAGAGAAGTCGCATTGCTCATCAGATTCAATACCTTCGCGTTCCCGGCTGAAACGATAAAATCAAAGCCGAGCATGGCAAAAGACATGATCAGAAATGTCCCCGTGCCGGGACCGACAAAGCCGTCGTAAGCGCCGATAAGAAAAGCGGCGGCTATCCCCTTGACAAGGCGGTGCCGAATCGTTTCGGCCGACCGTACCTGCACGCCCAGATCACGTTTCGTAAAGACAAAAACGGCAGTGCCGATCAAGGCGGCGATGACGATGGGACGCAAAAGAGCTGCAGAAAGAAAAACCATAAGCATACAACCCGCAGCCGCTCCTAAAAAAGTAAAAGGCAGTAATTTTTTCAGCAACGCCCTGTCGACTTTTCCGGCACGCCAAAACTGCCAGGCACTCATGACGGCGCCAAAGGTGGCGGAAAATTTATTCGTTCCCAAGGCAAAGTGAGTGGGCATCCCCGACGCCAGCAACACCGGCAGGGAAACGAGACCGCCGCCGCCGGCAATGGAGTCGATAAAGCCGGCCAAAAAACCGCCGCCAAGGAGCAGCAAAAAAGTGTACAAAGACATTGTCATACCAAAAATTTCCAAGTTTCTTCCCCCATTTACATCAGATCCGTCACAAAGACGAAATCGATTCCTTCATGATGCAATTCATCAATCATTTCCCGAATGGCGGCAATCGTCTTCGCCCGGCAATGGCCGATAACGACGGCGCTGCCGTTGGCCTTGGCGATCCTGCCGGCCTGACGCAGCCGCTCCTTGACCGCTCCGACGTCGGCATCATTGTCGATAAACAAGTTGTTCCGCGTCTCCGGAACGCCCATGGCCTCTGCCGTCTGCGCCGCTACAGAAGCGCTGTTCGTACGGCTGTCCAGAAAAGAAAGACCCCGTTCCTTCAAAACGGCCATGACCGCCTTCATCGTCCTGCTGTCGGCGGTTGCCGCCGAACCTTGATGATTATTCATGCCGACGGCATGAGGAACCTGATCGAGAAGTTCGGCCGTCGTCGCTTTGATTTTGCTGTCACTCATATCGCCGGAAATGAAGATCTCTTCCGACGAAGCCACATTCAGCGGTTCCATCGGCAAATGAACGATAATTCGGCGGCCCGCCTGATAACCGCTTTCGGCGCTTGCCGCCGTAGCCGACTTGAAAGGCATGACGGCATAAGTCAATTTGACAGGCAACGCATTCAGCTCTTCAATGAGCCCCAAATTGCTGCCGCAGTCATCAATAACGATGGCCAGACGGCCTTCCGTTTTGACCGGCGACGCCGACGGCGCACTGCTCTTATTCTTTGCGGCATCCTTTCCCGCCGGCTTCGCGAGCGTATCCCTGACCGCCTTTGCCGCTGCGCTGTCCGTTCCGGAAGCCGCAACATAAATCTTAGCTACGACTAAAAAGAGCTGTTCTTTATCCAACATGTCAAAAAGCGCAATGTCGTATTCCGTCACCTCGCTGCCGCCGATCTGCTTGCTTTCCGTACGGTATAACGTCACTTTGCCGCCGCTTTTAGCCAACTCTTGCTCCAAAGCTTCCTTGGAAAATGACGGCGGCGGCGCAACAAAGACACTTTCCGTCGTCCAGAGAATCTTGCCGCCCGTCTGCCGCCGCGCCGCCTCCCGATCTTCGGTCTGCAACGTTTCCGCCGTATACCCCTGCGACTTCAGCCAGGCCGTCACTGCAGCTTGAATCTCACCGGACTCTTTCGTATAATCGGCGTTTTTTCCGTCATCCTCAGGCCCCTGCAATTCTTCAAACGTCGTGTCGGCCAGCTTTTCTGACACCGTACCGCCGTTCAGCAGCCAATATGCTCCGATGCAGAGGGCGATCAGCAGGATCAAAACGGCTGCCGGTCTGAGCGAACCGCCTCTTTTTCTTTGCCTCATCATCATTCCTCCTAAACAAAAAAGCGGCCAATACCTGCAGGTATTGCACCGCTCTTATCCGAAACGTCACACAGACGGCTGTGAGTAAGGCCGTTCCGCACGGTCGGGCCATTTCCTTTCGGGCGCGAGCATTTGCATGACGCGCCGGCCAATACGCCGCGCGCCGTCACGACGACAATTCAGAGCTGCCGCCGAAAGACGCTGCAACTTGTCGGGGTGTCCCAACAAATCGGCAACAACAACAGACAGCTGCTCCTTGCTCTTTACCCAGCAGGCGCAGCCTTTTTCCTGCATATACGAAGCGTTTGCCTCTTCCTGTCCCGGTATGGGACTGAACAGGACGAGCGGTACTTGCGCCGCCGCCGCTTCCGTACAAGTCAGAGCGCCCGGCTTGGTAACGAGGAGCGAAGCATTGACCATCAGCTGCGCTATCTGATTCGTGTATCCCCACACGTCCACAGGGTGCCGCATGGTCTGCTTCAGCTGCGACAGCTCATCGAACAGATCGGCATTATGGCCCGTAACGACGGTAAAAGAATCAATCTCCGTCAAGCAGTCGAGAACGGAGAGGGATTCCTTGATCGAACCCATTCCCAGACCGCCGCCCATGATCAATACGTTACGATTGCGGCGATGTCGTTCATCCCACTGCCAACGGTGCTGTAAAAATGTATTGCGTACAGGAATGCCGGAAACCAAAACCCGGTTGCCGTCGACTCCCTGACCGATCAAAATTTCTTTCAGCTGCGACGCGGCGACGCAATATTGATCGATCTGCGGATAGATCCAAAGCTGATGGATGGCAAAATCCGTGATTACGCCGACAAGGGGAACGGACAAGCGGTGCTGCCGCTTTAAAAGAGCTGCCGCCCCGGCGGGAAAAGGGTGCGTGAAAATGAGAATATCAGGTTTCCTGTCCGCCAACACGCGCAGCATTCGGCGTTTAAGTCCCCAGGCGATAAGAGTCTTTACCGCCAGACCTTTCTTATACCCTTGAGAAGAATAATACATCAAATCGTAGAGAATGGGAAAAACATCGAGGATTTTAATGTACGTTTCCTTGACCAGATTGTCGAAGGAAAGAAAATCATTGGAAAGAAAGTCCAAATGCTCAACTTCACATTCTTCCGGTATGGTTCGCAAATATTCTTCTATCGCCCGTGCAGCCTGTGCGTGGCCTGTCCCGATGGAGGCAGACATGATCAGCACTTTTTTTCTAGCCATCACTATTACCTCTCTTATGTGGAAAACGATACGCTGTATCTGCTGTATATGCAGGAAAAATAAAGGGCCGTAACGAACAGCGGCCCTTGTAGATACAAATTATTTTTTCTTGTTAACTAAGTCTTTAAGCTGTTTGCCAGCCTTAAACGCCGGTGTCTTAGAAGCTTTGATCTTGATAACTTCATTGTTGCGCGGATTACGTCCTTCACGAGCTTTGCGATGACGGACTTCAAAAGTACCGAAACCGATAATCTGAACCTTATCACCTTTCTTCAGTGTTTCGCTGACCGATTCGAAAACAGCTTTCACAGCTTTTTCAGCATCTTTTTTTGTCAAATCGGATTTTTGAGCTACGCTAGCAATCAATTCAGTTTTGTTCATTACAAGTCCTCCTTTAATTAGTTACATCTATATAATAATCCGGCTAACCTCATAGACCGCGTTCGATTGCTTTGGCGTCCTGCCAGAAACGATCCAGTTCTGCCAGTGTATAGTCTTCCCATTTTCGTTGCGAACGCAACACGCACTCTTCCACATGAGAAAACCTACGGCGGAACTTACTGTTAGCACGATGTAACGCACATTCCGGTTCAATTTTATGCCGTCTGCATAAATTAGCCAAGACGAATAATACATCTCCTGCTTCTTCTTCAGCATGATCTGCATCGTTCTCTCCCAACGCTTCCCGCCATTCCGACAGCTCTTCTTCGAGCTTGTCCCAGACGGAAGCGTCTTCAGGCCATTCAAAACCGACTTTCGCCGATTTTTCCTGCAGCTTCAGCGATTCAAGCAAGGCCGGCATTCCCTTGACGACTCCGTCCAAAAGATGCTGATGCCGCTGACGGCGCTCTCCCTGCTTAATTCTATCCCAGTTTAACACACTACCGCTACTATTTTCAAGGCTTTTTTCGCCAAAAACATGGGGATGACGGCGTATCATCTTTGTCGTCACATGATCCACAATTTCCTGTGCCGAAAAAAGTCCTCTTTCTTCTCCGATGCGGGCGTGAATCACGACCTGATAGAGGATATCGCCCAGTTCCTCGCAAATGCCTTCATCGTCGCCGGCATCAACGGCATCGAGCATTTCGTACACTTCTTCCAGCAGATACCGCCGCAGCGATTTATGGGTTTGCGCTTTGTCCCAAGGGCAGCCGGCTTCACCGCGGAGACGGGCCATGACGGAGACAAGGGGCGTCAGATCAAAGGGCAGCGAAGGTGAGGCCGGCCGCGGCAGTACCAAGCTCGTCAAATGATCGATCGTTTCCAACCTGTCCAATTCATACAACTTGACAGGCCTGACCGCTTCATCAGGCAAACTGATGTGATAAACGAGCAGCGCCTCGTATTCGTCGCCATATATATCCATGAGGGCCAGTTTGACATCGGAGGCGACCTTTCTGTCATAGATCTGCGTGACGATAACCGGCGCCGCCGGCGGCAGCAACGAAGCAATATCGCTGCTGTCGATGACGGTCAAGCCATTGACGGGATCGAGGCGAAGCCGTGTATACAACGTTTCCAGAAAACTCATTCCCGGCAACACTTCGACCGTTACCTCTGCTCTATTTCCCGCTGCTTCCAGAAGCTGCACCGTTTTTTCGGCGACGACGGGACTGCCGGGAACGGCATAGACGACATCGGTATCGGCCGCTTTCTGCAAAACATACTCGACGATTGCCGCGTAGACCGCCGCAAAGGAATCTCCCTGTTCGTAAAAACGATCCAGCGCTTCATACGGGATCCCCTCCTGATCCAACCGGGTGACGGAAGGGTGAATTGCCGTTCGCAGCAAAAGGCACGGCGCTTCCCGCATCGCCTGCATTGCCGCCACGGTGATCAGCCCCGCATCGCCGGGACCCAGCCCGACGATCCGTATTTTTTTCATATCTGCATTTCCCCCTTATTTTCTTAAATGGTCCGATACGTTCTTCAACTTGGCGCCGACAACAGGTATTTTTCCGACCAGTTCACTGTCGACGGCGCGAAAGGCCAATAGGCTGACAAGATAAACGACTGCCGCCGTGCCGATGGCCAAAAGTGTTGCCGCCGTATCCGGCAAAAGCGGTCCGGATATTTCCGAAACGATCCATGCCGTTCCCGCCATGGCCGCAGCGGACAGAAATATTTTCCCCAAGTGCAGCCAATCCATTCGATAGGCGACATAACGGCCGGCAAACCAGAGATTCAAAGCGGCGGCAACAGCTAAATCCGCATTGGTCGCCCATGCGGCCCCTTCTTCCCCGAGCCAGGGGAGCGCGGTCAGGTACCAGCTCAATCCGATTTTCAGCACCGCTGCAACCAGAATGCAGTACAAGGGCACACAGGCCTTGCCGATCCCCTGCAAAAGGCCGCTCGTCACCTGCTGTACACCGATCAGAAAAGCGGCCAAAGAAAGAACGCAAATAGCGGGACCGGCGGCAGCCGTCCCATATAACAGTCGTGAAATGGGCGTCGCCAGTACGGCAAGGCCGAAAAAAGAAGGGACTGTAATCAAGTTGGCAATGGCCATGGCGGCATGAGTCCGTCGCAGCACGTCGCTCCGCGTACCGCCGGTATACGCCGCCGACACGGCCGGCACCAGGCTCGTGGACAACGCGATCGTCAAAATTGCCGGCAACTGGATCAGGCCGTTGGCCATACCGCTCAAATACCCGAAGTGCGTCGTCGCTTCCGAAATGGTATAGCCGGCTTCAGTCAAGCGGTGCGGCACGATAAAAAGATCGATACTGGCTACTGCCGGCAAGAGCATGTTGGCCGCCGCAACGGGAATCGCCAAGGTCAGCAGCCGCCGCACGATATGCAAAGACGATTCCCGCGCTGCCGCACCGTTAGACAAAGCGGCATATTCCGCCGCACGCAAATGGCGAAAATAGAAAAAAAGCATAACGGCCAACCCGGCCGCAGCACCCGGAACGGCGCCAAAAGCGGCGCCAGCGGCAGCCTTCTCCAGTCCCGACGGAAACAGCAGAAAAGCCAGGGAAAGCATGACGCAAACACGGATGAACTGGTCGCACATTTGCGACACGGCAGTCGGCGTCATCAGCTGTAGCCCCTGAAAGTAACCGCGAAAGCAGCAGGTAACGATCGAAATGGCCAGCGCCGGCGCCAAAACGGCGAGGGAGAGCTGGACACGACCGTCGCTGACGATACCGGCAGAGACGAGAATGGAGGCGGCAGGAATCATGGCGGCAGCCAACAAGACGCCGCAGCCGCCCAATGCCAACAGCGCTATCTTCAGTATCCGCCGTCCTTCTCCGTATGCGCTTTGCGACGCTTTCTCGGCGACAAGGATCGACACGGCAATAGGAATGCCGGCGCCGGCAATACTCAGCAGCAAAATGTAAAGCGGATAGGCCATTTGATAAAGACCGATGCCTTCACCGCCGAGAATACGCGACAGGAGTATCCGGTTGACGCCGCCCAGCATTTTGACAACAACGCCGGCAACAGTCAGGATCATGGCGCCTCGCAAAAAAGATGTCTTACGCAAAGGACCTCTCCTTTCTTACTTTCTCAAAGCCTTGAAAAATGTATTCAATATAAGTCAATACATCGGGGATATTCTTCAGCGAAAACCGCAGCAGTGTCGGAATGCCCGGAACGGGACGGCAACGGCGCCGCAGAACCGGTTCCAACGCAGCTGCCGGCGGCATAACCGCTACCTCCTGCCATTTCAGTTCGATGTATTCCGCTTTTTGACCGATATAAACCAGGCCCAGAGAGCGTCCTTGCAGACGCAGCCGCGTAGCGAACAGAAGCGTCGCTACCGGACGCGTCGGTTTGCCATAGCGGTCGATCAGTTCTTTTTTCAACGCCGCCAACTCGTCTGTATTTCTGACCAGTGCCAACCGCTGGTACATTTCGATCTTCTGGCCGCCGTTTTCAATATAGGCGGCATCGATGAACGCATCGACATGAACTTCGAAGACCGTATGCAGCACAGGCTTTTCCCGCCGCTCCGCATGCCGCACTTTGGCGATGGCCTCTTCCAGCATCGTACAGTACATGGCAAAACCGACACTGGCTATATTACCGTGTTGTTCCCGTCCCAGCAGATTGCCGGCGCCGCGGATCTCCAGATCGCGCATGGCAATTTTAAAGCCCGAGCCCATTTCGGTAAATTCTTTTATCGCCTGCAAACGTTTTTCCGCCACTTCCGATAAAACCTTGTTACGACGGTAAAGAAAATAGGCATACGCCATCCGGTGACTTCGTCCGACGCGGCCGCGCATCTGGTAAAGCTGCGAAAGACCGAGCCTGTCGGCATCGTAGATGATGATCGTATTGGCGTTGGCAATATCCAAGCCGTTTTCGATCAAACTCGTGCACAGGAGGACATCGTATTTTCCTTCATAAAAATCGAACATTGTCTGTTCCAGCAGCGGACCAGTCATCTGTCCGTGCGCCGTACCGACAGCGATATCCGGCAACAGCGCTTCCAGTTCGAGACGCATGCGGTCAATCGAGGCGACGCGGTTATAAACGAAAAAGACTTGCCCGCCCCGTCTCTTTTCACGCATAACGGCATCGCGGACAATACGGGCATCGTACTCGGTCACATATGTCTGTACCGGAAAACGGTCGATCGGCGCCGTATCGATGATGCACATCTGCCGCAAGTGGACAAGCGACATATGCAGTGTTCGCGGAATAGGCGTCGCACTTAGCGTAAGCACGTCGATGTGCGCAGACCAGGCCTTCCACTTCTCTTTTTGGGCAACGCCGAACCGCTGCTCTTCGTCAACGACGAGAAGGCCGAGGTTTTTAAATTGCACATTTTTGTTCAAAATGCTGTGCGTTCCGATGAGGACATCGACGGCGCCGTCTGCGGTACGGGCCAGAATCGATTTCCGCTCTTTATACGAACGGAAACGATTGAGTACTTCACATTGAACGCCGAAGCTGCGGAACCGTTCGGTAAACGTCTTAAAATGCTGCTGCGCCAGCACCGTCGTCGGAACCAGCACAGCAACCTGCTTGCCGCCCATAACGGCCTTGAAAACGGCGCGGATGGCGACTTCCGTCTTGCCGAAACCGACATCGCCGCAGACAAGACAATCCATCGGCGCCGGTGCTTCCATGGCCGTCTTGATCTCCTGAACGGCCTTCAATTGATCCTGCGTCTCTTCATAAGGAAACGCTTCCTCGAATTCCTGTTGAAACGGCGTGTCCGGCGGAAAAGCAAACCCTTCTACGACCTCCCGTTTAGCATAAAGGGCCACCAGCTTTTCCGCCAGATCGTCAATCGATTTTTGCGCTTTCGAACGCGCTTTCTGCCAATCGCTGCCACCCATACGGTGCAGCTTCGGCGTATCGCCTTCATTGCCGATATATCGCTGCAACAGCTCAAGCTGGTCTGTCGGCACATACAGGACATCCTGTCCGGCATAGTGAATCTCCAGATAATCTTTATGAACACCGTTAACGGCGATCGTCTTGATCCCGAGATAACGACCGATGCCGTGCATTTCGTGAACGACATAGTCGCCGCTCTTCAAATCGGTAAATGCGCTGATTTCCTGTGCTTTGCCGAAATGACGCCGCAGCCGTTTTTTCTGCATGCCGTAAACGTCACGTTCAGCAACGAATACCGTTTTGGCATAAGGAAGTTCGAACCCGTTGCCGATTTCACCGCTGACGATATACATGCCGGGACCGGTCACTTCAATCTGCCCGTCGAGTTCCTTATAGGCCAAGCCGCACTGCCGCAGCCAGGCCGCAAGCGATCGGGACCGGTCACGGCCGGTCATGACGAAGATGACGCTGTATTCCTTCTGCAGCCATTCATGCAGCTCATCGGCAAGGAGATTGAATTGTTTTTGAAATGTAGCAACGATTTTTGCCGTAAAGCTCGTCACTGCCTGCGGCGCCAGTTCCGCAGCAGCCTGAGACAACAAGGAAAGGACAATCTCCGTCCCCTGCCGATTTTTGCCTGCCCACGTGCGCCACGGCGCCAGCTGGCGGCCGTACTCCGCCGTTTCGCCGAGACTCTTTTTTAACGCTTCGCGAATCCGGTTCGCTTCGTCCCAGATAATGACGCCGTTAGCCGCGTAATCAAGCAGTGTGTATTCACCGCCGTCAGCAGCCAATGACAACGGCAAAATACGCACAGACGAAAGAGTGCCGACAGAAGTCTGACTGATCGGGTCGAAGGGGCGGATGCTTTCAAGTCCGTCTCCGAAAAAGGCAAAGCGCAGCGGTTCTTCGTAATTGACCGCATAGATATCGATAATATCGCCGCGAACCGAAAAATGACCGCGCCGCTCCACCATGTCGACGCGTTCATATCCATCGGCAACCAGATCCGTCAACAGCTTCTCCCGGTCATATTCAGCCCCGACCCGGAGAGCGACGGCACTGCTGTCGATCTGCTGCGGCCCGACGATATACTGCGCCGCTTCCTCTGCAGATGCCAGAACGATGATCGGCTTCTCTCCGCGAAGGCGACCCAATATTTCCATTTGCAGCGCTGCCCGTTCCATGCTCCTGGCAGTCGTATGAAAGGAAGCTCTGTCGCCGAAGGGAAACTCGTATATCTCCCGGCCGGCAGCAAAAAAGCGCAGATCCGTATGCCATGCCGCCACCTGTTCTTTCGTTGCCGCAACGATAAGCAAATGAGCAGGAGCAGCGGCAATGCCGCAGGCCGCAAAAGCAGCTTTGACTGAACCGCCGAGACCGTAAACGCCGTACCGCCCCGGTTTCGCAAAAAACGCAGCGCCGCTGCGTATACTGTCATCCGTTTCCAGGAAGGAAAATAAATGATTCATCCGTTTTTAACCTCACAACAAAGGGGGCTTTAGGAAATCTAAAGCCCTTTTGCATCCGTATGGTATTCATCTGTCTGAACGATTATACCACAATGCGATTTGCTTGCGCAATGAAGTAAAACCCTATATAATCAATATTGATTTTATTTTATTACGAAAACGAGGTATTTGAATGTCACTGATAGAGGAAGTAAACAGCCGTCGTACTTTTGCCATCATTTCTCACCCCGACGCCGGCAAGACGACACTCACGGAAAAATTGCTGCTTTACGGCGGCGCCATTCATCTGGCAGGCTCCGTAAAAGCCAGAAAAACGACAAAACACGCCGTTTCCGATTGGATGGAAATCGAAAAACAGCGTGGCATTTCCGTTACCAGTTCCGTATTGCAGTTTGACTATGAAGGGCATCACATCAATATACTCGATACCCCCGGACACCAGGACTTCAGTGAAGATACATACCGCACGTTGATGGCTGCCGACAGCGCCGTCATGCTCATCGACGTTGCCAAGGGCGTCGAAGCACAGACGAAAAAGCTGTTCCGCGTCTGCAAAGAACGGGGCATTCCCATTTTTACGTTCGTCAATAAGATTGACCATTTCGGCCGCAATCCCTTCGATTTGCTGTCCGAAATAGAAGATATTCTCGGCATCCGGGCCTATCCGATGAATTGGCCGATCGGCATCAACGGCAATTATCAGGGCATTTACGATCGAAATGCCGCTTCGATCGAACTGTTCGAAAAGGACACGTCTCACGGTCAACACAAGCTTGCTTCGACAAAAGGTTCCACCGCGGATCCTCTTTTCAGCGACTTATTGGATGAAGACGTCCACCAGTCGCTCATTGACGATATTGAACTGCTCGACGAAGCAGGCGACGATTTCGATATGGAAAAAGTAAAAAACGGTACGCTGACACCGATGTTTTTCGGTTCGGCAATGACCAATTTCGGCGTCAAGCCTTTTTTGGATAAATTTTTAGAGCTGGCGCCGCAACCGCAGCCGCGCAAGTGCCTTGAAGGTACGGTTTTACCGGATGCAGAGCAATTTACGTCATTCGTGTTCAAAATTCAGGCCAACATGAATCCGCAACACCACGACCGCATCGTCTTTATGCGCATTTGTTCCGGAAAATTCGAAAAGGGAATGACCGTGACGCACCGCCAATCGGGAAAAACCTTGCGACTCATGCAGCCGCAGCAATTTTTGGCAACAGAGCGGACGATCATCGAGGATGCTTATCCGGGTGATATCATCGGCGTTTTCGACAGCGGCAATCTCGGCGTCGGCGATACGCTTTTTTCAGACAAGAAGACCGTCACCTTCGCCGACTTCCCGACGTTCCCGCCGGAGTTGTTCGCTCGTATCCGCGCCAAGGATTCGATGAAACGAAAACAATTTCTGAAAGGCATGACGCAGCTGGCCCAGGAAGGAGCAGTCCAGATCTACGAAAACCTGGGCTCCATGGAAAGCTATATTGTCGGCGCCGTCGGCCAACTGCAGTTTGAAGTATTGGAATACAGATTGAAACACGAATACGGCGTCGATCTGGAAATGAACACGCTGCCCTACTCCATCGCCCGTTGGATCGAATCGGACAGTCAGACATATGAGCACCTGAAAAATATCGACAGCGCCATGATCGTTAAAGATCACAAACAACGCGTCGTCCTGCTGATCACTAATGAGTGGCAAGCCAATTGGATTATTGAACGCAATCCGGACTTTCATTTCTGTGCGACACCGGACGAACTCGCCCTGCCGGCAACATTGATGGAATAATCAAAAGCACTCTCCGCAAAACGCGAAGAGTGCTTCTTCGTTTTACATAACATGGGAACACGTTATTTTTTCTCCGTTCTGCTGCGCACGGCCGACAGCCTGACAACGCGGTCATGTTTCAGCTTCGTCAGATACATGGAGCCGCCGATGATGAGAAGGCCGCCGCTTAAAGTAAGCAGCGTCAGCATTTCATCAAAGATAACGAACCCCCACAAGGCGTTGAAAAAAACGCCGATATAGGCGACAAAGCTGACGACGACAGGATTCCCGTAGGTATAGGAATCGGTCATCCAAATTTGAGCGGCAATGGTAATGATGCCGAGCAGAACATAAAGGAACCATTCTCTCCCGTCAGGCATAATAAAATCCGTTCCCATAAGAGCGAGCCCGGAAATGGCGGCACAAACAAGAAAATACAGAACGATCTCGTCCTGATGATGACGCCCCGAACGGGTCAGCTTGCTGACTGTCGTATAGGCTGCGGCGGCAAACACGGCCTGCGCCAAAACGAAGAGCGAATAGCTATTAAAGGAAGAAAAATTCCACGGCCGCACGACCAAACAAGCCCCGAAAATAATAACGAAGAGCGGTATGACCGCCCCCTTCGGCAGGGATTCCTTCAAAAAAACGACGGCAAAGATCATGACAAAAAATGCCGACAACTGTGACAAGATGGAAACATCGGCCAACGGCATCCCGCGCAGGCCGTAAAAAATGCAAACCATGCCGATACCGCCGGCGATACCTCGAAATACCAATGCCGGACGATCTTCGTGAGACAAATGAATATGTTGCGCCTTCATGATCCCAATGAGCAGCAGCGCACTGAGAAATCCTCTGAAAAACGCGATCTCGCCGGTCCCCATCGTAACGGAAAGCTCCTTGACAATCACATTTTGAAGACTGAAGGCAAGGGCGGCCAAAACGGAATAAACGACACCTTTGTTCAACGCTTCTCCACCTCTAGCCCTTTTGTTTGTTTTTTTCGTAAATCGTATCAATAAAAGCCAACACGGCTTTTTTCATTTCTTCTTTTTCAAGGGTTTGATTGAAGCGGAGCTCTTTTTGCCGCAAATCGGCCAACGGCTGCGGCAAACCGAGAGAGGTAACGGCGCTGATTTCCCCCAGGGCAAGGAAGGGATCCGCAGCCTCGGGAAGCGCTAAAGCACGGCAAATGACGGGCGGAAATTTATACGGATGAGCCGTTGCCATCACGACGGTATGCCGTCCTTCCGTCAACCCCCGCTTGCGTCGGTTCAAGTAAACGCCGTATGCCACCGCCGTATGCGGATCCAGAAGATAACCGCAATCGTTATACACGTGGCTGATAACGGCCCTGGTTTCATCATCGTCGATCCAGTCTCCGTCGAAATCCTGCCGCAACGAGGTCAGTTCCGCCGCGCTGACGGCCATCTTCCCCGTACGCGCCAGCTCATCTTCCCAGGCCGCCACCCTTTGTGTATCTCCACCGGCGACATAGTACAAGAATCGTTCAAAATTACTGGACAGGAGAATATCCATAGACGGACTGTCTGTCGTATAAAATTCGCGGTTCATGTCATAGACGCCATTTTTAAAGAAATCCGTAAGAACGTTGTTGCGATTAGATGCGCAAATCAGTTTGCCAATGGGCACGCCCATCTTTTTGGCAAAATACCCGGCCAAAATATTGCCGAAGTTCCCGGTCGGAACAACGACGTCAACAATTTCTCCGGCAGCAACGGCACCGTTTTCCATCAGCGATGCATACGTTGCGGCATAATAAACAATCTGCGGCAGAAGACGCCCGATATTGATCGAATTGGCACTGGAAAAAAGGATATTTCGTTCAGCCGCATAATCGCGAACATCTTTATCGACGAAAATCCTTTTCAGAAAACTCTGCGCATCGTCGAAATTTCCTTGAATAGCGGCAACACGGACATTTTCCCCTTCTTGCGTGCGCATTTGCCGCTCTTGCATGGGACTGACTCCGTCATTGGGATAAAACACCATAATATGCGTACCCTTTACGTCTTTAAACCCTTCCAGGGCCGCCTTGCCCGTATCGCCGCTCGTGGCTGTCAGAATCAGTATGTCTTTACACTCGCCTTCCTGCCTTCTGGCCGCAGTAAGCAAATGGGGAAACAGGGACAGCGCCAAATCCTTAAAAGCCAACGTCCGGCCATGAAAGAGTTCGGCCAAGGTCACATCCGTATCCAGGGAGTGCAACGGCACAATACGCGCATCGCGAAACGTATCCGCATTATAAGCAGCCGCAGCCAGCGCCTTCCGTTCTGCAGCCGTAAAATTGGTAAAGAAATAGGACAGAACCAATTCTGTCAATTCCTGATATGATTTATGGTCAAGCGTTGCAGACGATAAAACTTGTTCGGGAAATGTTTCAGGCACATACAAACCGCCGTCTGCAGCCAAACCGTGAAGCAAAGCATACGACGGCGAAACAGTTTCCCCGGATCTGGTACTGCAATAGTTCATAAATAACCTCCTCATAAATGTAACAACAATTGAATGATATCTTTATATTATATCAAACCGACTGCACAATACAACTCAAAAAAAAAGCGAGATATCCGCTGGATATCTCGCAGTCAGCTATGCTAATCAACCTTGATGCCGGTCCGACGCAACGCAATAATAATCGGGGTTACAATAACACCGGAAATCAAAGCCTCCGGAATACCGTTGGCAATGGTAATTCCGGTCATGATATTAACGACGTTCATCAGCGGAATGCCCTTACTTTCGGCATAAGCGGAACCGACAAGGAGTGTAAAGGAGCCGAGAAACATCACGGTATGACAGACAGTCGCCAGAACGGCCGTTACCGCCGTCCTGATCGTTTCCGTCCCTTTCATATGGCGATACAATTCGTAAGCAACCAGCCCTAACAGTATGCGCGGCACAATACAAATAATCGCGTCATAGGCGATATTATACTGTACGGCAAAGAGGAGCAACAGACTGGGCGCCTGCAATGTCCTGATAAAAGAAAAAAGCCCGAAAATAAATCCAACGACGATACCCACTTTCCTGCCTCCTGCAATGCTGCCGATAATCGTCGGGATATGCAGGATCGTCGCATTCATGACAATAAGAGGGATAAACCCGTAGCCGGTCAATCCGAGAAAAATGGTGATTGCCGCAAGGAATCCTGTCACTGTCAATTGACGCACATTCATAAAGCCGCTGTGTGCCGGTACTTGATTGATCTTTTCCATCGTAGCCTCCGTTCTTGTTCCTGTACAGATACAAGTCGCAATAAATTGGTGTTTTCAGAAAAGCATTCCAGTTCATCTCCCTGCGGATAACGACTGAAACGGGTCTATTCCTTTTCTGCATTTAATACATCGTGAGTATATCATATATAAAAGGGATTGCCAATAGATTGCCTGATACTTTAAGCATGGCATTGCGGTATGAATATCAATTCTCTTTCAGCATAATACGCTGTGCCTCCCTATACGGCACAGCAAGCCATTCTTTCGGCTACTGTCCGCCGCAAATCGTCAGGGCTTCAGAAACGGAACCGACAATATGCGACGCCGCCAACCGCACCTGCAACGGCGAATCAAAAAAGGTAAAGCTCTTCGCTGCAGCCTGCAGCATGGGAATATCATTATAAGAATCACCGATCGCCGCCGTTTCCGCTACGCCGTAATGAGCTTTGACGCATTGCAAGGCAGCGCCTTTGGAAACGCCGTCAGCTACGATATCGACATTAGCTACATTTTGGAATGCCCTTATTTCTCCGCCGCACCACGCATTGATCTGTTCAGCCATAGCGGCGGCCGCTTCCGGTGTCCACACATGGAAAGACATACCGTAAACGGCCATGCCAGAAAGACTGTCAAAGGTGTCGATATGCTCTTGCATCGCATTTCCGGCGGCAAAGGTATAAACACCTCCGGCGGCATGAATGACACTGAGTGTATCCGCTTTATACCGTTCATAGATCTGCCGCAATCGTTCCGTACTTACCTCGCTGGCGGCGATAAGCTGACAGTCTCCGTCGAGAACCAAAGCGCCGCTCGTCAAAATATAGAAATCAAAAGGAATATCTCCGGCGGCATGGCGTATCTCCCGCAAGGACCGCCCCGTACTGATTCCGAAAAGATTTCCTGCCGATTGAAAGCGGCGAATTTCTTCTCTATCCTCGATACGGCAACCGCTTTTTTCCGCCCCGAAATACAGGGTATTATCAAAGTCGCTGGCAAAGGCAATGGCGTGCTTCATCCGTTTCGATTCATCCTTTCTTCCTCCGCCCCTCTTGCAGAGGAAAAGGGGAAATAAAAAAATCCTGCAGAAGAACTGCAGGATTTCGTTCAGTTTTTTATGCTTCCACGGGATAAACGCTAACCTTACGATTAACGCGGCCAGCACGTTCAAAAGCAACCTTTCCGGGAACCAAGGCGAACAACGTATCATCTTTGCCGATGCCTACGTTAGTGCCGGGATGGAAATGAGTGCCGCGCTGGCGAACGATGATGTTGCCCGCTTTGACAACGACGCCGTCATGGCATTTGACGCCAAGACGCTTTGCTTCGCTGTCGCGGCCGTTACGCGTGCTGCCGACGCCTTTTTTATGAGCGAAGAGCTGCAAATCAAAATTGAACATTTCGTTCACCTCCTGCCTCTGATGAATATACTGCGACATACTTTTCGTATTGTCGTGAAATTTCCTGTAAACCTAATTGCAATGTTTCCATAATAACTTCGGTCTCATCTGTCACTGCTTGCAGACGAACGGATACAAAACCGTCCTTTACAGAATAGGACAGCCGGCCGCCGGCATACTTCAGCAGACCTAAAAGAGCCGTTTGCGTCAATGCGGAAACAGCTGCGCAGACAATGTCGGCGCCTGCCTCGCCGTAATCGGCATGACCGGAAGCTTCGAATCCGGAAAACCTATGTTCTCCATTACGAAATAAGGAAACCGTAATCATTAGCCCTCAATCTTTTCAATGGCAACCTTGGTAAACGGCTGACGATGACCCTGACGGCGGCGATAGTTTGATTTTGCTTTATATTTAAAAACAAGAATCTTCTTTTCTTTGCCCTGAGCCAAAACCTTCGCCGTAACCTTGGCGCCTGCAACAACAGGAGATCCGATCTTGATATCTCCGTCATTACCGACTGCCAATACCTGATCAAATACGACTTCGGAATCAACATCGCCGGCCAGTTTTTCAACAAAAATATTGTCGCCTTCCTGAACACGATACTGCTTTCCGCCGGTTTCAATAATAGCGTACATGAGTGACACCTCCCTCACAATATACTCGCTGAATACGGCGCCTTGCGGACTTAAATGCCTCTCCATGCGGCTTACCTTCACAGCCACTAAGTATGCTATGACTTTTCTATTTTATATGACTTTTTCATATTTGTCAACTTACTTGCCGTTGTTGTCAAAATAATCAGCCAAGCCCTTGACGATGCTTTCTGCAAAATTCTGCTGCTGTTCATCGGTATTCAATGTCCGTTCTTCACCGGCATTGGAAATAAAGCCCAATTCCAACAGTGTAGCCGGCATCTGCGTATGCAACAACACGTAATAGTTGGCAACACGAATACCGCGATCATCAAAGGAAGTCGCCTTCATGTTCTGCGCGTGGATACGAGTGGCCAAAGCGGAATCATACGCCGTTTTGCCGTTATAATATGCCGTCACTCCGCCGGCGTCGGCGGCAGACGAAGAATCAATGTGAATGCTGACAAACGCGTCGGCACCGGCAGCATTGGCTATGTTGCAACGGGCTTGCAGTTCTTCGACGGCACCGGCATTCGGCGCATAAACGTCAACATCACCGGTACGCGTCATGACGACATTGGCGCCGGCGTCATGCAAAAGCGTCTGGACTCTTTTGGCAATGCCGAGGGTAATATTTTTTTCAAAGGAATAGGAACCGACAGCTCCGGAATCCGTACCGCCGTGACCGGGATCAATGCAGATCGTCTTCCCTTTCAGTCCTTTGGTCAAACTGTAATTGCGGCTGCCGCTATACGTCGGCACAGGCAGGGCGGCGCCGCCGCTCTTTCCGTCCGTCGTATGGGTTCGCAAATTAAGCTCATTCCAATGGTTCCACTGCTTAATCTTCCCCGACTTGTCATTGACGTCAATGACGACACGAGCCGGTTTGTTATTTTTAGCATCTGCCGGCAAGGTGAAAACGTGCAGATCATCTTTGCCGACCGCCTGCGGAACCTTGATATCGACATAAGTCGCCGATGAACGCTGCGACAACGACACTTTCGTAATAACGCGGGGATCTGCCGTATACGTCTTGTCGACATCTTTTTGAAGCACCGTGTTAGGTAAAGAAACAGTAATGTATTCACCGCTTTTATCAATATACAGTTTTGGCGTAACCTTCTTGGTCACGTCCAGAACAGTTCGGACAAAGGGTGTATTGGAATCGTTGCGCGTAGCAATACGGACACTGCTGATTTCCGCTTTGGAAGCAGCCTGAGCCGGCAGCAGCGGACATAAACAAAGGAACAACAACAGCGGTAACAGTAACAGTTTTTTCATTGCACATACCTCTCTAGTTAAAATGCTGACGGACTCATTATAGCACAATCTGCTTCCAATAGTAAGAAAAGTCGTTATTGTTCACAAAGCTGACATATTTGTCAACTTTATCACAATCGCCGCGTCAGCCTTCTATAAGCGGCCGCCGCAATACAGGCAAACGGCGCCCTTCATCCAACTCGGCCAAAACCCGCGGTATCGCAGCGGCGACCTCGAGTGGAGAGTATCCGTAGGGACCGTACGCCTGTCGGCAGACATCTCCTGCGGCACCATGGAGATAAACGGCGGCACAGGCCGCTTCCGTCAGCCCCAAATCGCGATGCGCCGCCAGAGCGGCCACCATACCGGTCAAAACGTCGCCCATACCGCCGCAAGCCATGCCGGCATTCCCGGTCGGATTCAAATACGCGTTACCGGTTTTCCGGGAAACGATTATCGTCGGCGCACCTTTTAAAACGAGCGTGACATTCCAGCGTTTCACGAAGTTTTTCGCGGCACGAATGCAGTCCTCTTTGATCGTCGCGACGGAAAGACCGCTGAGCCGGCCGAATTCGGCCAAGTGCGGCGTCATAATGATACGTTCACCGTGGGCCGCAATAAATCCCCGTTCTTCGGTAAGCGCGTTCAGCGCATCCGCGTCAAGAACGATAGGACAAGACGTTTCCTCGATCAGCTTTTTTAAAAATGACGTCAGACCGCTGTCTTTACCCATACCGGGCCCCATAGCCAGCGCGGACCAGCCATGCGCCGCCGCAACCAAAACGTCTGCATCGCCGGGGGCAAAGGAAGAACCGGCCCCGACGCCGCGCACCATCACTTCCGGTACTCTGCCGATACAGTACGGAGCCGTTGCCGCCGGCACCTGCAAAAATATCTTGCCGGCGCCGGCGCGCATGGCGCCTTGCGCCGTCATCAAAGCGGCGCCGGCCATATCGTTCGACCCGGCGACCACGGCAATTGTGCCATGCGTTCCCTTATGGCTGTCAGGCTGACGGGGCGGCAGCAGTTCCGCAACATCAGCCGATTCCAAAACGTAAGCGCCATCCGTCTCCTGTTGCCGCAGTAACGGCGCCGGCATGCCGATCGGATCGAAACGAAGCTCACCGACGCTGGTCTTACCGGGATAAAAAAGCTGTCCCCGTTTCAGCGCGCCAAAAGTCACCGTCAAATCGGCAAACAGAGGTCCCCCCGCGCCGTCAGCGCCGTCAGTGACGCTGACGGCGCCCGTGTCGGCATCAACGCCGCTGGGCATATCGACAGCAATGACCTTGATCCGTCCCATAGCCGCCGCCTCATTTATTTTACCGACAATATTCCGCACCGGCTGCCGCAATTCACCATGGAAACCCGTACCGATCATGGCGTCAATAACGACTTGGCTGGCAAACAGGCGATGACACAGAAGGTGCCATGCTTCAAAGGACTCGCCATAGTCGACGACAATACAGTCAGCCCCGTCCAATTGACGCAGCGAATGCAAATGGCACTGCGCTTCCGGGCTATACGCCGCCGCTTGCCCCAAAACATACACGTATACGCGGGCGTCGGCAGCTAAAAGATGCCTGGCGATGACAAATCCGTCACCGCCGTTATTCCCTTGCCCGCAAAAAATGATGACATCCTTATTCGCCCATCCGTCAAGGTAAGCCGCACCGGCCGTCACAACGGCATGACCGGCATTTTCCATCAGTACCGCCGGCGGCATACGGTAAATCCCGGTCATGGCCGCCGCATCCATCGCCTTCATTTGCGCCGTTTGATTTACTTTTTTCACGTTCAGGCCTCCCTGTCTTCTTCCCAAATCACCTGCGCGACGGCATAATCGCCATCATGACTGATCGATACTGCCGGCGGCCGCGTCGACCTTGCCGCTGCCGCAAGGGCATGAACGCCGCTGAGCCGCAAAAACGGCGCACCCAGACGATCATGATCCACTTCGACGTCATGCCACGTTCCTTGTCGAAACCCTGTGCCCAAGGCCTTGAAAAAAGCCTCTTTAGCTGCAAAAATACCGGCCAGCGAATGATACCGGCTTTTTTCACGCCGATTGCAGTAGGCAATTTCGGCAGGCGTAAAAAAACGCTGTAATGCTTTTTCATGGCGCTTTGCCATGGCTTCTATCCGTCCGATTTCGACGATATCAATTCCTATGAACATGAAACCTCCAAAAAAAGTACCGCAATTCCCTCGGGAACTGCGGTATAAATTACCATTTCTGCATGCGGATGCAAAGGGAAAGTCCTTCCAACAGAACGCGAAACGTTCCAAACGACACGATTACATCGGGATAAACGGCGCTGGCAACCTTATAAGAGAGCGTTACTTCCCGCTTTTGGTAATCATAGCTCAGACCATGCAAATTACTTTCAAATGTATACTTCGGCAACGGTACCTTGAACTGCGGCGGCCTTTCTTTTTCCAACCCGCGCAACAAGCGACCGAGAAAAGCCTGTTTTGACCCCTTTGACTGCAACAACCCTTCAGCATGCAGTATCTCTTCTACAAAGTTATCCAAAACGGACATTTTATGCTTCACTTTCAGCAAAGAAATGGTCGTGTATCTTTTGCACGGCCTTATCGACGCTCTCTTCGGCGATCAGGCAAGTAATGCTGATTTCTGAAGTCGAAATGATTTCGATATTGATATCATTATCACCGAGAATGCCGAACATGCTGGCTGCAATGCCGGGATGCCCCGCCATACCGGCGCCGACGACAGAAACCTTGGCCATCTTATCGTCGATCAAAATATCTTCAGCCCCGATTTCGCCGCGTATTTTAGCGAATACATCGCGTACGGCCGGCAATTCGGAACGGGAAACGGTAAACGTAATATCCGTCGTCCCTTCTTTGGCAACACGCACGCTCTGCACGATCATATCGACATCGATATTCTGATCCGCCAATTCGGAGAATATTTTATACGCATGTCCGGGCTGATTGAGCACGCCCAGAACCGTTACTTTGGCCACATTCTTGTCTTCGGCAACGCCGCGAATCAAATACTGCTTAATTTCCATCGAGTAATCCTCCTGTATCATTGTCCCCTGCACATCGGAAAAAGTTGAACGAACGTGGATCGGCACGTTGAAACGGCTGCCCATTTCCACGGCGCGCGGCTGCATAACACCGGCGCCCAGCTTCGCCATCTCCAACATTTCTCCATAGGTGATTTCGCCCATTTTCTGCGCATTGGTAACAACGCGGGGATCGGATGTGTAAATACCGTCAACGTCAGTATATATTTCGCAGGCATCGGCATGAATGGCGCCGGCAATGGCGACGGCCGTCGTATCGGATCCGCCGCGGCCCAAAGTCGTAATATCGCCATGCTCCGTAATCCCTTGAAAACCGGCGATGATAACGATATTGCCGTCCTTTAATTCGTCGATAACGCGCTGCGCCTGAATATCAAGAATCCGTCCCTTATTAAAGGCGTCGCTCGTCGTGATGCCCGCCTGCTGACCTGTCAGCGAAATCGCTTTATGCCCCGCTTCCCGGAAAGCCATGGCCATGAGCGCAATCGATACTTGCTCACCTGTCGAAAGGAGCATATCCATTTCGCGCCCGTAGGGCTTGGAGGTTATTTCCTTGGCAAGAGCAACTAAATCATCCGTCGTATCTCCCATTGCGGAGACGACGATAACGATTTGGTCGCCAGGTTGTTTTCCTGCCAAAACACGCTGTACGATTGCTCTCATCTTATCCGGCGTAGCAACGGAACTGCCGCCGAATTTTTTAACGATCAGTGCCAACTTGAATCCCTCACTTTTATGTTGATAGAGACAACAGGAACCATTTTCCCGCTATTTCACTTATTGTTTATGATATCATGCCCCTATGTAATTGTAAAGAAATTATCACTTTCTCTGCAAGCAAATGCAAAACAAGCTGTCCGCAGATGCGGACAGCTTGGTATCTGCAAGCTGATGAGTAATCAATAAGCCGAGTTTTGTTCTGCCTGCGCAGCGGTAATCATCTATCTAGACAGACCATTACTGGCCTGTTCAAGCGACACAACCCGGAAGATCAGCGGGCCGCTTCATCCCTCCCCTATTCGGTCTTGCTCCAGATGGGGTTTGCCTAGCCAGTAAGTTACCTTACTGCTGGTGCGCTCTTACCGCACCGTTCCACCCTTGCCACAAACGTGGCGGTACACATTTCTGTGGCACTTTCCCTAAAGTCGCCTTCGCCGGACGTTATCCGGCATCCTGCCCTGTGGAGCTCGGACTTTCCTCCAGTACAGCGTACTGGCGATTACCTTTCATACTCATCAGTATTATATGCTATCTCATATCGCCCTGTTCGTCAAGACAACGACGCTCATCGTGCCAAAATACGGCGCAATTCGCCGACGGCGGCAGCAATATCGGCCTGAGACACGAGCGCGCTGATCATGGCGAAGGAGCGAAAGCCTTGCTCGTAAACGGCGCGAATATTATCACGGCCGATACCGCCGATCGTCACGACAGGCAACGGCAGCCGGAGTGCAAAGTCAATGCTGTCGGCCGTAACGACTTCATTGGCATCGGCTTTCGATCGCGTCGGAAACATCGGCCCGAAACCGACATAATCGGCGCCGGCGGCAACGGCGCCCTTCAATTCTTCAACCGTATTCGTCGAAAGCCCGATAAAGACGTCGGGGCCGGCCAGAGAGCGGACAATCTCGACGGGCGCGTCGTCCTGACCTACATGAATGCCGTCAACACCGCAGGCAATGGCCAAATCGACGGAATCATTCATGATAAACGTGGCGTTTCGTTCATGACATAAGGCGGCGATCGCCTTTCCTTCGGCATATTTCTCACGCCAAGTCTTATGTTTTTCGCGGTATTGAATGATTTTCACGCCGCTGTCAAGCAGCGCCTTGGCGACTTCGACATTTTTTCGTCCTAGCGATAAGGCTTCGCCCATGATAGCGTAAATGGGATCTTCCTGCAACCGTTTGATGTGATCTGCTTTATTCATGACTTGTCACTCCTCTTATCAGTAATACGAGAAAAAGCTTTTGCTCGTCGGATCAACGATGCACTCCGCTCCCCATCCTTTTTCCCTGCCGATCTGTTGCAATCGCTTCGCCAAATCGTAAACGACGGGAATTTCCGAGCCGTAATGACCTGCATCGGCAATAAGGATCCCCTGCTTTACCGCGTTCTGCGCATCGTGGTATTTGACGTCTCCAGTCACATAAAGATCGGCGCCGGCAGCGGCGGCGTCTCCCAAAAAAGATGCCGCCGCCCCGCCGCAAAGGGCTACGCGGAAAATTTCCTTCGTCGCATCGCCGGCATACGGCAAAACCGGCAGCGCTAATTCTTTTTTCATAAATTCCAAAAATTCACAGGCCCGCGTCTTTTGCGGCAAAGAACCGATGCGCCCCATGACCTCCGTATCCGTCGTTTTCAACGGTGTCACATCACGCAGACGCAACCGCGCAGCAAGGACGTCATTGACGCCGCCAAAGGCGCTGTCCAAATTCGTATGAGCGCTGTAAACGGCCGTTTTATGCGTTAACAGGCTGCTGAACAAGGCACCGTCATACGTATCCGTTCGAATCGACTTGATACCGCCAAAAATCACGGGATGGTGACTGATGATCAGGTCGATCCCGTTTTCTGCGGCATAAGCCGCATTCTCCAAGGTAACGTCCAGGGTAACCATGATCTTTGCCGCACTTGCACGAGGATCGCCGATCAAAAGTCCCGGATTGTCCCATGCTTCCTGAAGCCGCAAAGGCGCCAATTCATTCATTACTTTCATGACTTCCGCTATTTGCACTGCCATCTCCGTTCCTCCCATTCCGCTATTTCCCGACGCAAAAGCAGCAGCTCTTCAGCGTGAATCGCGCGGCTTTTTCTCATGCCCTGCAGGATTTTTTTCTTTTTGTCAATGATCTCGTCCAACAACGCCCCCAATAAAGGCGTCCTTTCGCGCCAATTTTCCGCGCCGATCTCCAGCTGCCACTGCGGCGGTGTTTTCCGCCGCCCCTGTCGCGCCCGCAAAAGCTGATAGATTCTGCCGCCGTCGGCAATCAACGTCTCCCTGTCCGGATACCAACCGATCCGATAAAGATATGACCGCAATGCCGCCGCATCGCTCATGGGCTGCAACACCAAGAAAGAAAGACGGTCGCGGACGGCGGCGCTCTCCGTCAGAATACGAATCATCAGCGAACCGCCCATGCCGCAGATAAGAGCACCGTCAACCTCTCCGAGACGAACGCCTTTGAGTCCGTCTGCCAGGCGGCAGTCAATCCGTTCCGTCAACGACGCTTGCCGCACGTGAGCCGCAGCGGCAGATAAGGGCCCCCGTACAATGTCGGAAGCGACGGCACGCGGACAGACGCCGCGTTGACAGAGATCGATCGGTATATAGCCGTGATCCGTCCCGACATCGACAATCACGCTGCCGCGGGGAACGAAGGCGGCTGCAGCGGCTAATCTTGCCGTCAATTTCATAAAAAAAACTCCTATCGAAAAAAAGCTATCCCACAATGCTGCGGAATAGCTTGTTCATGATTTGGTGGGCCTACTTGGGTTCGAACCAAGGACCAACCGGTTATGAGCCGGTGGCTCTACCGCTGAGCTATAGGCCCGGCAGATAAAGGTTGCGGAGAACCTTGCCTATGTATTATACGCTAATCAATATAGACCGTCAAGCTGTCTGCATCAAAGAAAATCTTTGATTTTTTCCCGTTTCCCCCAGTTGCGCAGCTTGCTCAACGCCTTTCCTTCAATCTGGCGAATGCGCTCGCGCGTAACGTTGAAATGTTGTCCCACCTCTTCCAGCGTTCTCGGCCTGCCGTCTTTCAATCCGAAGCGAAGGTACAACACCTTGCGTTCCCGGTCGGTAAGACAGGAGAACACATCTTCAATCTGCTCCTTCAACAAAATGAAGGAAGCGGCGTCATCAGGAGCGACAGCTTCCTGATCTTCAATGAAGTCTCCCAAATGGGAGTCCTCTTCTTCCCCGATCGGGGTTTCCAGAGAAACCGGTTCCTGCGCAATTTTCATGATCTCCCGCACCCGTTCAATGGGCACTTCCATTTTTTCGGCAATTTCCTCTGGCAACGGTTCCCGTCCTTTGTCCTGCAAAAGCTGGCGAGAAATCCGAATCAATTTATTGATCGTTTCCACCATGTGGACGGGAATGCGAATCGTCCGCGCCTGATCGGCAATCGCGCGGGTAATCGCCTGACGAATCCACCACGTCGCATAGGTGCTGAATTTATAGCCCTTGCTGTAATCAAATTTATCGACGGCTTTGAGCAGGCCCAGGTTCCCTTCCTGAATTAAATCCAAAAAGAGCATGCCGCGGCCGACATAACGCTTGGCAATGCTGACGACGAGGCGAAGATTGGCATCGGTGAGTTTCTTTTTGGCCGCCACGCCGGCCTGTATGTCTTCCGGCGCGGCATCTTCCGCACAACCCCGTTCAATCGTTTTCGCCAAAGTAATCTCTTCTTCCGCCGTAAGCAGCGGCACCCGCCCGATTTCCTTCAAATACATGCGTACGGGATCATCGATATTGACACCTTCGGGAACACTTAAATTGATGGCATGTTCATCAACCTTTTCGTTTTCTTCGTCATCAAGATCTTCATTTTCATTGACCTGATCCGACTCGCCGACAATATCAATCCCCTTTTCGGCAAACACTTCATACATCTTGTCAATTTGATCAGGCGTCAGATCATCTTCTTCCATGACATTCATGATTTCCGTGTAAGAAAGACACCCTTTTTGCTGGCCCTCTTGTATGAGTTGCGTAATGTGGGACAATGCCAGTTCCTGCCGTTCCTTCTCTGTCAGTCCCTTTACTTCCTCCGTTTTTTTTGCCGCCTTTTTTTTGCCTTTTACCGGCTTCGCCTTCGCCGCTTTCGCCATCTTCTTTTCCGTCACTGCGTTCTCCTTCTCCTCTATCGTCATTGTTTCCTCTTGTTTTTCATCTATACGCATACGATACCGCTCCCTTCTGCCGTCAAGACCATCTTTTCATTTCATCGCTGATTTTCTTACATGCCTCTAATTCTTCAAGGAGCCGTATGTCATTGGTACGGCTGTAGGCGGCGGCTTGCCGACTGTGCAGACGATAAGCCTGCTGCAGCTCTGCAAAGCGGAACCGCTTCACATAATCCAATACTACTTTTTCATCGAGCGGCACGTCTTGCAGTACCATAATGCGGGACAGTTCTGCCCATTCCTCCGGCGCAAGCTGTTCCTGCACATCGCCTTGCGTATAGTTGCCGCCCCTATCATGCAGTCTCAACAGGGTTTCATAAATACCCCGCCGTTTTTCATCTTTAAAGAAATCACGCTCAATCATCTTGCCGATACGCGCACAGGCATCCGGCTTTTCCATGAGAAATCGCAGGATATTCTCTTCGGCCACAGCCATTGCATGCGGGCCGCGCGCCGTCTTATTGGCGGCCGCAATATTGCCCGATATGACCACCTTCTGCCGACCGGCTTCAGGATGTTTCGTCAAGTAAGCGTTATATTCCGTGCGAACTGCTGTTTCCGATATCTGCAGTCGTTCGGATAGGCGTTTCAAAAACGCTTCGATGACGATTTGACTATCTGCCTGTATCAACGCCGGAAATACCATGGCCGTAATCGCCGACTTTCCTTCCAACGTCGCACCGTCGTGTTCCTGCATCGCCGTTTGCAGCATATATTCCAGCGCATTCGGCGCCGCCGCGACAGCCGCTTCAAAAGCGGCGGCGCCGGCGGTATTGATATACTCGTCAGGATCCTTTCCCTGCGGCAACGATACGACACGCACGGTCAGCCCCAACCCGCGCACGACTTCCATAGCGCGCAGCGTCGCCTGCCGACCGGCGCCGTCCATATCATAGGACAGAACCAGTTCCTTGCTCTGCCGCTGCAGGAGCCTCGCCTGTTCTCCCGTAAAAGCGGTTCCCAAGGAAGCGACAACATTAGTAATGCCGCGGTTATGAGCCGAAATGACATCCATATATCCTTCTACCAGGACAGCCCTGCCCTTTTCATAAATTCCTTTATGCGCCACATCCATAGCAAAGAGAAGACTGCGCTTATCAAAAACCGGCGTTTCCGGAGAATTCAGATACTTCGGTTTGCTGTCATCCAAAACACGGCCGCCGAAGGCAACGGTTTTGCCTCGCCCGTCCCGTATGGGAAAAATGACGCGATTGCGAAATGCGTCGTAAACCTTATGATTGCTCTCCTTTGCCAACCCCA
Organism: Megasphaera vaginalis (ex Bordigoni et al. 2020); assembly: GCF_900240295.1. NCBI lineage: Bacteria > Bacillati > Bacillota > Negativicutes > Veillonellales > Veillonellaceae > Megasphaera > Megasphaera vaginalis (ex Bordigoni et al. 2020). The sequence goes on from NZ_OEQB01000003.1 coordinate 74,862, forward strand.
ACAACAGCAGTTCCTCTTTGGCGATCCCCTTTTTCTGAAAGGCCTCGGTCAACTTATCCCAGCTGTCAGGTGCGAACCCGAGTCGAAAAGTCCGGATCGTCTCATCCGATACATGGCGCTGCCGGAAATAGGCAAGCCCTTTTTCACCGTAATGTGTCTTCACCAGGCAATTATGGAAAAAAGTACAGGCCATTTCATTGATTTCATATAACCGGCTGCGCTGTCGCTCCCTGGCCTGCTCCGCCGGCGTCTGCTCGAAGGCGGGCAGCGCAATATGAGCTCTGGCAGCCAATATTTCCACGGCTTCGGAAAAAGAAATATTCTCTTTCTTCATGATAAAGGTAAAAACATCTCCCGATGCATGACAGCCGAAACAATGAAAAAAGCCTTTATCGGGCGCTACGCTGAAAGAAGCGGTTTTTTCGTTGTGAAAGGGGCAACAGGCCCAAAAATTCCGTCCGCTTCGCTTCAGCACCAAATAGTCGGAAACGACGCTGACAATATCATTAGCCTGGCGGACTTGTTCGATAAATTCACTGGAAAACTTCTTCACTCGTATCACCTGATCATCATTTAAGTAACACTGCTGCAACTACTATAATTCTATGCAACCCTCGCAAATCCTTCCCGTCATAATAAAATTGAGGTTACGAAAACAGCAATCAACGTATACGAACCCGACATACTAACTTATTCCATGTGAGCCGACTGTTTTCCTGCTTTTTATGAATAGGTTTTCCTATGTATAAAGAAAATATAAATTTAATAATTAATTGTTAAATCTCTTTTTCTTAATTGGCTTTCTGCATTTCTCTCCTGTATACTATACATAGCGATAGGAAGGGGATATCATGCAGGAAACAATGATACCGATGCTTCAATTTACAGTAGGGCCTCTGGAAAAGCCGACGTCGCTGGCAGGGGCGCTGCGTCACTTCGGCATTTCGGCCACCTTGCGGCGCCGCTTGAAACACAACGGCAGTTGTGCCGTAAACGGCGCGCCGGCATTACTCAAAGATCTGGTGCGCGAAGGGGACCGGATCACAGTCAATCTGAGCATTAATCAACACATTTCGCCTTGCCCCATTCCCCTGGATATAGCTTACGAGGATGCCTACCTTTTGGTTGTCAACAAGCCGGCCGGTCTGCTGATGCATCCAACGGCAGCAGTGCGGCAAAACACGCTGGCCAATGCCGTCGCTTTTCATTATCACGAAAGCGGCCAACAGTCTTCTTATCATCCCATGCACAGGTTGGATAAAAACACGTCCGGCCTTTGTCTGATCGCCAAAGCACCGCATATACAATATGCTTTTGACAGAAAAAAGTCTTTTTATCACCGCACCTATCTGGCTATTTCCGAAGGCCGCTTTCCGGCAAAAACAGCGCATATTTCCTGTCCCATCGGACGTTGCAGCGACAGTATAATAAAACGCCGCACGTGCGATAACGGCAAAGAGGCGGTCTCTGATTTTACCCGTCTTGCAGCCGCCGATAACTGCAGTCTCCTCAGCATCACCTTGCATACGGGACGGACACACCAGATTCGCGTGCACAGCGCTTACCTCGGCTGCCCCTTGGCAGGAGACGACTTGTATGGCGGTCACCGCACTTTATTGACACGTCAGGCGTTACACGCCGGAAAAATCGAATTTATTCATCCCGTGACGGGAAACCGACTCACCGTTAATTCCCCATTGCCGACGGATATGAAACATATCATCGACAAATTTGGCTGGAATGATATAGTGCACGATTATATTTAGGAGGAATGTCTCATGCCATTAGTAACGACAACGGAAATGTTTAAAAAAGCGTATGAAGGCCATTATGCAATCGGCGCTTTCAACATCAACAATATGGAATTAGTACAGGCAATCACGGATGCAGCGGCAGCGCTGCATTCTCCGGTCATTCTGCAGGCCTCCGCGGGAGCGCGAAATTACGCCAAACCGCCGTATCTGAAACACCTCGTGGAAGCCGCCTTGGAAGACCATGATCTGCCCGTAGCGCTTCACCTGGATCACGGCGCCGACTTTGAAACCTGCAAAGATTGCATTGATAACGGCTTTACGTCGGTCATGATCGACGGCTCGCAGTATGCGTTCGATGAAAATGTCGCCTTGGCGAAACGCGTCGTCGAATACGCGCATGCCCACGGTGTCGTCGTCGAAGCGGAACTCGGACAACTGGCCGGCATTGAAGATGATGTCCATGTCGATGCGGCAGACGCTTCTTATACGCGCCCGGAAGAAGTGGAAGAATTTGTTTCCAGAACCGGCGTCGACTCTCTGGCCATTGCGATCGGTACCAGCCACGGCGCCTATAAATTCAAGCCGGAACAATGCACGCGTAACGAACAAGGCGTTTTAGTGCCGCCTACGCTCCGCTTCGATATTCTCGAAGAAGTTTCAAGACGCCTGCCCGGCTTCCCCATCGTTCTCCACGGCGCTTCTTCCGTCGTTCCTGCTTACGTAAAAATCATCAATGACAACGGCGGCAAATTGAAAGATGCCGTCGGTATTCCTGAAGAACAACTGCGCAAAGCCGCCTCCCTTTCGGTCTGCAAGATCAATGTCGACTCCGATCTGCGCCTGGCCCTGACTGCCGGCATTCGCCAACATATGGCAGAACATCCCGATCACTTCGATCCCCGTCAATATTTGAAAGACGGTCGCCAAAATGTACAGGAACTTGTTGCTCATAAGATTAAAGCCGTTTTCGGCTCTGAAAACAAGGCGTAAACGCTTGCTTTTTGCAGTATACTATGATAAAATTCTTTCTAGTGTTCTTGTAATGTAGGGAGGTGAATCAATTGCCGCAAATCAAATCCAACATCAAAACAATGGAAAAAGACGCAGCCCGTCACGCAGCCAACTCTCGGGTAAAATCTTCGGTACACACAGCTATCCGCCATACGACCGAAGCCGTTGCCGCAGGAGATGCAGAAGCCGCTAAAACAGCGTTTAATAAAGCCAGCAGTGTTATTGACAGCGCCGCTCAAAAGGGTGTCATTCACAAAAATACAGCAGCCCGTAAAAAATCTCGCTTAGCTGTTAAAGTAAACGGCTTGGAAAAATAATTTGAATGCCTGCAGGCCCCGTGCAAACGGGGCTTGTTTTAGTATGTATTTCTTATAGGAGGGATTATGACCTTTCCCGCACGAAATCAACTCAACTATTTTTTCATGTTATTCTTCCCCTTGCTTTTGACGCAAATGGCGCAAGTCGGCACCAATGTCTTCAGCAGCGTCTTCAGCGGCCGGGCCGGTACGGTCGATTTGGCAGGCGTCGCTGTCGCCGTTAACATCTGGTATCCCGTCTTTGCCGGAGTCTGCGGCATTTTTTTCGGCATTTCACCAATTCTTTCGCAGCTGCGCGGCGCCAACAAAACGGATGATATCCCTTCCTACATTATGCAAAGCATTTATCTTTCTCTTTTCTTCACCATCTTTATTATCCTTTTCGGAATCATTTTTACGGATCCGTTTCTTCGTCTCATGTCCCTGGACCCGGCTGTCCACTACATCGCAAAAGAATATCTCTTTGCCCTGTCTCTCGGGATTCTTCCTACCTTCATACAGGCCACCTTACGCTACGTTGTTGATGCACACGGCATGACGCACCTTTCCATGGCCGTACTGCTGACCAACATGGTGCTGACCATTTTCCTGTTCTACGGACTAATCTTCGGAGCGGCCGGGCTGCCGGCCCTGGGCGGCGCCGGCGCCGGCTACGCTATCACGATTGCCGCTTGGCTCACGCTCTTTCTCTTTATCCTCATCTTTCGCTTCAAAGAACCTTTCCGCTCATACCGGCTGTGGCGCGTCTTTCGGCCTTTCGACTGGTTTCTGTGCCGCGAACAACTGCGACTGGGCATTCCTATCTTCATTGCCGTTTTTTGCGAAACGAGCCTATTCAGCATAGTCGGCCTCCTCATGAGTGAATTCGGCACCGTTTTTTTGGCCGCCAATCAGGCGGCGATCAGTTATTCCGAGTTTATATACACGATTCCCTGGAGCATCAGTCTGACGGCAACGATCGTCATCGGCTATGAAGTCGGCGCCAAAAATCCTGCAGGCGCACGGCAATACGCCGTGATCTGCCAAGGCGTATCGCTGTTTATTGCCTGCCTTACGGTAATGTTGACCTACATCGGTCTAGACACTATCAGCGGCGCCTTCACCAGTGATTATGAAACCTTTACTCACATCCGCACCTTCATCATTTACGCCATGCTGTTTGCCTTCTTTGATGCCCTCGGCACACCGGTACAAGGGATCTTGCGCGGCTATAAAGATGTCAAGGTCATCACTTTCGTCTCTTTCATCACGTATTGGCTCATTTCCATCCCTTTGGGCATCGCGCTGGCCCATGCAACGGACTGGGGCGCCTATGGGTACTGGTTGAGTCTGATCATCGGCCTGGCCATAAACGCGTTTTCATTGAACGCCCGTCTCTGGCACCATACGGCCTGGCGCGCTTAATGCAAAGGAGGATCTCATGGAACGAGCAAAATTACTAAACTATACCGATGTCTTGCTGCAAAAAGGCCTTTTTCTGCGAAAAGGGCAGATTCTTGTCGTCAATGCACCTGTCGACGCGTCCGATTTCGTCACGCTGCTGACCAAGAGGGCCTATGACCTGGGCGCATCCCAAGTCGTTGTCAATTGGCGATCTGACGCTGTCACACGCCTTCGCTATGAATACGAAGAGCTGAAAAACTTCAAAATACTGCCCGACTGGCGCCGTGATTTCAGTCTCCATTACTATCGACAGGGCGCCGCCTTCTGCAATCTGATTTCAGCCAATCCTTATTTAATGGACCGTATCGACAGTAAAAAGATTTTTGCGGCGCAGCGAGCGCAAAACGAGGCGCTGAAAGAATATATAGACGGCATGATGGCATCAAAGGTCAGTTGGCTTGTCGCCGCCGTGCCCGGCCCGGCCTGGGCACGGCTGTTGTATCCCGACCTGCCGGAAAAGGAAGCGATCGATGCCTTGTGGCGTGAAATTCTGAAAGCGTCCCGCGCCGACGGAGATGATCCCCTTGAAGATTGGAACCGTCATCTGAGTCACTTAAAAAGCAGACGTCAATGGATGACGGCGCAGGCATTTACGGCGCTCCGATACACAAGCGCAAACGGAACCAACCTGACTGTCGGCCTGCCGGAAACGCATATCTGGCAAGGCGGGGTCGAAGAGACAACTGCCCACCACCCTTTCAACGCCAATATTCCTACGGAAGAAATCTACACGGCGCCGCATAAAGACGCCGTCGACGGTATTGTTTTCAGCACGAAACCGCTGGTTTATCAGGGAAAGGTCATCCGTGATTTCTCCTTGACCTTTTCCAACGGTAAAGTGACGGAAGTACACGCCGCTGCGGGAGAAACGGTGCTGAAAGAATTACTGCAAATGGATGCCGGCGCCTGCCGCTTGGGAGAGGTCGCTCTAATCCCCTATACATCACCGATTTCTCTCTCCGGTAAATTGTTTTATGAAACCCTTTTTGATGAAAACGCTTCCTGCCACTTGGCTCTCGGCAAAGCATACCCTACTTGTCTGAAAGGCGGTCCCGATCAATCTGCCGAAGCGTTGGCTAAAGCCGGATTAAATGATTCCATGCTTCACATTGACTTTATGATCGGTTCAGCAGATCTGAACATAACGGGAATCAAAAAGGACGGTTCGGAAGTCCCTGTTTTCAGTCACGGAAATTGGACGTAAAAAAGATGCGGATCATAAGATCCGCATCTTTTTTACGTCTAAGTTTTATTCATCTTATTTTATCTTTTTAATTTCCTCTTCCAGCACCGGCAGTGCATCGAAGAGATCGCCGACGATACCGTAATGGGCAAATTCAAAAATTGGCGCATCAGGATCGGAATTGACGGCGATAATCAGCTCTGCGTCCTGCAAACCGAGCTTATGTTGAATCGCGCCGGAAATACCGAGAGCGATATAGATCTTCGGCGCAATTTTCGAACCTGTTATGCCGACCTGTTTTTCATGGGGAGCCCAGCCGCTGTCAACGAGCGGCTTGGAAACACCAAGTGCGGCGCCGATAGAAGCGGCAAAATCAGCGACTTTCTGCAAGCCTTCAGGACTGCCTACGCCGCGGCCTGCGCCGACGACGATTTCCGCATTCGTAATCGTCAGTTCCTGTTCTTCAGCCGATAACGGTTCGAAACCGACAACCTGCTGCAACGGCTTTGCCCCATTTAACGAAACCGTTTCATGAATGATCTCACCTGTACGCCCCGCATCGAAAACATTGCCGCGGAATATTTTATCACTGATCGTAGCCAACTGCGGGCGTGTCGTCGTCAATATTTTCACGAACAATTTACCGGTAAAGGCGGGACGAATCCAGGTAATGGAATCATCGTCGCCTTCGTAGCCGCAATTGATGCAATCGGCAACGAGCCCCAGATTCATAGCCGCTGACAGGCGCCCGCCCAAATCACGACCGTTATGCGAAGCGCCGATGAGGACAACATTCGGTTCATATTTATTTAAAACTTCTTCGGCCGCCTTCGTATACAGCGACGATTCGAAAGAAGCTAATTCCGGATTATCAACAACGACAACGGCATCAGCGCCATATCCGATGACCTGTTCGGCTGCCGCAGCAGCACCTTCACCCATAATCCAGCCGACAAGTCCGTTCTTTTTACTGTCAGCCAATTCACGGCCTTTACCGAGAAGTTCCAAGCTCAGCGGACTGATCGTGCCGTTTACCAATTCAATATATACCCAGACATTTTGTTTTAATTCCATCGCTTTTCCCTCCCCTTACAGTATTTTTTCGGAAGCTAATGTATCTACCAGTTTTTTAACGGCATCCTTCGTGTCACTGCCTTCTATCATCATGCCGACTGCATGTTTTTCCGGAGCAAAGGTCGTTGTAACCGTTGTCGCCGATCCGCTCTTCCCTGCTTCAGCGGGATCCAACTGGATATCTTCCAAACGCCATACATCGAAGATCGCTTTTTTGGCATTCATCTTACCCTTGATCTTGGGCGAACGCGGCGTGTTGATCAATTCCGTAACCGAGCATACAGCCGGAAGCTGGGCTTCTACCGTTTCAATACCGCCGTGATTATGGCGGGTTGCCTTCACCGTCGTACCGTCTACAACAACGGAATCTGCATAAGAAACCAGCGACATGCCTAAATGCTGCGCAACTGCCGGCGGAATCTGCCCCGTATCACCGTCAGCCGATTGTTTTCCCGTAAAGACGAGATCAACATCACCGATAGCGGCAATAGCTTTGGCCAGTATCTTTCCGGTAGCCAGCGTATCCGAACCGCCCATTCGTTCGTCGGAGACAAGAATCCCCTTATCGGCGCCGATAGCAATGCCGTCGCGCATCGCTTCCCCGGCCAATGCGGTTCCCATGGTGATCAGCGTAACCGTACCGCCAACCGCCTCTTTTACTTGTAAAGCCGCTTCGACAGCATTGAAATCAACGGGATTCAGCATTGAAGGCGCGCCGATACGAACCAGATTATTGGTTTTCGGATCTATTTCAATATCGGAAACGGCAGGTACTTGTTTTACTAATACAACAATATTCATCTTCCAATCCTCCCTTATATATTTTCTTAGAGCAAATCTATCCTTTATGAGTATATAATATCATATTATTTTATATATATCAACTAATAATAATTATTTTTTATATTAATTGAAAAATTTTTTCAATTGTTCTTTTGCTACTGCCGTGTTCTCTCCGGAGAATCAGCAAAAACACCTCGCCGATACAAAAAAACAGCCTTTACGGCTGTTTTTCTCAAAGTATTTTAGACAGAAATTCTTGCGTTCGCCCTTCTTTTGGATGAGAAAAAATATCATCCGGTTTTCCTTCTTCAAGAATCAATCCTTCGTCAATGAAGAGAACCCTGTCGGCAACTTCACGGGCAAAACCCATTTCATGCGTAACGATAGCCATTGCCATACCGTCTTTTGCCAAGGCCTTGATGACATCGAGAACCTCCCGCACCATCTCGGGATCCAACGCCGACGTAGGTTCATCAAAAAGCATGAATTTCGGTTTCATCGCCAAAGCCCGCGCAATGGCGACACGCTGCTGCTGCCCGCCGGACAAGGTATCGGGATACGCATCTTTTTTGTCTTCAAGTCCCACTTTTTCCAGCAGGCGCATCGCGGTCTCAGCTGCTTCCTTTTTATCAATATGCCGAGTCTTGATCGGAGAAAGCATGATATTTTCCAGAACCGTCATATGGGGAAACAGATTGAAACGCTGAAAAACCATGCCAACTTCCATGCGAATAGCATTAATGCTTTTCGCATCGCTCATGCTGATGCCGTCTACGGAAATCTCGCCGGAACTCGGCGCTTCCAAATAATTGATGCAGCGCAGGATCGTACTCTTACCGGACCCGGAAGGCCCGATAATAACGACGACCTCCTGATCATGGATCGTGAGATCAATCCCGTTCAGAACGTTATGGCTGCCGAAACTTTTTTTCAACCCTTTAATTTCTATCATCCGTCGCAAACCTCCGTTCTAAATAACTTACCAACTGCGCGATGCCCAACGTCATAATTAAATACAGGCAGGCTACGGTCATCCAAATCTCAAAAGATCCGTAGGTCTTGGCAATGATCAGCTGACCGCGCCGCGTCAATTCCTCAAAGCCGATGACGGAAACCATGGAGGTCTCTTTCGTCATGGAAATGAATTCATTGCCGAGGGGGGGAATCATATTTTTGAAGGCCTGCGGCAAAATAACGTACCGCATCGTCTGTCCCCAGGAAAGACCGAGAGACCGGCCTGCTTCCATCTGTCCTTTATTGACCGATTGAATGCCGGCGCGGAAAATTTCGGAAACATAGGCGCCGCTGTTAATGGAGCAGGCGGCAACAGCCGCCACCAAAGGATTGATACGCATGCCGAGTATCTGAGGTAATGCGAAATAAATGAGGAATATCTGCACCAGCATAGGCGTACCGCGAATAACGTTCACATAGCAGACGGCAAGAACCTTCAACAGTTTTATGTTGGATAAGCGGCAAACGCTGGTGATCAAACCCAAAATAAAGCCGATGCCGACGGCAATGGCCGTAATTTCGATCGTAACAGCCGCCCCTTGCAGCAGCAAGGGCAAAGAGTCCCAGATTAGAGAAAAATCAAAATGCATACTCGTAAACACTCCTTACATGATTATCGTCCCAGATCCAAAATCAACTCATACATGCGTTCATCAATGGCAAAATGGAGTTTTTCCGCCTCTTTATACGGCATTGCCACAATACGGCCGTCGATCGTTCCGACAACGCAGTCATACAAACCGGCCAGCAGACTTTCTACGGCTACCTGCGCATAACGGCTGGCCATGATCGCGTCGTGCGCCGTCGGAGAGCCGCCGCGTTGCACATATCCCAAAACGGTCAGATTCGGCTCCAAATACGAATGTTTTTTAATATATTCAACGACATCGGAGCCTTTGGCCGCTCCTTCGGCAACGATAACGATACTGCTCATTTTCTTCATGCTGTGCGATTCATAAAGATGTCGGCACAACGCTTCCAGATCGACAGGATGTTCAGGAATCAAAACCGCCTCCGCTCCTGCCGCCATCCCGGCGTAAAGAGCGATAAAACCGGCGTGCCTGCCCATCACCTCAACAACGGCTACGCGTTCGTGAGAAAAAGCCGTATCGCGAATCTTATTGACCGACTGCAACACCGTATTGACCGCCGTGTCAAAGCCGAGCGTATATTCGGTCCCCATCATATCACAGTCAATCGTACCGGGAATGACGACCGTATGAATGCCGAGGCGGCTCAGTGCCTGTGCCCCGCGCAAAGAACCGTCGCCGCCGATGACGACAAGCGCATCAACTCCCTGTTCGCGCAAATACGCCGCCGCTTCCTCCTGTACCTCTTCCCGCAGAAATTCCAGACATCTTGCCGTACGCAGCATCGTACCGCCGCGATGAATGATTTCTCCCACATCACGTCTGCCCAACGGCTTCAACTGACGGCTCAGCAACCCTTCGTAGCCCCGAATCACGCCTTCGACGCTCAGCCCCTTGTGAATCGCATAACGCGTTACGCCGCGAATAGCCGCATTCATCCCCGGCGCATCGCCGCCACTCGTCAGCACAGCAATTTTACTAATCATCTTACTCATACTCCTTTTGCTTACGTTCAGCAAAGCTGACACCTTGCCGGTCAATTTCTTCAACAATGGTCTCTACAAGCTGCGACGCACCGCCCCGTGTCGTATCGACCACATAATCACAATACGAATAAATGTCTTCCCAAGACCGTATCATTTTTATGACAAATTCATGAAGATTGCCGTAATCCACGGTAGGGCGCTTGCCAATATGCCGTCCTACGCGTTCCTCCACACGATGCGGATCCGACTGCAGCGCAATAATATATCCATATCGGTGTAAAACTCTATAAGCTTCAATATTCATCGGGAAATTGCCGCCAAAAGAGATGATCGCTTCATGATACCGGCTGACTTGCTGCAGTATATTGAATTCTTTTTCCCGAAATGCTTTTTCTCCCTCATGCCGGTAAAAGTCGGAAATACTCATGCCTACGGACCGTTCTATTTTGCGATCCGTATCGACAAACTGCCAATTCAACCGTTGCGCCAGTTTACGTCCGATATGACTTTTTCCGCTTCCCATCATGCCGACAAGAACAATATTACGTTTCATTCTGTCCCCCCTTGCGTACGTGCCAAATGATTATACGCAATATGTGCATATCATTATACCAAAAAAACGTTTAAATTAACATAAAAAAACAGTACTTTTTACACAATAAATTTATGTATAAACGTACTGTCCATTTTATTACATATGAAATTGACCGCCTATCGGCTCTCCACCTCCATGAGTGTATAAATAGTCCCTTCTCTTCTTTCCATCTTCTTTACGCGACACCGTATAAGAGGTGATGCCCCTTCCATGCGGTTCAAAAAACAGATCGCATCGCCATATGCCCCTGTGAATTCCACCTCAACGCTTCTGTTTTGATCCGGCAGGGATTGCATGGAAAGAAGAAGCAGATGACAAGCCTTGCCGTTCATATCGATTACCGTTTCCAGATCTGGCGGATCCTCTGCCGGACGGAACCGGTTATGCGGGTTACCGGGCGCCTGTTCCGACGCCGCCTGGTAACGCGCCGCGTTCTGCAGCGCCTCGTCCCAGGCGGCGCTCTTTGCATACAACTGACGGCAAACGACAATGAGTCCTGCCGTTATTAAAAACACGATAATTAGAACAATCAGGTGCCGTTTGGCCGAATCAGTTTTCATTTTTCCCCTCCGAAAACGTTTCTCCTTCCATAGAAAAGGAAATGTTGCCGTTCTTATCATTTGCCGTTTTGCGTAAGGCGATATTCGTCATTGCTTTCAACTGCCTGAGTTTCCCCTGCCATTCCGTCAACGCCTTCCGGTCCGGCGTCCGTCCTTCGATGAAAAGCTTTCCTTTATCCGCTTGTAACGACGTCACCGTTACGGAACTCGGCCTGGTCTCCGCCAAAGAGACCAGCAGTGCACTCCAATGAACGCCTCGGTCTGCATTTACTTTCCGGCTGTAGTCCAGCACCGTTTGAAGCGCCGCGTTCTGCTCCTCAATTTTTTGCTGACTTGGCCAAAAATACGCCTCATACACCTGTTTCTGTTTGCAAATTCTGCAATATAATACGCCATTCGCTGTCGCCAGCAGCAGCAAAGCGATGATCAACCCGTATAGGGAAAAGCTGTACAGATACCGTACCGCCTTTTTTTCCCATAAGCCGTTTTCCCGTTCCGTCAAATCGAAACGCATGGACGAATCTAAAGCTTTTCGAATAAGAAAGCGCCAAGATACGGAATTTCCCACTGCTTCATCACCTTTCCCACCGTCGTCTTTACTACGGCCTCCTGCCAGCGGCCATCCTTCTTCAGGACGGCTGTCGCCGACGGCATGTCATCTGTCGGCAGCAACGGCCTTTCTCCCTGCCATTCATACGCCTCGACAGCGCCGCTGTTAACGGCGAAGACATGACAACCATTGCCTTCCGGCAAATATACGGTCCCCTCGCAAGCGGAAAATATACGCGCCGCCAGTGTCGGCAAAATATCGATTTCTTCAAGTCCCGCCGTATACGCATTGGCACCTTCCGCAAGCATGCGAATTTCCGACAGCGGGTAGGCGCCGATAATCCAGCGGTAAGCGTCCTGACCCGATACCTTGCCGGCCCTGTAAATGTCGATTGCCAAATCTTCGCTCTGATCCAAAAGCGTATTATCCCAAAAAACGGACTCTTTCGCCTTTTTCTTGGACGCTGTCGGCAATATCGTTTGTTTATAAATCAGCTTGCCCCCGCCGACAACAATGCTGACCCTGTACTGTTGAAGACCGTATATTTCACTTAGTTCCCGGAACCCTTTTTCTCGTATGCCCGACGCCTGTCCTGTCCCGGCTCTGATCCGATGGGCGTCAAACAGGCAGGAGACGACGGAAAAACGCCAGTTCCTGATTCCCTTCAAAATATATACCGTGTCCTTCGAAAACCAAAGAATCGCTCTTCTATACAGTAACATAACCTGCCTCCTCAATAAGAGATGCGTGTAATCACTATCTGATCTCCTGCATCACCCTCACCGGGTCGGACCTGAAACCGAATCGAACAAGTTCTGGTCATACCGCTCAGCTTCATCGTACAGCTTGCCTGTGCAGTGCCTTCAAAAGTTGAATTGTGCACGCCCGTAACACAATGAACTTCCAAGTCGGCTGCCGTCGGAGCTGACGGATAAAACTTCCGGCCGTCTTTTTTCTCGCTGAGCGGCATAGCCCGACACGGCTGCGCCGACATTTCGTCCCAATACAAATGCAGAAGGTTCTCCGCATAATACGCCGCCGTCACCGTATCACAATAAGCCTCGGCCTCCTTCAGCTGATCCTGCGCCAATCTGGCGCTGCCCATGGCTATCATCAATACAGTCAGCCCCAAGGCCAAGACAAAGCAGGAGACAAAGCCGTTATTTTTCTTTTGCAGATCCATCAAACATCAACTCCGTAAGCGGCCGGACCGCAAGACGGCAAGGCCACGCCAGCCCGGTACTGCTTTCTTCAAGGATAAAGGAAATGTGAAGAAAGCCGCCTTCGTCCTTAAAAAAAGGCGCGTTGCCGAATGTTTTGACAGCGTATCGCCCCTGTTTCGAAATACCTGTATCACGACCGCTCAACGGCTGTTCTCCACCATTGCTGAGGAGTCGATAGACCGTGCCGTTATGCACGGAAAAACCGGATCGCTTGCCGGCGCCGTCAAGGAAGCGAATGCTTGCGTCCTGCGTTTCGATTTGTGAAGCAAAACGCAATTCCGTATATAAAGTCTCATCAATCAGAATTCCCTGCCGCATCAGGTCTTCCCTCACTTCATTGTCCTTATAGATCTTTACGACTGTTGTTCCCAGAAAAAGAAATGACGTGAACATCATGAAAAAAACAAGACACGAGAGCAGCATATTCAGTAAAACAAAACCATTTTGCTTCCTATCTTTCATTAATGAAACGTTCAAATTTTTTTGTCCTGCCATCAGGCATCTCCACCGTAAGACGATGACAACTGTACCGATGAGATACAACTGTTTTTTCCATCGTAAGAAGATATCTGTCGCCGCCGGCGTCATACATGGCCGGTATATGTTGACCGTTCTCTTCCAAATACAACCGCCCCAGCATGGCCGCTGTACGGATCCACTTCGCCTTGGTGACCATGTCAAGCGATGAATGAAGCAAAACGGCTGACGACAGAAAGATAAAGGCCCCAAATACGGCCGCCAGGAGAACGTCGCTTAAGATGAAACCGTTTTTATTCAATCCGTATTCTGCCTGTCTGCGCGGCGATGATAATTTTGCGTTCATAGGCAGCATTTTCCTGACGCAAAATAATCTGCATATGCTTTCCCAACGGCTTTCCTTTATCATCAAATTCAAAATAACATTGCCTCCCTCCGTAACTGGCGACACACACGTTTTTCGGATATGACCGCTCCCTAACGGCCGCACCGTTATGAAGTACCGTATATCCGCCGCTGCGAAGGGAAATGATCCATCGGTCTCCGTAGCGCTTGCCGTTTCCCAAGGCATGTTCACGAATATGCTGCAACTCCATCACCGTTTCACGAGCCGCCAAATCGACTGCATGAGCCGCTCCGTATCTGCCGGCACGAGGAAGGGCAGAGGAAAGAAGCAGGAGCAGCACAGCGACGGCAACTAGCAACTCTGTCAACATGAATCCTCCGTTTTTCGTTCTTATATGCCTGTCCATTGCAGCCATTCCTTTCCCCAGAATAGGGAAAACCACCAGCCGACAATTAAAAAAGGCGCGAAGGGCAACATCTTCTTCCTGCACAACCAATACTGCGCCAACGCCGCCGGAAAAGCCGTCCAAAAAGCACAGAGAACGAGCACGCAGACGCCGCAACAGATGCAGCCCGGCAGGAGGGCCAAAAACAACTTCAGGTCGCCGCTGCCCATACCGCCGGGAAAGAAGACATACAACAACGTGAAGAACAACGCGGCGGCCAAGGATACGAGAGGATCCGGGCGAAACAAACCACCGGCCAAAGCGGCGACGTTGGCGGCGCCTAAAAGCAGTACCGGTAAATCGGGTATCCAAAAACAGGCGAGATCGGTACAAACAATGACCAGCGAAGCGGCAACTGCCGTCACAAACCAGACGGATACCGGCCATACCAGCATATTTTTTATCATCAAACTCTCCATTTATTTACTGCTTTATCTGTTCGCGTCGTGAATTATAGGTCACACCGTCAAAAGTACCGGAAACGGTACCGTCGGCGGCAATCGTATATTTCGAATTATCGGGAAGAACCGGTTCGAACTGCAAATAACTTTTGCCGTTGGCGTCCCTTTCGACCAACACGCTAATCGTCTTCGGATAGGTACCCTTTTCAAGTTCATAAAGAGCAGCGGCGTTATCAATCGTCCTGATATCGGCTTCTATTTTCGCCACTTTTGCCGTTTTGCCGGCTGTCGTAAACTTCGGCACCGCAATTGTTGCTAAAATCAAAATAATGCTGACGACAATAAGCATTTCCAATAAGGAAAAGCCGTTCCGTACCCGATACTGCCGAAAGGCAATTAAGTTCATCTTCTTATTCATCATTTCTACTCCTCTCCTTATTGCGAAAGTTCCGTCGTCATAGCCAACAACGGCAAAAGCAGACAAAGAACAACTATGCCGACAATAGTGCCGATAATAAGCAGCATGAGCGGCTCAAGCGCTTTCCCCGCCTTTACCGACAACGACTCCAGCCGCCAGGAATAATATGCGGCAATAGACTGCAAGACCGCTTCGTAATTCCCCGTCGATTCGGCAACACGCAGCATTACACCTACATACGGCGTGTCAAAGGCGCAGATACGGACAGCTTCATTCAGGGAAAGGCCTCCTTCCAAATACTGGAGAGACCGATAAACGCGCTGCCGAAACCATGGGGCATCTACCGTATCTGCAGCCAGACGCATAGCCTCTGTAAGCGGAACCGTACCGCCCAGCTGCATAGCCAGTACCAAGGAAAAGCGCTGCCAGCACCAACTCAAATACAATTCTCGGGCTTTTTCACACTGACACAACGCCCCTTCTATTTTCCCTCGTCGGATTTCATTCCCGAAGCCGTACCAGATAGAAGCTGTGGCGGCAACCAAAAAAAGGACAAGGCCAATGCTGTTTTCTCTGATCAGCTCGCCGCCGCTTAACAAAAGACGCGTTACCGCCGGCAACGGCGTCTGCATGTGAGAAAAAAGCGCTGCAAAAACAGGCAGAATATACAGGACGGCGCCGACAGATACGAAGCTCGTAACAACCAGCAAAAACAGCGGATAGATAAGGGCCTGTACTATCTTTTGCCGCGTTTTCCCGACTCTTTCATAATACGCACCTAGAAGCTGCAACGTTCCTTCCAATGTGCCGGCATATTCCCCGGCAGCCAGGATGCGGCACGCAGACGCCGGAAACAAGCCGGTCCCCTCCATCGCCGCTGAAAGCGTCATTCCCCGTTCCATTTTACTTACTCCCTCTTCCAACAAGGCCGCCGCCTTGTCCTTCCGCATCTCCCGACAAATAAGGCGCCAGCTTTCCGCTACGGGGAGCCCGGCCTGCAGCAACATCGCCAATTGTGAAAAAAAGAAGGCTAATCTTGCCGTGCTGAATTTGGGTACTGAAGCGAAGCAAAAGAAAAAATATGCTCCTTCCCCTTCAATAGTTCGAATCTGCCATCCCCGTTTCGCCACAGCACTGTCGACATCTTCTTCGGACGGCGCGCTGATATGCATATGACGAAGCTTTCCTTCTCTGTCGACGACTTCAATCCGAAAGCGTCTCACAGCCGCCTCCCGCGTTGCAGCGCCTGCGCCATCGTCCGCATGCCGAATTGAGCGCCTGTCTGCATGACAGCCGGAAGCTGATACTCCTTGCCGCTGCGGATCAGCTGACTTACAGCCGGCGTGACCACAAGAATTTCGCGAAAAATGCGATATCCTTCCTCCTCTTGTTTTCCCTGTTGCGCCAATACGGCCTGTAAGATTAAGGCAAGACGGCAGCGAATATCCGCCTGACGCCCGGCCGGGCTCATGCCGACGACACGGCTGATAGCTTGCGGCGCCGACCGCGTATGAAGCGTGGAAAGGACAAGGTGTCCCGTCTCGGCGGCATGCAAAGCAGCCTCCATAGTTAAAAAATCACGAATTTCTCCGATCAGGATAATATCCGGATCCTGACGCAGCGATTGCTTGAGACCGTCTTCATAGGAAGAAAAATGCCGTCCGAATTCCCGTTGCGAAATGAGCGTTTCCTTACTTTGCAGTACATACTCAATCGGTTCTTCCAAGGTGATGATATGGCATTTTCTCGCCTCATTGACAGCGGAAAGAATGCGCCAAATCGCCGTCGTCTTGCCGCTCCCCGTAGGACCGCATAATAAAATCAGTCCGTCTTTCAACCTTCCCAGATCGTTCAGGAACGGCTGATCCTCATCAGGAGGCAAGTCCGCCAACGGATAGAGCAAACGAATGACAGCGTGTATGCCGGCCAGTTCACGGGAAATGTGTACGCGACAGCGAATCCCCCGATCCCAAGTGTAAGCTGCAGACGCAAACCCGGTTTCTTCCGCTTTCGGCCCCAGCGTATCGAGCCACGTTTGCAGCAAAGACGCTTCCACGGTAACGCCGCCTGCGTCTTCCAGAAGGTCGCCGCAACGAAACAACGGATCACGGCCTTCCTGCAAATGAATATCCGAAGCCTTCCGCGAAACGGCTTTCTCTATAATCCCGTTCAACTGTCTTCCCAGGTCATTCTGTACAGACCCGATCAATTTCGTCCGCATCGGTTAATCCTTCCTGCAATGCAGCTGCAGCCGCGTCATGAAAAAACAGCGCGCCGTCCTTTATTGCCGCCGCCGACAGGAGATCTTTACCGGCACCGTTCCGCACGGCGGCTCTGACATGATATCGTACAGGCACGATTTCACAGAGGCAAAAGCGGCCGTAATAGCCGCACTGATGACAATGCGCACAGCCGGGGCCGCGGCTGCCGCCGCTGCGGCACTGCGGACAAAGACGGCGTGCCAACCGCTGCGCGGCAATGCCGCTGAGGGCATCTGCAACGAGATAAGCCTCAATCCCCATGTCCAACAGGCGCGTCACCGCGTCCAACGCGGAAGAAGCATGCAGCGTCGTTAACACTAAATGACCGGTCAACGATGCGCGAACGGCAATTTCCGCCGTTTCTCTGTCACGAATCTCGCCGATCACGAGAATATCCGGATCCTGACGCAGCAGCGCCCGCAGTCCATTATGAAACTCCACGCCGCCTTTGGCGTGAACTTGACTTTGACAGAAACCGTCCACCTTGTATTCCACAGGGTCTTCCAACGTTGCAATGCTTACAGTAGCCGCATCCAGCTCGTGCAGAATCGCATACAACGTAGTAGATTTGCCGCTTCCCGTCGGACCGCTGACGATGAACAAGCCGTGCTGAAGGCGAATGACCGATCTGATTTCTTTGATGACGCATTCCGTCAACCCGAGCTGGGTCAGCGTCAGGCTTGCCGAAACGGCGTCCAATATACGCAAGACCGCTTTTTCCCCACGTATCGTCGGCATCGTGCTGAGGCGCAAATCAAAACGCCTGCCGCAGTCTTCCCAGAAGAAGCGCCCGTCTTGAGGCAACCGCTTCATGGCAATATCCAAAGAAGCCAACACCTTCAGGCGTACTAACATGGCCTCCAGTTTATCACGCTGAATATAGCCCAGCGTCATCAGTACGCCGTCAATGCGCAAACGTATTCGCACCATATTGTCCATAGGCTCAATGTGAACGTCACTGGCCCGGAAAGACACTGCTTTTTCAAGCAAGGCGTCAATCAACTCCCGCGCCGTTCCTTTTAAGTGCGGCAGCCTCTTATCCATATCCAAAACACGGCCTCCTTTCCTTTTTAAGGCAAGAATACCATGTAATTTCTGTTCAGCAGAAATTCTAATCAAATTTTAATCATCGGCGAAGCAATTTTCATTTAGTTTTAATGGAATTTTAATTTACCTTTAATTTACGCCCTTTTTCTGTCGTTGAAACTATGCCGAAATATTTACCCCCTCTCATAATCTGATCACTTTTATTGTAAACTTTTTATTTTTATATAATTGTTAACATTGACACGGAATAAGTTACGTTCTATACTGTGAACATGTTTTTCGGCCGAACGATACTTTATTCAGCGAGGTGTTTTCATGCGTTGTTTTCATTCACTACAAACGGCAAGAGTTTCCGTTCTCTGCGCTCTCTTTACGGCGTTAATCGCCATCGGCGCCTTCATTCGGGTACCGCTGCCATATTGCCCTTTCACGCTGCAATTTTTCTTTACAACCTTAGCCGGCATGGTTCTCGGCAAACGCGGCGCAATTGCTACCGGAACATACGTTCTTCTCGGGCTCATCGGCTTACCGATCTTTACTGCCGGCGGTGGCCCCGCCTATGTGCTGCAACCTACTTTCGGCTATCTGCTCGGCTTTATCGGCGGCACGTGGCTGACAGGTTATCTGGTCGAAAAAGGCGTCAACTTGACCGGCACGTATCTGCTGGTTGCAGCGCTGTCCGGTCTGGCCGTCGTTTACAGTTGCGGCATTGCCTACGTATACTTCATCAATACCGTCTACCTGCAATCGCCGATTGGGCTCTGGCCGCTTTTTTTGTATTGTTTTCTCCTCGCCGTACCGGGCGATATTTGTCTCTCCCTGTTGGCGGCATTCTTTTATAAGCGCATCCGGCCCTTTGTCTCACTGCCGGCGAGAAGGGAGGGGGAAAAATGACAAAAGGCCTTTTTGTAACGGCAACAGGCACGGATGTCGGCAAGACCTATATAGCGGCACTCCTCAGTAAAACGCTGCGCCGCGGCGGCTACGCATGCGGCTACTACAAAGCGGCTGTCAGCGGTGCTCCGCAAAACGAAGACTGTGACGCCGACTACGTAAATAAGATGGCAAAAATCAATGATCCACCCGAATTCTTGCTGTCCTATCGCTATACACACGCCGTCTCGCCGCATCTGGCAGCCCGCTGGGAAGGAAACCAGCCGGAAAAAGAAGTGATCTGCCATGATTATGAAACGGCGAAACAGCGTCATGCATACCTTACCGTAGAAGGAAGCGGCGGAATCGTCTGCCCGATCCGCCATGACGGCAGTGCCGTCTATTACCTGACCGATATCATTTCCTGGTTTCGGCTGCCCTCCGTCATTGTCAGTTCATCCGGCTTAGGCAGCATCAACAGCGCCGTTTTAACGGCACATTATATGCGGGCCCTCCGGCTGCCCGTGAAAGGTTTTATCCTTAATCGTTACACCGATACCGCCATGGAAAGGGACAATGCCGAGATGATTGAAGAGCTGACGGCACTGCCCGTTTTGGCCACCGTCGCACCTGATGAAAAAACGCTGCCCCGCAGTGCCGGATTTTGGGCCGGCCTGTATGAATAGAGGTGCAAAATGAATACCGATATCTGGCAAGAAGACGATAAAAAATACATCTGGCATCCGGCAACACAGATGAAGGATGCGGAAAGTTTCGCCTTTCCCGTTATTGAGCGCGGCAAAGGCCCCTATCTGTACGACAGGGCCGGAAAAGAATATATTGATATTATCAGCTCATGGTGGTGCAATCTCCTCGGCCATTGCAATGCAGAAATCAACGCTGCCGTAAAAAAGCAGCTCGACACACTGGAGCACGTGATCTTCGCTTCTTTTACCCATCGTCCGGCCATTTCTCTTTGCCGCGAATTGACGCCGTTATTGCCGCCGGGATTGCAGCGCTACAATTTCTGCGACAACGGCTCGTCCGCCGTTGAATGCGCCCTAAAAATGGCTTTTCAATATCACTGCCAAACGGGGCATCCCGAACGGCAACGATTCATGTGCCTTGCCGGGTCGTATCACGGCGAAACCATCGGCGCACTGGCCGTCGGCAGCATGGATCTCTACGCCCGATTATACCGACCGTTGCTGACCGAAGCGATTCACATCGACGGTCTCGATTGTTATCGCTGCCCTTACGGAGAACAACGTGACAGCTGTAACTGTGCCTGCATCGAACATGCCGAAGCGGCCTTCGCCCGTTACGGAAACGTAACGGCAGCACTGATCATTGAACCGCTACTGCAAGGCGCCGCCGGTATGCGCATATATCCACCGGCCTACATAACGAAGCTCCGCCGTTTGTGCGATGCTTACGGCGTACTCCTCATTGATGACGAAATCGCCGCCGGCTTCGGCCGTACAGGCACATACTTCGCCATCGAACAGAGCCGGGTCAGTCCGGACATCCTCTGTACCTCAAAAGGCTTGACAGGCGGTTATCTGCCCATGTCGCTGACGATTACGACAGAAGCCGTTTACCGCGCCTTTTACGACGATTACGAAACGCATAAGGCTTTTGTCCACAGTCACACCTATGCCGGCAATCCGCTGGGCTGCACGGCGGCAACGACAGTTTTGCGCATCCTGCAGCGAGATGCCGTTCTGGAAACGGCCAGCGCAACGGGAACGTATTTGCACGCGCAACTGCAAGCGTCACTGGGAAATCACAGTCACATCGGCGAAATCCGCCATATCGCGCTGATCAACGCCTTGGAAATTGTCGCTTCCAAAGACGAAAAGAAACCGTATCCCCCATCACGGCGAATCGGTTTTCAAATTGCCCGGCAGGCCATGAAAAGAGGCCTGCTCCTTCGTCCCATTGGCGACGTGATCTATTTCAACCCGCCCTTGAATATCGACCGGACCACGCTGGACCAGGCCGTTGCCATCTGTACGGACGCGGTTCACGCCGTTTTGGGATATCGCTGACCGACAGAATCTGCACCTGTCTTCACCATGGATTCGCAGCGGCAACGGCACGCAATTGAAAAAAGTCCTGCACGTAACGATGTATACAATCGCATGTGCAGGACTTTTTTTTCGATTATTATTATAAACTGTTGTCAAACGACACCTGCTCAGATACATCATCGTACGTAATCAATTCCGCATAACGCATCCAGCCGATGATCAGATCCATTTGTTTTTCCGCATTTTCATCGCCGATGGATGCGGCCAATTGTTCCTGAAAATAATCAATATCCATCTTCTGATCCGTATCATTTTCTATTTTTTGAGCCATTTCGTGAATAAAGGCGACATTGTCCAGAATATGCTGTTTAAATAATGCTTTGCGCTCCAACACGCTGGCTTCGGCAAAAATTTTGCCGTCTTCAGTCAAGGCGATATCCCCTTCCGTAACGGCAGAAAAGCGTAATAAATTGGAAAACTCCACCAACGGAAAAAAGTCCTTAATATCCATAATAAACCGATCAGCCAACTTATAGAGATCGGTTTTTTCTCCCGAATCGGCCAATAATTCCAAAAATCCGGTCAAAGCACTAGCCGTCACATTCGGCAATAACACCGGTTCGCGGCGCTGTTGCCTGCCGCTGTCGGCAGCGCCGAAGACGCCGCTCGCCGCATCTCCGTTTCCGACAGTTTCCGGATTTGTCATAAGTGAATAGATTTTATCAACATATGTCAAAAATTCCGTTGACTTTCGTTCACGCCACCGCGGTAGCAAAATCGGTAAATTCGTCCGCACCGTAGCCGGCCGAGTAGAAAGGATAACGGCTCTGTCCGCCATGTATACGGCTTCTTCAATGCCATGCGTAACCAGGATAATCGCCTTTGTAGGAATCTTTTTTTCCAGCCACAGATCCAACAAGTCACGACGCAGGTTCTCGGCCGTAAGAATATCCAAGGCCGAAAACGCTTCATCCATCAACAGGATATCCGGCTCGCTGACCAGGGCCCGCCCAATGCCGACACGCTGTCGCATACCGCCGGACAGCTCTTTCGGAAACGCGCTTTCAAAACCGTCTAAGCCGACAACGTCCAAAATATTCATCGAACGTTCTAATTTCTCTTTTTCCGACATCTCCTTGCCTTCCAGCCCCAGCATGACATTATCCAAAATAGTCAGCCAGGGGAATAAGGCAAACGATTGGAACACCATGGCAATCCCCGGATTGACGCCGATAATCGGCTTCCCCAAATAGGATACCGTCCCCTGCGAAGGCGTGATCAGGCCGGCAATAATCCGCAGCAAAGTCGACTTACCTGCTCCTGACGGCCCCAAAATCGCTACAAACTCCCCTTCGTTGACGGAAAGGTTGATATCTTTCAAAATCGTTACCGCTTCTCTTCCTTTGATTCGGAACGATTGATTCACTTTCTCTAAGCTAAGGAGCTGTTTCATCGTAAGTAACCTCTTATTCTATGTGGAATTGACTTTCGGCAAGATCATATAATTTCTGCCAAATCAGCCTGTTGGCCATAATGACGAACAGACACATAATCATGATGCCGATAATGATCTGCGGCCAATTACCGGCTGTCGTCGCCTGACTTACATAGGCTCCCAGGCCCTGCGCAATCAGCGGCTGATCTTTCCAGATGACGATTTCGGAAATGATACTGGCATTCCAAGCTCCGCCGGAAGCGGTAATCAGCCCGGTAAGCAAATGCGGAAAAATACTCGGTAAAATCACATAGCGCCATCTCCGCCATCCCGTTATATGAAAAACGGCGGCCGCTTCCAGTAAATCGTTAGGAATACTCATGGCTCCTGCAATAACATTAAAAAGGATATACCATTGCGTCCCCAGCATCATCAAAAAAACGGAGCCGAACTCGAAATCCAGATGATACTTCAAGAAAATAATTGTCACAAAGGGAAAAATCATGTTTGCCGGAAAAGCGGAAATGATCTGAATCACAGGTTGCATTTTTTCCGACAGATTAGGTCTCAAGCCGATGGCAACGCCCAGAGGAAGTGTCCAAAGCAAGCCGATGGTCAAGGCCGCCAACACTCGCAGCAGCGTATATAGACCCAAAACAACCGCGTTTTCTATATCTCCCACTTTGATCTCACTGATATTCGACAAGGTGCTCTGCAAGAGGGGAAACAGAAAATAGACGGCAGCCAAAAGGAGAACTCCTTTTATAACCCCATCGACGACATGCTTTTTTTTATCTCTTGCCAAACGCTGCTGAAAAGAAGCGACGGCGTCGGCAAAAAAGTTGATTGCCTTATTGACCGCACGGCAGGGAAAAAGGATGATGTTCTTCACCAGACAGTTCATCAGCCAAGAACGCTGCAGCGCTTCATAAAGCCAGGAAGAAGGCTGCTGTCCGCTCTCGGACAGTTCAATCTTAAACTTCCGGCTCCAGACGACAAGGGGCCGCCAAAACAGCTGATCAATGAGAACGATCAGTATGAACATCGTAATAACGGCGTAAAACATAGCCGTAAAATCGCCTTCCGTCGTGGCAACGGCCAAATAGGCACCGACGCCGGGAAGCTGAATATTTTGACCCATGACACTGATCGCTTCACTGGCAGCTAAAAAAAACCAGGCACCGCCGAAGGACATCATTCCGTTCCAAACGAGGCCGATGGCGGAGACCGGCGCATCGAGATGTAAAAACCGCTGCCAGCCGTTCATGTGCAGCACGTCCGCCGCTTCCTGCAAATCGCCCGGTTCCGCAAGAATCGATTGGTAGACGCTGAAAGTCATATTCCAAGCCATGCTCGTGAAAATAGCGAAAATGGAAGCAATTTCGACGCCGGTCAACCGATGCGGAAAAAGATTGATAAACATGAGTATTGTCGCCGACAAAAAGCCCAGGACAGGAATGGACTGCAAAATATCCAGCAGCGGAATCATGATCCGGCGCGCCGTAGGATTTTTTGCGGCGATATATCCGTACAGCAAGGAAAAGAGCAGGGAAAAAAAGAAGGCAATAAAAATGCGCAGCGCAGACCGTCCGGCATAATAGGGTAAATAGAGCGGATCCAACGTGATCCGCGGTTCATCTGTCAGCGAAAAAGGCACCGTCATTCCCCTGCTCAGATAGTATACGCCGTAAAAGAGCAGAAACGTTGCCAGAAACAAAAAAACGTCAATAATCACTGTATATTTTTCTTTATCTGAAAAAACAGCCATATCCTTACCCTCAGTCAAAACTATCGTCAAAGTTCGTATTCACTTGTATTGTATATCATAAAAGGATTACAAAGGTCAAGCTGTCGCCGACAATCGTTCTGTAAAAAAATGTAAATTTATTTTTCCCCATTGTCTTTTGTTGAAAAGAGTGGCATAATCAATCAGCATCAATTGAAAACATTTTTCTCATGATTCAGGAAAGGATCCTATATGCTCAAAAATCTTCACCGCATCTTAATCGGTCGCCCCTTATCATCAGCTGATTTAAAAGGCGAAGCGTTGCCTAAATGGAAGGCACTGCCCATTTTCTCTTCCGACGCCCTTTCATCCGTCGGCTACGGGCCGGAACAGATCGCTATCATTCTGGCCGCCGCCTCGCTGTACGCCTATTTCAGCTGGATCGTCATTGCCATAACGATCTTACTGGCCGTCGTGGCAACGTCGTACTCCCAGGTTATCAAAGTCCATCCCGAAGGAGGCGGCTCCTATGCCGTTGCCAAGGAATATTTAGGCCGGACACCGGCGCTCATAGCCGGCGCCGCCCTGTTGGCCGACTATACGCTGACGGTGGCCGTATCCGTTTCGTCGGGAACAGCCGCTTTCGTGAGCGCCTTCCCCGCTTTACTTCCCTATGCGATGGCCATCAATCTGTTTGTCCTCTTCTGTCTCCTCATGCTCATCAATTTGCGCGGCGTTCGGGAATCATCTACCGTCTTCGTCTGGCCCACCTACGCCTTCGTCTTCGGCATGCTGGTCCTGATCGGCTGCGGCCTGTATCAACTCTCCTCCGGTGCCGCCGTGCCGCCACTGTCGAATCGGTAACGCCGGCCATAAGCAACGTGACGATATTTTATTTGCTCCATGCTTTTGCCAACGGCTGCAGTTCCATGACAGGCGTCGAAGCCATTTCCAACGGCGTCAGCGTTTTCAAAAAGCCGCAGGATACAAACGCCATAAAAACGACCGTATATATGGCCGTTTTACTGGGGATCATGCTTCTTGGCATATCGTATCTGACCCTTACCCACCATCTGCTGCCGATGGAAAATACTACCTTGCTGTCCACGTTGGCTAAGAGCATTTTCGGACAAACTATCTTTTATTATTTCATCCAAATCGCCACCATGCTGATTCTCTACCTGGCTGCCAACACCTCTTACAACGGACTCCCGCCACTTCTGTCGTTAATGGCCGATGACGGCTATGTTCCCCGTTATCTGCGCAACCGAGGCGACCGGCTCAGCTATGACAACAGCATCATCTTCCTGACAATCGCCGCAACCGCACTGCTCTACCTGTTTCACGGTAACGTCGATCACTTGATTTCTTTATATGCGCTCGGCGTCTTCATCTCCTTCACAATCGCCCAGTTGGGGCTGGTAGTCCATCGCTTTAAAACGAGGACCAAAGGCTGGCAGCTAGGTGCATTGATTAACGCCTTCGGCGCTTCCATCACCTTCACTGTTATTGTGATCATCATTTTGACCAAGTTTTTATACGGCGCCTGGATCATCATGGTTTTCATTCCTTTCGCCGTATACATTTTCACGAAAATCCGCAGTCATTATGACAACGTGAAAGCGCAACTATTGTTGACAGACGCCGAATACGCAGAAGTAAAAGAAAAGGAGCTGGGCAAAAACTATATCGTCATCCCCCTGGACTCTCCGACACGAACGATCGTAAGAACATTGCGCTATGCCAAAATAATCGACAACGGCAACCACCATATCAGCGCCGTTCACATCAATACGAATGAAGAATACGCGGCAAGAGTCAAACAAGTATGGCACGATCTGGAACCCGATCTGCCCCTGACGATCATTCATTCCCCTTATCGCCAGCTGACCGTACCGTTGCTGACATATATTCGCCGGCTGCAAAGCAATATCGGCCCGAACGATGTTATTACCATCGTCATTCCCGAATTTGAAACCAAAAAAATGTGGCATATGCTTTTGCACAATCAAAGCGGCATGCTTTTGCGGCTGCGGCTGCTGCGGGAAAAAAACATCATTATTACGACGGTGCCGCTGATGCTGAAATAAGGTCACGCCAAGCTGCACAACCTGCGACGCTCCCGGCATAAAGCGGCGCCGCCGGCAAGCCCGGCCCTGTCGGAATACGGCGTAGCCGAATTATGCCGCAGAAACCGCGTCCTGTACGCTCTATCAACACCGTCCCTTCTGCCAAACACGGCCCCGCCCGGGAAGACAAGATCATCTTCCGGGCGGAGCCGTGTGTTACGGAACAGCAGTTCAACGCTGCAACCGAATTTTATCGCTTCCGTCAATAGTGACACCTTCATGGGCAAGAAGCCATTTTTTCTTTTCCAGGCCGCCGGCGTAGCCGGTCAGAAACCCTGTCGTCCCGACAACGCGATGACACGGTATGATAATGGAAATCGGATTATGACCGATTGCATTGCCGACGGCCTGCGCCGCCATCCGTTCTTTCCCCAACAACTTCGCCGCCGTCAACGCCAACGACTGATACGTACGCACTTCCCCGTAAGGAATCGAACAAAGCAGCTTCCATACGGTTTTTCTGAACAGACTTCCCTGCAAATGCAGCGGCAACCCGTCCAAAGACGGGTTCTCTCCGGCAAAATAAGCGTCCAGCCAACGCCTTGCCTGCAATAAAACAGCGTTGCTTTCATAACGGACCGCTTCCAGATCAACGGTGCCGCCTTCGTATTTCTGCCCGATAAACCAAAGTCCCGTTAAGGCCTCGGCATCGGCAACGAGCCGTATATCTCCCAAGGGCGAAGAATAAATCGAACCGACGTGGGAAAAAGCATCAGTTTTTTTTGTCTTCATCGTTGACCCCTTCCTTCTTTTCACCTTGTTCATCTTTATGTACTTCTTCCTTAAATTCCCGCAGGCTTGTTCCCAACGCCTTACCTAAGCCGCTGACCTTCTTGCCGCCGAAGAGTACCAGGACAATGACTAAAATAACGACCAATTCCTGTAATCCCAAATGCATCGTATCCCTCCTTCACTATTGATTTACCGTTAGTATACACCTGCAAGACCGGTCAACGTCAAGTATTCCCGTCCTTCCTTATCGTCTCTTTTCTATGCTTCCCCGATTATTTGTGATAGTATAATAGCATAACAAATCTCATGCGAGGAGTCCTGCCCATGTTTACAATCGGCCTTTCACAATTTGATATTAAAGCCGCAGACCCGCGCGCCAACACGGCACGTATGAAAGCGGACATCGGTAAGGCGAAAGCGGCAAACTGCGATATATTGATTTTTCCCGAGTTGTCTATTCCCGGCTATTTTATCGGTGACATTTGGGACCAACCCGACTTCATCGACGAATGTGTCGCTTTCGGTAAAGAAATCCAGTCATTATCCGAAGGAATCACGCTTATTTTCGGCAACGTCGCCAAAGAGGAAGGACGCGTCAATCTTGACGGACGCCTGCGTAAATACAATGCGATGTTCATTGCCAGAGACGGAAAATTGATTTCTCCCGGCCGCTCGCCATATCCTTTTTATATCAAGACGCTCTTGCCGAATTATCGTGAATTCAGCGATATCCGATATTTCACTTCGCTGATGGAAGTAGCCCAGGAGCGTCATGCTTTCCCGGAAGACTTCCTTTCGCCTGTACAGCTTTCTTTCGGCGACAAGGGTACACTCTGCATCGGTCCGCTCATTTGCGAAGCCAGTTGGGATGAAAATTACCCGTTCAAGCCGATGGCTTACTTGGGCGAAATGTATGATATTGATTTATTTGTCAATATTTCCAATTCGCCCTTCACCTTAGGCAAAACGGACCGTCGCCATCGCCTTTTCGGCAATGCCATCGGCAGCCTTCACCGTCCTGCAGTCTACGTCAATTGTACGGGCATTCAAAACAACGGGAAAAATATTTATACCTTTGACGGCTCCTCCGGAGCCTACAACGGCGATGGCAGTCTTCATTACCAGTGCGACAGCTTTACGGAGGAGTTGGCTGTCGTGCAGTTTGACAAGGCGACGAGCCGATTCGCGTCTGCCGCCAAAACGGCGCCGCCAAAAGGCGAAACAGCTGAATTGTACGACAGTTTACACTTTGCCTTGTCTTCCTTTCTTCGCGATCTCGGTCTGAAAAAAGTCGTCATCGGCGTCTCCGGCGGTATCGATTCCGCTGTCAACGCCGCTTTATACGCTTCCGTCCTGCCGCCTGAAAACATCTTGCTGATTAATATGCCGAGCTGTTATAATTCGGCGACAACCAAGGGACTGGCTAAAGAATTGGCTGATAACATAGGCTGTCTTTACACGGTTATCCCCGTTCAGGAAAGCCTGGAATTGTCACGGCAACAATTTGCCGAAGCGGCTCTGTACCAAAGCGGTAAAAAACGGGGCCATCTGGAACTGACAAGTTTCATCGAAGAAAACATACAGGCTCGCGACCGCTCCAGTCGTATTCTTGCGGCTGCTGCTGCGGCCTTCGGCGGCGTTTTCACCTGCAATGCCAACAAAGCGGAATCTGCCGTCGGCTACGCTACACTTTACGGTGACAGCGCCGGTTTTCTCGCGGCCACAGCCGATTTGTGGAAGCACCAGGTATACGACTTGGCGCGCTATCTGAATCAAGCCGTCTTCAGACGTGAAGTGGTTCCGCAAGGCAGCATCGATATCATTCCCAGCGCCGAACTGTCTGCCAACCAGAATATTGACAAGGGACAAGGCGACCCGTTGATTTATCCCTACCACGATTATCTCTTCGCAGCCTTTATCGAACGCTGGCAGCGGGCTACACCGCAGTCTATTCTGGAATGGTATGCTGCCGGAACATTGGAAGACCATATCGGCTGCCCGCTTAAGGTTGCTGCTATTTTCCCCACTGCCGCTTCTTTTATTGCCGATCTGGAAAAATGGTGGAATCTGATTGCCGGCTTTGCCGTCGCCAAACGGATCCAGGCGCCGCCACTTCTCGCCGTCAGCCGCCGCTCCTTCGGCAACGATTTGCGCGAATCGCAGGTAAAGCCGTACTATTCGACAGCATATCTGGCGCTGAAAGAAAAACTGCTCCGACAGTAACCACACACGCTTTCGACAAAAAAGGACACACAGCAAAAGCTGTGCGTCCTTTTCTTATACAACTGCCGGCTTATTCGCGGAAGCGGCCAGTTGCCGTTTCTTTTCTCTTCGATCGGCGGCCGACCTGTTCAACAATAATGAACAGCATCGGTATCAAAAACAGTCCCAAAACAGTCGCCATCGACGTCCCGAAAACGACGGTAACCCCCATTGTCGTTCGCGAGGCTGCGCCGGCTCCGGTGGCAAGAGCCAACGGAACACAACCGACAACAAAAGCCAAGGAAGTCATAATAATCGGACGAAGCCGTATCTTCGCCGCTTCGATAGCTGCCGAAACGACATCCATACCGCGTTCGTCGACCCGCACTTTCGCGTATTCGACAATCAGTATTGCATTCTTCGCCGCCAAACCGATGACGGCAAGCATACCGATCTGGAAGTAAATGTTATTCTGCTGGTTCAGCAAATACGTGAACAGCGTCGCGCCGAACAAGCCCGTAGGCACGCTGAAGAGTACGGCAAAGGGTACTTTCCAGCTTTCGTATAGCGCCGCCAACACCAGAAATACGAAGAGCAAGGCCAGGACAAAGACGTAGATAGTCTTATTTCCCGCTTCAATTTCTTCACGGCTCATACCGGACCATTCGTACGCATAGCCTTCGCCTAAAGTATCTTTGGCGACTTCCGCCAACGCGGTCAGCGCATCGCCGGAGCTGTATCCCGTTGCCGGCGAGCCTTGCACCTTGATGGACGGATAATCATTGAAACGCGTAATAATCGACGCGGACCCGATCAGCTTCGGCTGCACGAAATTGTCGACGGAAATCAGCTGATTATCGGAATTGCGTACGTACAAATAACGGTTGTCATTCAGGTTTTGCCGATACTCCGGCTTCGCCTGTACCATGACCTTGAAGTTTCTCCCGAAAATCGTAAAATCATTGATCTGGTAAGATCCGTAATACGTTTGCAGTATTGTATACAAATCACTTAGCGACACCTTTTCGTGAGCCGCTTTGTCGCGGTCAATATCAAGCTGATAGCCCGGCGTATCATTAGTAAAAGCCGTATAAACGGAACCGATTTCCGGCCGTTTGCGGGCAGCGCCGATAAATTTTTTCGTCACGTCCATCAATTCATTCGTCGAATGACCGCCACGATTCTCGATCTGTATCGTAAATCCGGAGGAAGTCCCCATGCCGTCAATCGGCGGCGGATTCATGGCAACAACCGTAGCCTGCGGCAACCGGTTGCCGAAACCCATAATCTTGCCGACCAGCGTATCGACGGAAAGAGCCGCGCCGGAACGCTGCGACCAGTCATCGAGCGTAATAAAGGTAACGCCGCCGTTCGTCTTAGTACTGCCCGCCAGCAGACTGAACCCGACAACCTGCATAACGTCCTTGACCCCCGGTTGTTGCTGCAGCCAGGCGCCGATCTGATTCATCGTCTTTTCCGTCTCAGCCTGCGTCGTTCCTTCCGGGAGCGTCGTATTTACCATAGCGAACCCGTTATCTTCAGAAGGCACGAAGCTCGTCGGAATAACGGTAAAAAGTCCTGCCGTAATCACACTGATGACAACCAGGAAGGCGATGCATCCTTTCAAATGGAGCTGCAAATGGGCCAAACGGATACCGTACCAGTTGACCAGGCTGTCAAATTTTTCATTAAAGATCTGAAAGAATCGGAAAAGGCCTTTCGCATTTTCCGTCGGTTTATGAACGCGAAGAACGGTCGCACAAAGAGCGGGTGTCAAGGTCAACGCGATAAAAGCGGAGATCATGACGGAAACGGCTATCGTCAAGGCGAACTGCTTATATAGGACACCGCTCATACCGCTCAGGAAAGATACGGGAATGAAAACGGCTGAAAGAACGCAGGCAACGCCGATAACCGGATTTTGCACATTTTCCATCGCGATCAGCGTCGCCTCTTTCGGCGTCTTCTTGTTGTATTTGATCTCATATTCCACGGCTTCAATAACGACGATGGCGTCATCGACAAGTAGTCCGATGGACAGCACCATGGCAAATAAGGTCAAGGTGTTAATCGAAAACTCAAGCGCCTTGAACGCCGCAAAGGTACCCAACAGCGATACGGGAACGGCAATCAGCGGAATCAGCGTCGATCTGCCGCTTTGGAGAAACAGGTATACGATAAGCGCAACCAAGAGCAGCGCTTCGACAAAAGTTTGAATAACTTCTTCAATGGAAGCTCGAACAAATTGCGTACTGTCATACACCACGAGATAATCCATATCCGTCGGAAAAGACTTTTTAGCCTTTTCCAGTACGGCGCGGACACCGCTGACACTTTGCATGGCATTGGCGTCAGACGTCAAGCTGACCATAAAGGTCGCACTCGGATTCCCTTTATAGCTGCCGAAAACGTCGTAACTCTTTGAGCCCAGTTCAACATCGGCAACATCGCCGACACGGACCATACTGCCGTCGGAATTGGTGCGAATAATGACTTTCTTGAATTCGTCGGCACTTTCCAGGCGGCCGTCTGCACGCAGCGTATATTGGAAATTCTGATCGGACACGTACGGACGCGCGCCGATAGTACCGACGGCGGCCTGCGTATTTTGACTTTTAATGGCGCTGATAACATCTGTCGGCGTCACTTTCAGGACTCTCATCTTTAACGGATCCATCCAGATACGCATGGCATAATCGGCGCCGAATTCCTGTACACTGCCGATGCCCGAAACAGATTTCATTTCGTCCATAAAGTACTGTGTCGCATAGTTCTTCATAAACGTCTGATCATAGGTCCCGTTAGGCGAGATCAGCGAAAAAACCATGGCCATAGAACTTGATGACTTTTGCACCGTTACCCCCGTCGCCGTTACTTCAGACGGCAACGTCGAAGAAATCTGGCTGACGCGGTTCTGGGTGTTAACCGTGTCCATATCGTCATTTGAGCCGGTTTCAAACTGTGCCGTCATGGAATAGACGCCGCTGTCATTACTGCTGCTTTCCATGCTGACCAGATTATCGACGCCTGTCATCTGCCGTTCAATGACACTGGCAACCGTCGTGCCGACAACCTCCGCATTCGCTCCGACATAGGACGCCGATATCCGCACCTGCGGCGGCGTAACCTTCGGATATTTTGCAATAGGCAGCGTAAACATCGCCAAAAGTCCGATAACGGAGATCATCAAGGAAATGACGATGGCGAAGATCGGCCTGTTGATAAACAATTTAGATAACACTTTTTTGCCCCCTATTTAGACTGACTGTCCGTCGTTCCGTTTACGATATCCGCCTTTGTCAGCAAATGCTGCTCCAACGTTGCCCCGTTCGCCTTCTGGAACCCGTCGACAATGATCAGGTCGCCGTCCGAAAGCCCGGAGGTGACGATCCAGAACTTACCGACCTGCGCGCCTACTTTCACTTCCTTGTTCTGGGCTTCTCCGTTTTCATTAATAACGGAAACGAAGTATTTGCCCAGCGTTTGCTGCACAGCGCGCTGTGGCACGGAAATAGCTTTCTGCTGCACCTGCGTATCGGAAATAACAGTAGCATACATTCCCGGTAAAAGCAGATTTTCCGGATTATCAAAGACGGCCTTCACGACAATAGAACCGGAATTGCCGTCCATCCCGTGATTGACTTGCGTCACATGGCCTTCATAGGCATAAACGGAGCCGTCGCTGAGACGGAGCTTCAAATGATCGCCCCAGCTTCCCGACGCGGACGGCATTTTTTTTACCATATCCAAATATTCGGCTTCGCTGATCGTAAATTCCACAAAGACGGGATTCGTCGTCGAAATGGTCACCAATGCCGTCGAGCCGGCAGTCGCAAAAGTTCCGACGGGAACATCGTCAACATTCAATTTACCGGAAAAAGGCGCATAAACAATCGTGTCGTCGACATTATCCTGCGCCGCCTGAACTTGTGCCGCCTGTGCTTCCACGGCTGCGGCCTGCTGATTAGTAGCCGCCTCCTGGTCTGTTACGGTCTGCGCCGAAACAGCATCCTGCGAAGCCAGCGTCTGATACCGTCTGAGATTCAGTTCCTGATTAGCCAGGTTGGCAGCCGCCTGTGCCTGACTTGCCTTAGCTGCCGCCAAAGCGGCGTCATACGTACGGCTGTCCAGACGGAAAAGCGGCTGCCCCTGGCTGACATCCTGACCGCCTTGTACGAACTTTTCGACAACACGCCCCGATATTTTCGGCTGTACCGGCACCTTGTCCGTCGCCGCCACAATGCCGCTGTACTCGGCCTTCACCGGTGTATCTTCGGCAGCTACTTTATACGTATTGACGGCTACTGCCTGCTGCTGCACTCCCTTGGTAGCGCCGCAGCCGGCCAAAAGAGCCGCCACGGTGAATGCCGCCACGCCTGCCGTTACAATCCTATGCTTCTGTATCATTTGTCATTTGCCCCCTGTCTCTTGATCCCATATAAAATGATGCGGATGCATTCTTCCATATATTCGGGATACGAGTAATCTCTTTCTGTCGCATGGAGATGATCTAAAATGTCATTTACAGCTCCTTGCAGCATGTGCATCAGTAACGGCGTATGAAAATGACGGAACGCGTCGCTCTCCTGCGCCACTTCAAAAAAAACGCTGCAGCAGCTGCCAATCCCGCCGGGAACGGGCAAGCAGTTCGGAGCGGACATCCGGCATTTTAGCCAGCAAGGCGTTCATTTCACGGACAGTCATTACCGCCACCCGAGGCGATTTGACCTGAAAATAACCGATCAATTTCTCTTCGGCCGAGATATTCGGGTTCTCAAGAATTTGCAGATGCTGTTCATACAGTTCATCTTGCACCGATATAAAAGCGGCACGAACGATTTCCTGTTTTGATGAAAAATGCTCATATAAAGTCCGTTTACTGATGTGGAGATTTTTTGCCAAATCGTCCATATGGAAATCGGCGCCGTATTTACTTATCTCATGCAAAGCTGCCTGCAAAATATCCTTGCTGATATCTTTCGCCATAATGCCACCTAACGTTATCCTTGTGCCGAGCGAAACTGAAAAAGAAAACTCAGTACCATCTTTTAGTTTAATATGGATACGCCTATAAGTCAATAGCGCGGCCTGACTCTAACACCTCTTCATCTTCTGCGTTCGTCACTTGACGCAGCCGGACCGCCCCATTCCCATAAACGAGGACAAATCGATTCATTCGGGTAAACGAACTTTCAAAATGGCCTTGCGAACCGTCGCACCGGTCCCGACAGGACTGCAAAGGCAACGATGCCCGTCTGTCGGGAAAAAGACGGCAATCGTTTTCTTCGGGACCATGGAAATGACCAGATCATCGGCAACAGGCGGTTCGTAAAACCGGGCGTCGGCACCGCTGCGCTCCTCCGTAACGGGCCCGGCATCGCTGATCGGCTGATACCCGATGTTTTCCGTACCCTCCAACAGCAACTGGATATCGACATAGCGGCAATGGGCTTCCATCTTTCGCCGCACTGCCGGAGCCGTTTCCGCCTCGTCAATATTCAGATAATTGCCGTCAGGCAATTCATGGCGGCCTACAGGCAGCGCCAGGAGATCTTGCCCTGCCAAATACGTGATCCAAGGAACGATGAATGACGGCAATGTCCTGCATTCTTCCTGCCATTGCGCCAGATTTCCGATATACATGATACCCTCTCCTTCTCATGCCGGCTTTATCCAACGGATACCGCAGCGGCTATACTGTAGCATTAAATTTCCAGAAACCCGCTTTCCCGCCGGCATGGGCGGCACCGGCATCTACCGGTTGCAATGTCGCGGCGCCTCCGGCAAACCGATTCATGAAAACCGGGAAGCAAGTGAACCGAAGTCTATAGGATAACCGGCATGAATATCCGCGGCTTTTCCGTTTGCTTGATCAAACAGAAGACCGATGATAGCCGTATTTTCCAAAAAGCGCCTTGTCAAATCGCTGCCGAAAAGCTTTTCTATTTATATGACGCCGAACAGATACGAAGTCATCGCCATTGATCCGAGCTCACAATAATCGTTGAACACCGTCACGTTTTCATTGCCGTCCAGGGCTCCCAGAACAGTCAGAAGGGGATTAAAATGATCCGGAGTCGGTACGGCCAAGTGTTGCTGATCCAGCTTTTTGTAATTGATAACGGCAGTGTAATCGTGTTGCAAAACGGCCTGTTTGATCTGATCGTTAAAAGTCTCCGCCCACGTATACCCTCCTGTCATATCCCAATCCGTCATCATCAGGTTATGCACGACATTACCGCTGCCCATAATCAGCACCCCTTCCCGACGCAGCGGCGCCAACCTTCTGCCCACTTCAAATTGAGCGGAACTGTCGGCCGAACCGTCGACGCTGACCATGACGACGGGTACGTCAGCTTGCGGATAAACATTGGCCAGAACGGACCATACGCCGTGATCAAGACCCCAATCATTGCCGGCGCGGCCGGCCGGTTCCAAAAGGCGCAGCACTTTTGCCGCTTCCTCCGGACAGGCCGGCGCCGCATAACGCAGCCGGTACAAGGCTTCCGGAAAGCCGTACATATCATCGATCTTCGGATTGTTGTCGGCTGTCCGCACATAAAGGCCCTGCGTATACCAGTGCGCCGATATAGCGACAATGCATCGCGGTTTTTCAAGGATCCGGCTCATTTCCCCCACGTCGCCCTGGCTTTACTGTTCTCATCAATCGCATTCAGCGGTGACCCGTGACCGAAAAAAATAACGGGCATCATGTCTTTATTCATCATCTATTCCCCCTCTATTCATCATTCTGCCGGTCAAAACGTAGGGCTGTCCTTCAGTCTCCACGGCCGGCGCTGCTACGACAGGCAAACACCAAAAAGGGTGGACACGCGCGCCGTTTTACCCGCTTCTGCCCAAAAGGAGGCCTTATCGGCCCGCAGCCGGTAACGAACCCGATAACTGTCCCGCGCTTTCCTGATTACACCGTTCCCTCGCTGCCTTTTGCGTTCTCCGCCGCCGGCTCCTTTGCCTATACCGTAAAGCGTTCAAAATCCTTCGCACAATTAGTCGGATAAAATTCGGTAACCGTATATGCTGCAATGCCGTGCACATGAAACGGGTCTTCTAAAATGATCGCCTTCATTTCCTTTTCATCAATGGCATTAAACAGAATTATGCCGCCTGTTCTCGGGTTCTTCCTCCCGGAGCAAATAAACTTGCCTGCACGGTAATATTTTTCCAAAAAAGCCCGATGTTCCGGTAAATATCTTTCCACCTCTGCCAACGGTTTGACATAGTTCAGATCTGCAATATACACTGGATCATCTCCCCTTTCCTCCAACGGCTCCACATACTTGTTCATCATGCGAATTTGTCCCCTTATACGGATACTTCATTCGGCGTCGTCCTGAGTAAAATTTTACGGCCCCCGGCAACAATAGTCAATCACTTCCCCGCTTTTTGGTTATCCCGTTTTAGCTGCACTTGAAAACTATATAAAAAACGATCTCTCATGGCGGAGAGATCGCCTGTATATCCGTGAGCCGGTTCGGCTTCGGCCTGCGGAGCGGAAGATTAATCGCCGGCAGCCTCCCGTTCCGCTATATTTTTATCAAATAAGGCGTCGGCAAATTGCACGGGATCAAAGGGACGGAGATCATCAACACCCTCGCCGACACCGATCCAGCGGACAGGTACGCCCAATTCCCGCTTTACCGACAAAATCACGCCGCCTTTGGCCGTACCGTCAAGCTTCGTCAAGACGACGCCGGTCAACGGAACGACGTCACCGAAAAGCTTCGCTTGGCTGACCGCGTTCTGCCCCGTCGTCGCATCAAGTACCAACAGCGTTTCCTGGGGCGCACCGTCAATGTTCTTACTGGCAACGCGCGCCATTTTTCGCAATTCTTCCATCAAATTCGACTTGGTATGCAGCCGCCCTGCCGTATCGACGAGCAGGACGTCGATCTTCCTGGCCTTGGCCGAAGCGGTCGCATCGAAAACGACGGCAGCCGCATCGGCTCCCTCCTGGTGCTTGATGATCGGCACGCCGGCACGCTGCGCCCAGATTGTCAACTGCTCCGAAGCAGCGGCGCGAAAGGTATCGCCGGCAGCAACCATGACGGATTTTCCTTGCTGCATGTAGTAGGACGCCAACTTGCCGATCGTCGTCGTTTTGCCGACGCCGTTGACTCCGACGATGAAAATAACATTCGTCGTTCCCGTCGTGTCGGGAAGGGGCGCTTCATTTTCCGCCAACAAGGCGACGATGGCCTTTTCCAAATAGGGCACGACATCTTTACCGTCCCTGATCTCCTTGCTCCTGACGCCTTCGCGTATTTTTCCGAGTAAATATTCCGTCGTTTCTACGCCGATATCACCGGTAAGCATGACGGCTTCCAAATCATCGTACATTTCCTCGTCTATTTTGGCATAGCCGCGAACGACTGTTTCGATATTGCTGATTAATGAATGCTTCGTTTTTTCCAGCCCTTGCCGCAATTTAGAAAAAAATCCCATGATCATCTTCCTTTCTCCAGTAACGTATCCACTTCAACCGTCAGAAGGCGGGATATCCCTTTTTCTTCCATCGTCACGCCCTGCAATGTATTCGCCGCTTCCATCGTCTGCCGTCTGTGAGTAATGACGATAAACTGCGTATTGCCGCTGTAATTTTTCAAATACCGCGCCATGCGTTCGACATTCGCCTCATCCAAAGCGGCATCTACTTCATCGACCAGACAGAACGGCGCCGGATGATAAGCCAAAAAAGCCAGCAGCAACGCAATGACGGTCAACGCCCGTTCGCCGCCGGAAAGCAGCGTCAGCGGCTGCTGTTTCTTCCCCGGCGGCTGAATCATAAATTCAATTCCCGCCGTTAACACTTGATGACTGTCCGTTAACAGTATCTTTGCTTCACCGCCGCCGAAAAGACGGCTGAAGACATTCTGGAAATGACAGCTAATTTCCTTGAAAGCAGCGCTGAACTGTTCAGCCATTGCCTTGTCGATCTCGGCCACCACGGCTGTCAGTTTGCGGCGCGCTTCCAGCAAATCGTCGCATTGTCGCTGATAAAAGGCATGCTTTTCAGCGGCACTTTCATATTCTCTGTCTGCATTCGGATTGATCTGCCCCAAGGCAGCAATTGATTGCTGCAAATCGCGCAGTGTCCGCTGAAGTTCTTGCAAAGATCCTTCACGTCGTTTTTCCATCGCCTCTGCCCGGGATAATCCTTGCAGCGCCAGACGCTCTTCACTGCGACGTATTTCTCCGCCGTACTTTTCTATCAGTATATTCTGCCCGTTAATGCGGTGATCCCAGTGTTCCAATGCATCCCGCAGCTGCTGCAGCGCTTCTTCCAATTCCTTGTTCTTGCGGAAATTATCTTCTTTCGATCGGTAAAATGCGTCCTTATCCCGTTCCTTCTGCATCAGCTCCTCTTCCTTCTTCTGCAGATGGGCCTGAACTTCGCCATAAAGCCGCGTCAGTTCCTCTTCTTTAGCGGCAAGATCTTGCCGTCTTTTGACGTTTCCTTCGGTTTCCTCCATCAGCTGTTGCAGCCAGTCTCCATTCTGAGCCAGTTGTATCTCCGCATGGCGGACTTGTTCCTGCAATGCCGCAACCGCTACCTGACGTTCTGTCACCGTTTCCCGACAACGTTCCGCTTCGGCCAAGGCGGCCGCATGCATTTCACGCAACGCCTCGTTTCCTTCTTCCGGTTCGTTCTGCCAGCGCGTCAACGTTTCATTGGCTGCGACCAGTTCGGCTTGAATATCGGAACGAAGTTCTGTCAGTGCCTCCAGCTTCCGAATTGCTTCCTGCAAGGAGACCGACAACCTGTCCGCCTCTCGCCGTGTCGTCTCAGCCTGCCAGCGAACCTGCTGCAAATCTTGTTCACGCTGACGAAGCGTTTTTTCCTGCGCCGCGACAGCAGCCGACGCAGCCGTCTCTTCCCGCTGACAAACGGCGGCCTTATGACGCAATTGAAGCAGTTCCTCTTCACAACGGTCATACTGACTGCGCAGTTCGTGCAGAAGAACCCGCCTGCCGATCAGCGACCCCTCCCGCTTCTGATTGCTGCCGCCGGTCAGCGATCCACCGACATGGAACTGCGTGCCATCAAGGCAGACGATCCTCAACCTGTACCCGTATTTCCGGGCGACGGCCGAGCCGGTATCCGCCGAATCGGCAATCAACGTCTTTCCCAAAAGAGAAGAAAAAACACCGGCATATTTACCATCATACCGGATTAATGCATCGGCAAAACCGGCGATTCCCTTTTCTTCGGCAGCGGCGGTCTCTTCGGCCGTCCGCTTCCTCGACTTGACCGTATTGAGCGGCAAAAACGTCGTCCTGCCGCCGTGCTGCTGTTTCAAATACCGGATCGCCGCACGGGCGGCTTCTTCATGTTCGACGATAACATGGCGCGCCGCCCCGCCAAGAGCGACATCGACGGCGACGGCATACGCCGCCGGTATCGCGCAGAGCTCCCCGACAATGCCGCATACATGATTGCGCCACGGCTGGTTAGCCGCCAAGACCGCCTGCGCGGCCTGCCCCGCTCCTTCATGGGCTTCTTCCATTCCGGCTAAAACACGAATGCGCTGCTGCAATCGTTCCGCCTCATTATGCCGTTGCCGTTCTTTGCGGATTGCGTCTTCAACGGCAGCAACTGCTTGTTGCCGTACCGTTGCGGCCTCGGCCATGGTCTCGCGGCAACGTACGGCGAGCTTTTCACTTTCGATCAGCGCGGACGCGGCAGCAGTATGTCCCTGACGGGCCTGCTGCAACAACGCTTCCTGCTCCTGCCGGTCGGCTTTAAGCTGCCCGACGGTCGCCGCGTTTTCTTCCAAACGCCGTTGCAAATCGGCTATATCACGCTGAATCATGAACAGCTTTTGCTGTCGTGACGCAGCAGCGGCAACGGCCTTATCCAAATCGGCGGCGGCCTGCCGGGCGCCCCTCTCGGCCTCCCCCAGCAGCGACGCAGCCAAATGCTGTCCCTGCCTGGCGGCGGTAAGCGCCTTTTTCTTGCTTTCCAATTCTCCGGCAAGCTCCTGCTGCCGTACCTCAGCTTTCTTTCTTTTTTCTGTCGCGACGACACCTTCTGCAGCCAGGTCTTTTGCATTTTCCGTCAGAGATTGCCGTCGTTGTTCAAAGGCTTCGGCCCGGCTCTTCAAACTTTCCCACTCATTCCGAGCGGCTGCGGCAGCTTCATCAAGACGGCGCATCGCCACGCTTTCGCTCTCCATGGCGGCCATCAGCCGCTGCCGTTCTCCTTCGCTGCAGGCTACGCCCTTCGCCGCCGCTTCCCGTTCCTGAAGTGCCATATTGCGATTATTTTCAGCTTTACTCAGGAGACGCTCGTAGTTACGCAGTTCCTGTAGAACCAGCGTCCCTTCATAAGCCTGCCTTTCGCCGTCAAGATGACGAAAACGCTGCAGCTTGTCGGACGCTTGCCGCATCGGTTCCAGCCGCTCTTCAAGAATCGTCATCATATCGTGAATACGTTCCAAATTACGCTCTGTTTCACTTATCTTGCGCAGCCCTTCTTCTTTACGCCCCTTAAAGCGACTGATGCCGGCTACTTCTTCAAAAATAATCCGCCGTTCTTCAGGCTTGCTGTTCAAGATACGATCCACGCGATTCTGCCCGATAACCGCCATTGAATCCTGTCCGATTCCGGTATCGGCAAAAAGATGATGAATATCCTTCAGTCTGCACGGCCGCTTATTGATATAAAATTCACTGTCTCCGGAGCGAAAATAACGTCTTGTAACGGCGACTTCCGTAAAATCAATATCCAGCGCATGATCGCTGTTGTCAAAATAAAGGGATACTTCGGCAACACCGTGCGGTTTGCGCTTTTCCGTTCCCGAAAAAATGATATCTTCCGATTTTTGACCTCGCAGCTGCCGAATATTCTGTTCTCCCATAACCCAACGTACGGCATCGGAAATATTGCTTTTGCCGCTGCCGTTAGGCCCGACAATGGCCGTAATGCCTTTATCAAAAGTCAATACCGTTTTATCGGCGAAGGACTTAAATCCCCGCAGTTCCATTCGTAATAATTGCAACGTCCACTCCTCTTTCTACGACAGCCATGCCAATACAGTGAAATAAATGACGGGAATGAAAACAGCCGGCAGATAATCGGCGACTTTCAGCTTAACAATACCGAGTAAATTCAAGCCGATCGCCAAAATAAGCAAATTGCCTACGGCATTTAATTCCCGTACCACATCGGGAGTCATCAACGGTGACAAAACGGATGCAAAAAAATAAAACAGCAGCTCATAAACGATAACGACAAGCCCGACCGGTAAAATACCGACACCGTAAACGGAAGCAAAAAGGAAGGCCGACACAAAATCCAGCACCGATTTTAAATACAGGAGCGACGGATCGTTAACCAGCGCCGCCTGTATCGGCCCCAAGATCGCCATGGCGCCGACAATTTGTAAAACGGATAAAGTAACGAAGCCGTCAACGAATCTGGCATCATTGCCGGCATGCAATTTTTCTTTCAACACCTCGCCGACATGCTGCATCTTATCTTCCAGCGAAACGATCGTACCAATCAAGGCGCCGAGACTCATGCTGACCAGTACCAGCAGCCAATTCTCCGTTTTGATGGCTCCTTGTATGCCGATACCGATGTTGACCAGAGCAATGGCGGAAAATAATGCTTTTTCCCATTTTTCCTCAAACCATTTCCCTAAAAAAATTCCCAGTAACGCCCCGGCCGCCGTACTGAGACCGTTAATAAAAATTGCCAGCAAAACCTGTTCCTCCTCTTATCCGCATGGTGTGGACCTAATAAATATATGCGTTCTTATTATAACAAAAAAAGCCTTTCCTCTCCAGTATTCCGCTGCAATGCAACTGCCGGGCGGCAGTACGCCCGCACCGTGTAAAAACGAGGGAAATACTCCGTCTCCCCTTGACTTACATCACTGAATATGATTATATTAAATTTGGAATTTTCGGAATAATCGAAAAAGGAGGCGACGCCATGATTGACGTATACAAACATAATAACGGTCACCTGGAAGAAAACATTTCTTTGGCGGTCGCTGAAAAAGGCTCCTGGATCAATGTCGTCAATCCTGATTCCGATGATTTGCAATTGGTTTCGATGATTACGGAAATCCCGACGGATGTTTTAAAAACACCTCTCGATACGGAAGAACGTTCACACGTTGAACTGGAAGATAATTATATCTTCGTCGTCATCAACATTCCGATCATCTTGGAAACGGACAGCTACGATACGTTGCCTCTCGGCATCTTCATTACGCCGGACTTTATCGTAACCCTCTGCATTCAGG
Source organism: Megasphaera vaginalis (ex Bordigoni et al. 2020) (assembly GCF_900240295.1). Taxonomy (NCBI): domain Bacteria; kingdom Bacillati; phylum Bacillota; class Negativicutes; order Veillonellales; family Veillonellaceae; genus Megasphaera; species Megasphaera vaginalis (ex Bordigoni et al. 2020). The sequence goes on from NZ_OEQB01000003.1 coordinate 117,744, forward strand.
AAACCGATGTTCTCCATTCTTTTACGGAAAACAAGTACCCCTTCTTTTACACGTTCAAAAAAACGCGCTTTCTCTTTCAAATACTTTACCGGACGGCAACCTTATTCTTAAAATATCTGCAGCAAATCAACCATCGCACAGATGACATCGAGAGCGTGCTGCGTCACTCCATGCGAAACAAAGAATTCTTCATGCTGCTGGAGTTGCAGAAATCCTTGACCTTCTTCACTTCGGCACTCCGCGGCAACGGCATCGTAATGGAACGGCTCATGCGGCTGCGGCGTAATACGGCGTTGCACCATCTTCTGAAAATGTATGAAGAAGATGAAGATTTGTTGGAAGATGTCATCATTGAAAACAAACAGGCGATTGAAATGGTCGAAATGTATTCCAACGTCCTTATCAGCATGTCCGATACGTTTGCTTCCATTATTTCCAACAACCTGAACATGGTCATGAAGTTTTTGGCCTCCATTACGATTATTCTGGCTGTGCCGACAATCGTTTTCAGCCTCTGGGGCATGAATGTCAACGTCCCTTTTTCTTCCAACGAATTCGGATTTTATTACGTTATCGGCATTTCCCTGCTCGGTTCCATCTGCGCTTTCGCCATGTTATGGATGAAAAATCTGTTTTGAGACGAATACAACCCTGCTGCAAGTAAGATGCAGCAGGGCTTTCTTTATTTAATCATGCTTTTGATCGGCTCAAAGCTGCGTCGATGAATCGGACAAGGGCCGAAAGCAAGCACGGCGTCGCGATGGCGCTGCGTCAGATACCCTTTATGCACGGCAAAGCCGTATGCCGGATATGCGCGGTCGTATTCCTGCATCAGCCGGTCACGCGTCACCTTGGCGATGATTGAAGCGGCCGCAATGGAAGCGCTGAGAGCGTCACCGCCGATAATGGATCGATGCGGCACGGATAGCTGCGGCAAGGGCATGGCATCGCAAAGAACAGCCTCTGCAGCCGTCGACAGCGTATTGACCGCTTCGTACATGCCCGCCTGTGTCGCATGGTAAATATCAAGCTCGTCAATTTCTTTCTCCGTCTTCGCGATACAGGAAACGGCGACGGCGTGTGTCATAATTTCGTCATAGAGACGGTCCCTCTTTTTCGGTGATACCTTTTTGCTGTCATTCAGCCCGGGACAAACCCACAGCGGCGGCAAAATGACGGCAGCAATCATGACCGGGCCGGCAATTGGGCCGCGACCGGCTTCATCAACACCGGCAACATGAAAGATCCCCCGGTCATAATACGCCTTCTCCAACCGATACATCTCTTCCAATCGCTTCAGTTCCTCTGCCTGCCGCTGCATGCGTTTGAAAAAAGATGTTGCCAGATTCCGAACCGACCGCCTCGCATCACCTCGCATGGCCGTCAATATCGCTGTCTTGTCCGCATCGGGTGACAGGAGCAGTTTCTGCAATTCCGCTACCGTAAAATCTCCGCTGTTCATCGCACTTCACCGCCTTCGGCAAAATCTTCCGGAAAATCCAATGAAATTAAACCGATACGCCCTTCCCGGTAATCTTTCAAAATCAGCTTATACGTTTTTTCCAAGTCTACCGTACCGCCGCCGACAATGCATCCCCGCTTTCTGCCGATCGCCTCAATTGTTTGCGCCGCCGTCACCGGCAGTGCGTCAAGCTTAAATCGATTCCGCAACGCTTCCGGATATCGCGCCGTCAGTTCTGTAATCAACTGCCGAACTACGTCTTCCATATCAAAAACCGTATCGGAAATTGCTCCCGTAGCCGCTAAGCGATAAGCGCTCACCTGATTTTCCAGCTTCGGCCACAATACGCCGGGAGTATCCAGCAACTCCAACTTTTCCGCAAGGCTCACCCACTGCTTTCCTTTTGTCTCTCCGGGCTTGTCGGCAGTCTTTGCCGAACGCCTTCCGGCAAGGTGATTGATCAGCGTCGACTTGCCTACATTGGGAATCCCTAAAATCATGGTTCGTACCGAGCGCGTTTTCAGCCCTCTCGCCTTCCAGTGCGCCAGCTTTGGAGCCGCTAACTGACGGATCAGGTGCAGCAAACCCTTAACATCTTTGCCGTCCTTACTGTTCAGCGCGATGACAGGCCTTCCCCCTTGAGCATAGTATGCTGTCCACGCTTTCACCTTTTGCGGATCCGACAAATCAGCCTTATTCAGTACAAGCACAGACGGTTTCTGACCGATCAGCCGCCCGATCATCGGATTCGCGCTGCTATAGGGAATACGGGCGTCGACCAGTTCGACAATAACATCAATAACCTTTATATTTTCTTCAATCAATCGCTTTGCTTTGGCCATGTGGCCGGGATACCAATTTATCAACATAATAACTAAAAACGCTCCGTTCTTTTGATTTATCATATTTATTGTAGATGAATCGTAACGGCAAGTAAAGACGGCCGGCAAAAAAAGATCTATGCCACATAAATGGCATAGATCTTTTATCTTATCCCTTGCGGGTTTCCGACAATTCGCACACATGTTCGATGAAATCGTCTATTTCCTTAGCGCCTAAGTCCCCTTTGACACGGTCGCGTATGGAAATAGTGTTATCTTCCATTTCCTTGTCACCGATAATGCCCATATAGGGAACCTTTTCCATCTGCGCCTTTCGAATCTTATAACCGATCTTTTCATTGCTTTCATCAACTTCCGCACGAACACCGAGTTTTTTGAGCTGCCCCTGCAAGCGTTTGGCATAACTCAGGTGACGTTCCGAAATCGGCAAAAGTTTGATCTGTACCGGAGCCAGCCATACGGGAAACGCACCGGCATAGTTTTCGATCAAAATACCGATGAATCGTTCAATGCTGCCGAAACAGGTCCGGTGGATCATGACGGGACGATGCTTCTGCCCGTCTTCACCGATATAGGTCATGTCAAACCGTTCCGGCATCAGCATATCGAGTTGAATCGTGCCGCACTGCCAGGTACGGCCGATGGAGTCCTTGACATGGAAATCCAGCTTCGGCCCGTAGAAGGCGCCATCTCCCTCATTGATCTGATAAGGAACGCCTTTTTCTTCAATAGCTTCACGTAAGGTCTGCGTTGCGAGTTCCCAAATTTCATCACTGCCCATGGAATCTTCCGGACGAGTTGACAGCTCTACATGATAATCCAAGCCGAACGCCTTATACGCTCTGTCAAAAAGATCAAGGACACTGCCTATTTCCTGTTTAATCTGACTGGGAAGCATAAAAATATGCGCATCATCTTGCGTGAAGCTGCGGACACGGAAGAGGCCGTGCAAAGCGCCGTGAAGTTCATGACGATGTACCAAGCCCAGTTCAGCCGAACGGATCGGCAGATCACGGTAGCTGTGAACATTACTCTTATAAATCAAGATGCCTCCGGGACAGTTCATCGGCTTGATCGCGTACGGTTCATCATCAATCGTCGTAAAATACATATTATCGCGATAATGATCCCAATGTCCCGACTGCTCCCACAATTTCCGATTCAAGATGATCGGCGTGCTGATTTGTTCATAGCCGAATTCTTCATGCAATTCATTCCAGAATTTCAAAAGCGTGTTACGAAGAACCATCCCTTTATTGTGGAAGAACGGGAACCCGGGCCCTTCTTCATGAAAACTGAACAGATCCATTTCCTTCCCGATTTTGCGATGATCCCGCTTTTCCGCCTCTGCGAGCATCGTCAAATATTCTTCCAGTTGATCTTGGTTTTCAAAAGCCGTTCCGTAAATTCGCTGCAACATTTTATTCTTTTCATCGCCGCGCCAATAGGCCCCGGCAACAGATTGCAATTTAAAGGCTTTTACCTGCCCCGTCCGTTCTACATGGGGACCGGCGCAAAGATCAACGTATTCGCCCTGCCGGTAAATGGAAATCGCAACATCGGCGGGCAGATCGTTAATCAATTCCACTTTATAGTCTTCATGCAAATCAGTGAAAAGTTTGATCGCTTCATCTCGGGAAAGCGTTTCTGCCGTTATCGGCAAATTTTCTTTAACGATTTTATTCATTTCCGCTTCAATATCGGCAAAATCATCTTGCGCGAAACGGTGCTCCGTATCCAGATCGTAATAAAAACCGTTTTGAATAGCAGGACCAATCGCGAGCTTTACGTCACTGTAAAGGCGTTTAATAGCCTGCGCCATAATGTGAGCCGCCGAATGACGAAGCGTATCTTTTCCTTCTTGGCTGTCAAAAGTGCAAAACTCTACTTGAGATCCATTAACAATCGTGCGGCGTAAATCCGTCACCACTCCGTCTACCTTTGCGACCAACACTTTTTTCGCCAAGCTGTTGCTCAATTGTTGAACAGCATCATACAGAGAAATCCCATCGGCAAATTCTTTTTTACTGCCGTCTTTTAAAATTATTTCTGCCATGATTATACCTCCTTAAATAAAAAAAGACCTCATCCCAAAGGGACGAGAGTCTTATTCACGCGGTTCCACCCTATTTACCGAAAGTATCCGGTATCTTGAGCGCTGTAACGTAGCGACCGCACAAACATACTGTTTTCAGTTTGTGAGCTCCGAGGTGGTGACAAGAGACATTTCACAGGATACTTTCAGCATACATATCCTTCTCTGTAGAGAAATCGGCATCTTGCCTTGTCCTCATCTTTACTGATTACCTATTTATATGTTTGCATAAATTATACGTCTGCACGATACATATGTCAAGTACGCCAAATAAAGTTTGCCTGCATTCTGCTGCGTATAAAAAGAAGACTGTCGATTCAGACAGTCTTCTCAGTCGTACAATGCTGCTTAACCTTTAATCTTTTTAATAGCTTCCGTAATCATCGGAACGATCTGGAAAGCGTCGCCGACAATACCATAATCGCAAACTTTGAAAATCGGAGCATCTTCATCTTTATTGATTGCAATGACGCAATCGGAGCCGCTCATACCGGCTAAATGCTGAATGGCGCCGGAAATACCGCAGGCAACATAGATCTTCGGGCCGACAGTTTTACCCGTCTGTCCGACCTGATGAAGGGCGTCAATCCAACCGGCGTCAACAGCAGCACGGGAAGCACCGACAGCACCGCCAAGAGCGTCAGCCAATTCTTTCAGCATACCCGTAAACGGTTCGGAACCGTTCATGCCGCGGCCACCGGAAACGATGATATCGGCTTCTTCAATTTTAATACCGCCGCCGCCTAATTTAATGAGTTCAATGAATTTCGTCAAGAAATCAGCATCCGTCAATTCTACGGACATATCGATAACTTCACCCGTTGCATTGGCATCCGGTTCCGGTTTCTTGAATACGTTCGGACGAACTGTACCCATTTGCGGACGATTGTCACGGCAAATGATTTCAGCCATGATGTTACCGCCCAGTGCCGGACGGGTCCAGACGATAGTTTTGCCGTCTTCATCAACAGCCAGGCTCGTGCAGTCGGCAGTTAAACCCGTTTTCAGTTCATTGGCAACGCGGGGGCCGAGATCACGACCAATATTCGTAGCACCAACGAGATATACATTCGGTTTAACTTTTTCAAAGAAATCCGTTAAAGCTTTTGTATAAGCCGTCGTGTTGTAATTTTCGAATTTAGGATCATCATACACATACACTTTTTTTGCACCGCTGGCAATAAGTTCCTGTGCCAAGGGTTTTACGTTATGGCCAATCAGTACAGCGCCAACTTCGTCACCAATGGTGTCAGCCAGTATTTTGCCCTGACCCAACAGTTCGAAAGCTACGTTACGTAATTTGCCTTCAAATTGTTCAGCGATTACATATACGCCTTTGTATTCTGCTACATCCATCTTCACTTATCCTCCTTAGATTATATGATCTTTTGTGCAGTCAATTTTTCCATCAACGTTGCTACAGCTACACTCGGATCTTCTTCCTTAATGATGAGACCCTGTGTTCTCTGAGGCGGAGTGAAAATTTTGCGAACCTTTGTCGGAGACCCGGACAAGCCGATGAGCGATTCATCAACTTTAATATCTTCTGCAGAAAGCGTCGGGATTTCACGACGTTTTGCTTTCATTGTGCCGCGAATGGTCGGGAAACGAGGTTCATTCAATTCCTTAACTGCAGTGATCAAAACAGGGAAGTTAGCTTCCGTTACGATGTAGCCTTCTTCGTTCTGTTGTTTAACCGTAACTTTGGTGCCGTCAACGTCAATATGAGCAGCATAGGTAATCTGCGGAATGCCCAATTCAGTAGCAACCTGCGGACCGACCTGAGCCGTATCGCCGTCAATGGCCTGCTTGCCGCAAAGAATGATATCAAACTGTTCGATACCTTTAATTTCAGCAACTTTCTTAACAGCCTGTGCCAAGCAATAGCCTGTAGCCAACGTATCGGAACCGCCGACCTTTCTGTCTGTGAGGAGATAAGCATCGTCAGCACCCATTGCCAAGCCTTCGCGCAATACTTCGACAGCCTGGGGTGGCCCCATCGAAAGCAATGTTACCGTTGCTCCCTGGTTATCCTTTAACTGCAGAGCTGCTTCCAGAGCATTCTGGTCAAAGGGGTTGAAAATGTTAGGAACGCCGGCGCGAATGACCGTATGTTTTACGGGATCAATCTTTACTTCTGCCGTGTCCGGAACCTGTTTGACACATACCAATATTTCCATATTACATTTGCCTCCTAAAAAATTTTTATTTTATTCAACAGGTCCGGTCATAAGGCCGGACCTGTATCCTAAACAATTTTACCGCAAGAGAGCGCCGGAAGTAACCATGCGCTGTACTTCGTTCGTTCCTTCATAAATCTGCGTGATCTTAGCATCGCGCATATGACGGGCAACAGGATATTCTTCACTGTAGCCATAGCCGCCGAAGATCTGAACGGCATCAACGGTAACTTCCATAGCAATGTCGGAAGCATACATTTTAGCCATAGCAGCATCAACGGAGAACGGTTTCCCTTCCTGTTTCTTCATAGCTGCTTTGTATACGAGAAGACGGGCTGCTTCAATTTTCGTTGCCATATCGGCAAGTTTGAAGGAAATAGCCTGGAATTTGCAAAGCGGTTTGCCGAACTGTACACGTTCTTTAGAATATTTGATTGCATCTTCCAACGCTGCTTCAGCAATACCGAGAGCCTGCGCAGCAACGCCGATACGGCCGCCGTCCAAGGTCATCATGGCAATCTTAAAGCCTTTGCCTTCTTCGCCGAGAAGATTTTCAGCAGGAACTTTTACATCCTGGAACACCAGTTCCATCGTTTGAGAAGTATGGATACCGAGTTTGTCTTCCTTCTTGCCGAATGTGAAGCCTTCCATGCCTTTTTCCAGAATGAAAGCGCTGATGCCTTTATTGCCCTGAGTCTTGTCCGTCATAGCGAATACGACATAAATATCAGCGGCGCCGCCGTTGGTGATGAAGATCTTGGAGCCGTTCAATACATAGTGGTCGCCTTCTTTAACGGCAACAGTCTGCTGTCCGGAAGCATCCGTGCCGGCATTGGGTTCCGTCAAGCCGAATGCGCCCAATTTCGTACCTTCGCAAAGAGGCGTCAAATATTTTTTCTTTTGTTCTTCATTACCGAACTGCCAAATCGGATTAGCACAGAGAGAAACGTCTGCAGACAGTGTAATCGAAACACCGGCATCATATTTTGCCAATTCTTCAACCGTCATGATGTAGCTCAAAACGTCGGCTCCGGCGCCGCCGAATTCTTCGGGGAAATAAGTGCCAGCAAGGCCCATGCCCAGCATTTCTTCAATTAAAGCTTCGTCATATTCATGCTTGTGATCACGTTCCGTAACTGTCGGCAACAATTTCTTAACGCCAAAATCTTTCGCCAATTTGACAAACATTTCCTGATCTTCTGTGTAATTAAAATCCATTCTCTTCCACTCTCCTTAAAATAATCATTAAAAATTTTAGTATGATATTACAGGCTTTAAACTCCCTACAGAAATTTCTTCACAGGCCTGCAATCATAAGCATTAACCACCGGAACCCGATGCATCTACACCCTGCACCAGCTCTTCTTTGTAAATTGTACAACTTTTCACAATATAAATCAATACCCCAACGATAGCTTTAAGCACTGTAATTATTCTATTTAGTCATAGTTATGGCAGTATTTATACCTATCAAGACTAGTCTTATTTATAAATATAACGAAAAAACGATTTCTTTTCTCACATACGTTAAGAAATTATCCGTAAATATACGTTACTTTATGCCATTAATTCTTCATCAAAACATTCAGTTATATTAATTAATTTCCATTTCAAATAATTGTTCCGTTCGGACGACTGCTTCAACAAGTTCTATTTAGAACATAAATGAACAGACACCGAATTTTTTTGCATATCCTCCGTTATTTCCAGAAAATTTTTGATGATGTGGCCCGTAATGCCCCAAATAACATATTCATTATACTTACAGTAATAGACATCATATGTTCTTCGGCGTTTCCACGAATTACGATCGCCTGCATAAGGAATATCAGCCGGAAAACCGGGTACGGGCCGTGTCGCCAATTCAATTTTGGCAGTTTCCATTCGTTCTTCACGAAACCAATTCAACGGAACTGTGAAGAGATGATCAATTTCAGCGCTTTTCTTAACTGTCGGCACTCGCTCTAAAAAGCCGAGATGAGGCCAGATCGTAACTCCGACGGGAGACTCCAGATAGTCCAGAGGACCGAAATATGCGATTTCCTCTGCCGCCATTTCCAATTCTTCCCTGGTTTCGCGCAAAGCCGCCTCTTTTGACGACGAATCATCAGCTTCGATTACTCCACCGGGAAAACAGATATCGCCCGGTTGCCACTGCAGATCATAACTGCGCACCTCAAATAACAGAGACGGAACCCCTTTATCCATAACCAACGGGACCAGAACCGCACAGGCTCTGTTGTTCAGGCAAGGTGATTGGATGACGTCTCTGCTCGCCCATCTTTGACGTAAGACTTCAAGTTCTCTAATCAAGCTATCCTCTCCCGGCACGTTTTTAAAAGAAGGATGCCGGCGGCATCCCTCTTTTTATTTTATAACGATATTAATGATTTTCTTGGGAACGACAATGAATTTCACTACGTTTTTATTGCCGATAAATTCCTGCACGCGCGGCATAGCCAATACCTTTTCCTTCAGTATGTCCGGACCGATATCCGGCGTTACCGTAATTCGTTCGCGGACTTTGCCGTTAATCTGGATCGGCAGTTCAATACTGTTGACGACCAAAGCCGCCTCATCCACTTGCGGCCAGGTTTGCGCATGAATGCTTCCCGCCCCACCGATCAGGTGCCATAATTCTTCAGCGATATGCGGTGTAAACGGCGCCAGCAGCTTCAACAAATTGGTGTTTACCTCTGCGGCTACATCGTGATGAATATCGGTATGTTCATTACTGTAGGCATACATGGCGTTAACCAACTCCATAATTGCACTGACAGCCGTATTCAACGCATATGTACCGTTCTGCCCCTGTACATCGGCACTCACCTTGGCAATAGATGCATGCTCTTTCAAGCGTAACTCCCGCTCCGCTTCCGTATAATCCCGCCGGCCCACATCGCCGCTCTTTGCCAAGGCGGCAAACTGATGCGCAATGCGCCAAACGCGATTCAGAAAACGATAAGAACCTTCAACGCCCTGATCGGACCATTCCAGATCACGTTCCGGAGGGGCCGCAAAAAGGATGAAAAGACGCGCCGTATCAGCGCCGTATTTTTCCAGTATCTCTTCCGGAGAAACGACGTTCCCCTTCGATTTGGACATCTTGCTGCCGTCTTTCAGCACCATGCCCTGCGTCAGCAATCGCTCAAAAGGTTCAACAGCTTCTGCAAACCCTTCATCATGAAATACCTTCATCAAAAAGCGGGAATACAGCAAATGCAGAATCGCATGCTCAATACCGCCGATATATTGATCGACATTCATCCAATGATTGGCTTTCTGCGGATCCCAGGGCTTCGCTGTATTGCGTGCATCGGTGTAACGAAGATAATACCATGACGAACAGACGAACGTATCCATCGTATCCGTTTCGCGAACAGCGGGACCGCCACATTTCGGACAAGTGCAATGGATGAACTTTTCGCTCGTTGCCAATGGAGAAACGGCACCTGCCGTAAACTGGACGTCTTCCGGAAGTTCTACGGGAAGCTGTTCTTCCGGCACCAACTGTTCACCGCACTTTTCACAATAAATGACGGGAATGGGAGCACCCCAATATCGCTGACGGGAGATAAGCCAATCCCGTAAACGGAAATTAACGGTCCCTTTGCCGCAGTGATGTTCTTCCAGCCATTTTGTAATGGCCTTCTGCCCTTCTTCGATCGTCAGGCCGTTAAATTCTCCCGAATTCATCAATACGCCTTCGCCGGTAAATGCCGTGTCGCCGTTACCGCTGAAATCGTAGTTACCTTCAGGATCGTCGATGACATAATGAATAGGAATGCCATATTTTTTGCAGAACTCGTAATCGCGCTGATCATGACCGGCAACGCCCATGACGGCGCCAGTACCGTAATCAGCCAAAACGTAATTGGCAATCCAGATCGGCACCTGTTCGTTATTCAGCGGGTTAACGGCGTAAGCACCGGTAAACATGCCGACTTTTTCCGCTTCATTAGACGTCCGTTCCAGATCGCTCTGATTTTTCATCTGCCCAATAAATGTTCGCAACGCCTGTTCATTGGGCTTGCCTTTGATCAACCGTTCGACAAAGGGATGCTCCGGAGCCAAAACGACGAAAGTCGAACCGAAAACCGTGTCGATACGGGTCGAAAACATTTCCACCTTTTCCCCGATTTCCGGGATATCAAAGAAAAAATTAGCGCCTTCGCTGCGGCCGATCCAGTTACGCTGCATGACCTTGACGCGGTCGGGCCAACCTTCCAACAAGTTCAAGTCGGCCAAAAGGCGATCGGCATAATCCGTAATTTTAAAGAACCATTGTTTCAGATCTTTTTTAACGACATCGTGATCACAACGCCAGCATTTCCCGTCGATAACCTGTTCGTTGGCCAATACCGTGTTGCATGACTCGCACCAGTTTACTTTCGCTTCCTTGCGGTAAGCCAATCCTTTTTTATAAAGAAGTTCAAAAATCCACTGTGTCCATTTATAGTACTCTTTATGGCATGTCGCCACTTCACGCTCCCAGTCATACGAAAGGCCGAGCGCCTTCTGCTGCCGTTCCATATTCGCAATATTGCTGTAGGTCCATTCTTTAGGCGGAATATTCCGTTTAATAGCCGCATTTTCCGCCGGCATACCGAAGGCATCAAATCCCATGGGATGAAGGACATTAAATCCGTTCATACGACGATAACGGGCAATGACATCACCGATCGTATAGTTGCGCACATGACCCATATGAAGATTTCCGGAGGGATAAGGAAACATTTCCAATACATAGTACGGCGGTTTGCCGTTGTCGTCAGGACAGCAGTCACTATGATTTTCCTGCCATATTTTCTGCCATTTCGTTTCTATTTCCTGGGGAATGTACTTTTCCATTTATCTTTTTGCCTCCTATTGTACTGCCGCTTTATGCCGTAAATGCAACGTTATTGGTACTATTATAGTGTTCCCGCTGTCTCAAGTCAATTCATGTTTTGCAAATCCTTGCCAAAAGCCGTTATCTTCAAATCCCTTGCGCCAAAAGGCGACACCGCCGAGACCTTCGCGAACTGCCAAGTTCCGTTTCGCCGCCAGCGTCTTGTCATCTTCGAACCAGATTTTTACGGTTCCCGTAACCAGTGGCAATTCCAAGTAATTGAGCTGCAGTCTTTCATCCCAAGTGAGGTAAGCGGCATATTTTTCCGCGAGTTTTTTGCTGTCCGCCAAGGTCAAGGTCCGAACAAACAGTTTCCGTTCCTTTCTTGTACCGACGTTAGGAGCAATCATCGCATTTCCGGGGCGATCGCGTTTTGCTTCAGCCACTGTTTTCGGCCATTTGTCTAAAGCGTCGGGCAAATTTTCATTTGCATCCGTTTCATACCAAATCCTCATGTAGAGCGGAATACCGAGGATAATTTTTTCCGCCGGCACCAATGCTTTCAACGTTTCCACGCTGTGAACGACCCACGGATACGATGCAACGGGACCGGCCGTCGAACTGGTCCTGCCGACCTGATCGTAGGCCATGAGAACGACATAGTCCAGATACGGCGCCAACGCCTGTCGGTCATAAACGAGCGACCATTCTTTGCTGTCCGACAGCGGGGTTATATCCATGGAAACGTTCAGTCCCCAACCATGACAGGCGGCGGCGAGCTTCGCTACAAACGCGGTCAGCCGATCACGGTCTTCATACCGGATATTTTCAAAATCCAGATTGTAGCCGTGAAACCCGTACAGCACCGCATAGCCGACCAATTCTTTAATCACTTTCTCCTGCAAGCGCGGATCAGCAAGAATGTTATGCGTCACATCCGGATCAAACCCGTTGTCGACAAGCGGCCACAACGCATACCCCTTCTCGCTGTATTTCCCGTCCACCCGATCCATCTCGTTGCTTCTCAACGAGATGCCGGCCGCAGTCATGCGAAATGCGCACGGCGAAATAACCGGCTGCGTCACATCCAGGCGCTGCACCGTATCGTTCTCCGCCATCGCCGGGTCCCAGAAAAGCACCGTGTGCAACACACTCTGTCCCGCTTTGCCGAAAGCAGGCGGCTGTTGCCGTTTCAAAACCGGTGCAACGCGCCCCCGCTCGGGAAAAGCCAATAGGCGTTTTTCATTCCCTTCCAACGCGTAACTGATCCCAAGAGGGCCGAGCAAATGACGAATATCCACGGCATACCCGTTCCGAATCTCTTTGCCCGGCAGCATCAAATCCACATTGCGATCGCTTTCCGTCATGTCTGTCGGCGCCGTCTCTGCCGGTAAAATCATCCGATACACACCTTGTTTATCCGTTGTCTGGTACAACCCGTATTGTTCCAGCGCGCGACCGGAAACAAGCCAGCGCCCGTCATCTTCGGTGATCTTCAACTCGTTGGCAAGGGCGTCGGAAGGCGGCGCCTCGAGGACGGGTACGGCAAAAGCGGCAGCCTCTTTTATCGTCCCTTCCCGTTGCGCCGAAAGCACCGTTTTTTTTGCCGCCGTCGAAGAAAGAACCGGTTCATTCCCTGCCGCTGCAACGTAAGAAAAGGCAGACAAACTGATCAGCAACAATGCCGCAACCCGCTGTATATGTATCATATTTACCATTATTTACTCTCCGTTCCGCACAAAATTACTGAAAAATCCGAATATACATAGTATAATGACTACTGTAAACGATACACAGTAAACCTGTTCACCATTATATCACAGTAAGGAGTCTGTTCCATGCATCAATACTTATTTTTTATCGGTTCCTTTCCGATCCGTGCCTACGGCCTGCTTTTTCTGTCCGGTATCGTCGCAGCCGGCATGACGGCGTATTATATCATGAAACGGGACGGCCGCGGCTGGCATGTCCATATCTTTGATTTCACCATGTACTGCGGTCTGTCCGGCATCGTCGGCGGCCGTTTGTGGGATGTATTTTTCTTCGACTGGCCTTACTATCATAACCATTTAAGTGAAATTCCTTTCGTCTGGCAAGGCGGCATGGCCATCCAAGGGGGGCTGATCTTCGGTGCCGTTGCCGGCATACTCTACACGCGCTTCCATCAAATCGACACCTGGGCTTTCGGCGACCTGTTGGCACCGGCCATCATCCTCGGGCAGTCAATCGGGCGCATGGCCAATCTGATGAACGGTGACGCCTTCGGTCATCCCACGGGCAGCGGCTTCGGCATCATCTATCCCGATACGACATTGGCCTATCGCACCTATGGAAATCAACCGCTGTGGCCTGCTGAAGTATGGGAAGGGCAAATTGATATTCTGATTTTTGTCATCCTTCTTTTTTTCAGTTCCTTCCGCCATAAAAAAGGACAGGTCTTTAGTCTCTATGTCATGCTTTATGCCGTCGAACGATTCTTTCTGGAGTACTTGCGCGGCGACTACAACGCACTCCTCTGGGGCTTTAAATCGGCGCAATGGACCAGCATCGTCGCCTTCGCCGCGGCAGCCGCCGTTTTTACGGCTCTCCAGTTTTTCGGAACCTATGACACGAACGATCTCGTCAACAACGACAAACACTGCAAATAAACAGCAACAGCGACGGCCTCGCGCGATGTGAGGCCGTCGTTGTTATTTGACCGTGCCGGCTGCAACGGCATCAATCCTTGCGTATAAGAAGAGCAATACCTTCTTCTTTATACTTTTTATATATCCGCTTGATGAATTGATGCCGCAAGGTAGCTTCGTCAACGATATTGCGTATCCGCAAAACGACAAGAAAGGAAATACCGTATTCCCCTAAATCGGTAAACCGTATTTTCGGCTGGAATCCGGTCACGCCGTATTCACTGTGATGCAAAACATCTTGCGCCACCTCTAGCGTCACCTGTTCCACGTGTTGCAGATCACTGCCGTATACGATTTTCAAAGGAATCGTAATCGTACATTCTGCCAACGGCTGTTCATAGTTTATCAAGGCTGAAGCGGCAATCGTTTTATTCGGTACAATGACCATATTGCCAGTCGGCGTTCGTATCGTCGTATTGCGCCAGTTCAAATCGACAACGCGTCCTTCTTCATGGGTTGCCAACCGAATGTAATCGCCAATACGGATCTGCTTTGACATCAACATCGTAATACCAGAAAATAAATTTGACAAGGTATCCTGCAACGCCAGTGCCGACGCCAGACCGCCGACGCCGAAAGCCGTCAGCAGTGGCGAAATAGAGATGTCATACGAATCGAGAACTATCAACGCACCTATGCTGTACACGACACAATTGATGGCAGTCGTCAAAATGGACGTCGCCGCATACTGTTTGGAACTGCGATCCAGTTTGTAATTAAGGTATGCAGAAATAACATGTGCAATCAGGATAGTTACGGTAACGGTCAACACCGTATGAAACAATCCATCCAGAAAAGCCTGCACAAAATCGGGAACGGTTAAACTCCATTTGGCAATTTTAATACCGATAAGTATGCCAACACAGGTAGGAATGGCACGAAATATTTGTCGCAGGCAATCTTCCGAAATATGCCGGCTCTTACTCAGAAAAACGATCAAAATACGAAAAACATATTGCAATACCACAATACCTACAGACAGGCAAATAAGAAATGCTAATAAATGTATATGCGGTCCTCCATGGAGGATCTCTTGTTCAAGAGAATCAAAAAAAGCTGGCATATGCCGTTCAGTCCTTCCGCAAACTATAGTCCACAACGATCCAAAATAAACAGCAACATACGTACGCAGTCCCCATCACAGCAATGTGAAATAAAAAAGATCATCAATACATCTTCAAACCCAGGACGGAACCAGTCGATTCCCCCATAGACGCAACGACGGATACCCACGACGGCGATATTGTGCTGAATACTCCTTATCATAGCACAAATCTCTGTATATACAAGAATCTTCTCCAATAGCCGCAAAAACCCGCTTCGACAATATCATCCGGAGACGTGCGGAACTGTTTACAAAAAAATAAAAGCACAGGAAAGAAACAACGCCTCTTTCCTGTGCTTTTATGCTATCTGGCCGGCTTATTGACGGTCCCGTTCAATGGCTTCCTTTAACGTATGCCAAGCCAAAACGGCACACTTCACACGAGCCGGCATATTGGAAATATTTTTTAACGCAATGGCATCTTCCAGATCTTCCAATTCATCATCATCCGTAACTTCCCGTTTGATCATGTCAAGGAACAAATTGGTCAACCGCAGCGCTTCTTCCACCGTTTTCCCCTTAATAACATCGATCATCATATCTGCCGAAGCCTGGCTGATGGCACAGCCGTGACCGGTATAAGCCGCATCTTTCACAATGCCGTCTTGAATATCGGCGCGCAGCGTAATATCATCGCCGCAACTGGGATTATGACCGTGTTCCTGTAAGGTGAATTTTTCCAGTTCTCTCTTATTTTCCTGACTTTGGTTATGCTCCAAAATAATATCAGAATATAACTGATCCATTTCCATCACATTGCCACCCCTTAATCTTTAAAACCCATCTGTTTGCGGATAAGCGGTAATTTATCGAGGAAGTATTCGACCTCTTCCATGGTGTTATAAATGTAGAAGCTGACGCGATTGGAAGCTTCAGCATGGATATGTGCGCCATAGGGCTGTGCGCAATGATGGCCTGAGCGGATAGCAATACCGTAGCTGTCAAGAATGGTAGCTGCATCGTGAGGATGAACACCGTCGATCGTGAAGGAAATGACACCCGTCTTTTCAGCCGGATCGGTACTGCCGATGATATGAATGTAGGGCAGCTTTTTCATCCCGGCGAGACAGGCAGCCGTCAATTCGTGTTCGTGCGCTTCAATGGCATCAAAGCCGATACCTTCCAGATAATCAATCGCCGCATGCATGGCTGCCGCGCCTTCGACGTTTTCCGTACCGGCCTCGAACTTGAACGGCAAGACATTGAACGTCGTCGTCTGTTCCTGCACGTACTCGATCATATCTCCGCCCAAGAGAAAGGGTTCCATATCATTGAGAAGGTCCCGTTTACCGTATAAAACGCCGGTTCCCGCCGAAGCACACATCTTATGCCCGGAGAAGACGAAGAAATCGCAATCCCACGCCTGAACATCACATTTCATATGAGGCACGGCCTGCGCACCGTCAAGGACGGCAACGGCGCCGACAGCGTGCGCCGCGTCGATGATCTTCTTCACAGGGCGCTTCATGCCGAGAACGTTGCTGACCGCCGCAAAGGCGACGATCTTCGTTCTATCGTCAATTTTAGCGAAATCCTCATCGGTAAAATGCCCTTCGTCATCAAGGTACATATACACCAATTCGGCGCCGGTTACCCGGGCAACGCGCTGCCACGTAACCAAGTTGGCGTGATGTTCCGAAATGGGAATAACGATCTTATCGCCTTTTTGCAAATGCGTTTCGGCATAACTTCTGGCAATGAGATTCAACGCTTCCGTTGCATTGCGGACAAAGATGACCTCTTCGCTGTGCGCGGCATGAATAAACTTCCGCACCGCTTCTCTGGCATCATCATAAATTTGGGATGCTTCTACACTGAGAATATGCGCGCCGCGATGGGGGTTCCCGTTATGTTTCTCCAACAAATCGACAATAGCCTGAATGACCTGCTTCGGCTTTTGCGTCGTCGCGGCGTTGTCGAAATAAACGATCTGATGACCGTTGTGAACTTTAGTCAAGATGAGGAAATCTTTTCGTACATTTATCATTGCAATCACCTTTCTGACGACAAAATTCCATTTTATCTCTGACAGCCTGCAAGACTTTGTTTTCCATATCCGTATCGCCGAGGCTGTCAATGACAGGACGAATATTGGATTCGACAATAATCAGTTGCGCGCCTTCACGATTGAATCCGCGGCTCATCAAATAATAGAGCATATCCTTATCGATCTGTCCGGCACTGGAAGCGTGATCACCGACGACATCATCTTCTTTGCACAACAGCAGCGGCAAAGAAATGGAATGCACGTCGGGGCTCAGCAGCAGACAGATATCCGATTCGGAGCCGGCAGCCTTCTTACAGCCCCGGAGGAAATCAATGGTGCCGCGAAAATACTTCTTCGCCGTATCCATCAGCGCTCCCGTCGTCAGAATATCGGTCTTGGTCTTTTCCCCTTCCTGCGGTACCCAATAGGAAAAATCCAAAATCTGATCCCGACTGCCGAGATACATGGCCTTACTTGAGAAAACGCCTTCTCGCTGCGTCAAATCGGTCTTATAATAAACGATCGCCGCCTTACTGCCTACTTCGGCGCTAACATAATCGATGGAACTGTTTTTGCCGCTTCTGGCATAACGATGTTCCACATGACGCACCTGCTCGCCATGAAGCTGAACCTTGCAGATTTTGACGGCAGCCGCTTCTGCAGCATCTACATATTCCAACAAGTTGACGGAGCCGTTTTCCGCATCGCCGTCAAAGGTCAGATAAACTTCAAGTTTACTGTTTTCCGGCGCGGAAATCTTGAGCTGCCCGACAATCTGCGGTAATTCCTGACTGAGCGAATAGGTCAGCCAGACCTTTCCTGCGCCTCCCGCTTTTCCCGTGATCGCACAGCCCGTCATGCTTTGCCCGACGGCTTCCTGTAGCGAGTCCGCTCCGGCTCCGGTAAAATCGCCGAGAGGCAATTTACCGTCACCTTCATAAAACGTGACGGACACGTCCCCTTCATGCCGTTCCTGAATGGTAATTTTCTGTCTTCCCGTCGCTTTCAGCTGCGGCAGTTCCAGGTGATTAACTTTCATCCAGCGGAAGGTGGGACGAGGGAGTTCATTATATTTTTCTGTAATCATTTCTCATCGCCATCCTCTCACAGAGAACTTTTCAGTTCCAAATTAATTAAATTATTCATTTCCACGGCATATTCCAACGGCAACGCTTTGGAAACGGGTTCAACGAAGCCGCGTACCAACATGGCCCGCGCTTCGTCTTCGCTCAGGCCGCGGCTCATGAGATAATAAATCGCTTCGTCGGAAATACGCCCGATCTTTGCTTCATGTCCTAAATCAATATTGTCGTTCTTGACGACGATTGCCGGTATCGTATCGGATTGAGATATTTCGTCAAGCATCAGCGACTCGCAGCTGACATTCGCTTTCGATCCCGCCGCCTTTTCATTGATGACGACGCTGCCACGATAGATACAGGTGCCGCCGTCTTTGGAAATGGACTTGGAATCGATATTGCTCGTCGTATTCGGCGCATTGTGTACAACCTTGGATCCCGTATCGAGGTATTGCCCTTTACCGGCAAAGGTCACGCCTGTAAATTCGCAATGCGCCCCTTCACCTTGAAGGATACTCATCGGGTAAAGACAGGACGTGTGCGAGCCGAACGATCCGGTTACCCAATTGATGGTACCGTTCTTGCCGACAATCGCCCGTTTCGTGTTGAGATTATACATATTTTTGGACCAGTTTTCGATCGTTGAATAAGTCAGCGTCGCATCATCGCCGATAAAGAGCTCGACGCACCCGGCATGCAGATTGGCAACGTTGTATTTAGGCGCCGAACAGCCTTCGATAAAATGAACTTTCGCCCCTTTTTCCACAATAATCAGCGTATGCTCAAACTGACCGGCGCCCGGCGCATTAAGGCGGAAATAACTTTGCAGCGGAATCGAAACATCGACGCCGGCAGGAACGTAAACGAAGGAGCCTCCCGACCAAACGGCACCGTGCAGCGCGGCAAACTTATGATCCGTAGGCGGCACGAGCTTCATAAAATGCTTGCGGACAACCGCTTCATGCTCCTTCAACGCCGTATCAAAATCGGTATAAATAACGCCTTGTTGAACCAGCTCATCTTGGATACTGTGATAAACGACTTCCGAATCATACTGCGCGCCGACACCGGCCAGCGATGTCTTCTCCGCTTCCGGAATACCGAGACGATCAAAGGTATCTTTAATATCATCGGGGACTTCATTCCAATCCGCCTTCATCTGGGCTTTCGGCCGCACATAAGTAACGATATTATCCATTTCCAATTCGCTGATATCGGGTCCCCAAGTCGGATAATCAATTTTATAGAACAACTCCAGCGACTTCATACGAAAATCGAGCATCCATTGCGGTTCCCGTTTCTGCTCCGAAATCTCCCGCACAATCGCCGGCGTCAATCCGGCATCCGTTTTAAAATCGTATTTAAAATCTTTTTTAAAGTTATACATATTGCCGAATTCGGAAAGCGAACTGATCTTGGAATTGATCTCGTTCATCTTTTCGGCAACTTTTTTTTCTTCTGCCATAGAGACCTCCCCCTATTTTATCTGTTCTTTATAAACATCATAGCCGTTGGCTTCAATGTCATCGATCAGAGAGGCATCGCCGGTCTTGATGATACGACCGTCGATCAACACATGAACGAAGTCAGGCCGCAGCTTCTGAAGAATTTCACTGTGATGGGTGATAACGAGAATCGAATTATTTTCATTATGGTAAGCGGCAACCGTTTCAGACACGATGCGAACGGCATCGACATCAAGGCCGGAATCGATTTCATCTAGCATCGTCAGTTTCGGTTCGAGCATACACATCTGAAGGATTTCCGTCTTCTTCCGTTCACCGCCGGAAAAGCCGTCATTGACATAACGTTCGCCATAGGAGCGCTGCATGGCGAGCTTTTCCATTTGCTGATGCATTTTTTTCCGAAACGGCATGATCCGCTGCGTCTCACCGGTTACCGTGCTTTTAGCATTGCGCAGGAAGTTTTCGACGGTAATTCCCTGTACGGCAATAGGCTGCTGAAAAGCCATGAAAATGCCTGCCTTGGCACGTTCGTTTACCGGCATATCCGTAATTTCTTTTCCTTCAAAGAAAATGCGGCCTGCCGTCACCTTGTAGCTGGGGTTGCCCATAATCGCATGAAATAACGTCGATTTGCCGGCGCCGTTGGATCCCATAATGACATGTGTCTCTCCCTTGTTGATAACCAGGTCGAGACCCTTGAGAATTTCCTTGCCTTCCACAGCAACCTTCAGGCCTTCTACTCTTACTAATTCACTCATGTTCTTATCACTCCCAAATAGATGATATTGATTTATACCTACTTATTTTAAAATCCATCCAAATTTACTACCCTTAGATTACTCCATGCGATTATTAAAGTCAACCTTTTTGGTGCATTTTGACCTTTCTATTTTGTAGCCGAAAAAAACGTTCACTCTTTCTTTCGCAAGGCCTTTTTCTTCCGTCTGTTCATGCGGATCTGCATGGCCAACGTAAAGACGGCAAGCACCAGAATAACCAGCAATTCCGTCTGCAATCCGTCACGCCAGATAGCGTAAAGCAGATAAACGAAGACGATGATCCAAAGAAACGCCTTAAGCTTCCGCACGATCTTCCCCCGCTTCCGCTGCCGATTCTTCACGCCGCTTTTTCATGGCCAAAACGGCTTGAATATACATGGCGCACTCAATCCTCTTTTTCTGGATCGCGCAGCTCAATTCATACGGCCGAGTAATGCCGCCGCCATATTTGATATTGTTGGCATGACAACCGCCGCTGCAAAAAAACTTGGCCCAACAGTTGCGGCATTCCGGTTTATTCAGAACATGCATATCCCGAAAGATCAGCGGCAACTCAACATCGGTAATGCCGTCGTCAACATTACCGATAACGTATTCCTCCTGCCCTACAAACTGATGACACGGATAAATGCGTCCGTCCGGAACGACACACATATATTCATGACCGGCGCCGCAACCGCGCAGCCGTTTGGCTATACAGGGACCGCGGTACAGATCCATGATAAAATGGTAATAAATAAACGGATGCCCCGTCGCGTATCGCTGCAGGTAGAGATCGGTCAAGTGATCATATTCGTCAAAAATCCGCGGCAAGTCGGCTGTCTCAATGGCATATGACAAATCATCGCCGACGACAGGCTCCATAGAAAGCCCTTCAAAACCCAGATCGGCCATGTGCTTTACATCATTCGTAAAATCAAGATTATACTTCGTATAAGTTCCGCGTACATAATATTCTTCGCCGTTCCGTTTCTTGACCGCATCCAACTGATGTTCCATACAGGGCGTATACGAATCACCGCCGCCGGCATTAGGCCGCATCCGATTATGAATATCGGGCCGCCCGTCCAAACTGAGAATCAAGCTGATATGATTATCCGTCAAATAGCTGATTTTTTCCGCGTCAAGGAGCATGCCGTTCGTCGTCAGCGAGAGTTTGAAGATGCGATCATGAATTTTTTCCTGCTCACGGATATAGGCAATCGTCTTTTTTACGACATCAAAATTCAGTAGCGGCTCGCCGCCGAAGAAATCGATTTCGCAATGCTGCCGCTTGCCTTCCGTACTTCTGATGAGCAGATCGACAGCCTTTCTGGCTACATCAAAACTCATCAATTCCCGTTTATGCGTATCGTAATCGCCTTGTGAAGCAAAGCAATACCGGCAACGCAAGTTACAGTCATGGGCAATATTCAGGCAAAGTGATTTGACTACGGGCTCTTCGTCAGCAACGACCGCAAAGCTTTCACACATCGGCGCAAAGAGCATTTCTTTCGCAATAAGCTCATCCAGTTCAGCCAGCGATTCCGTCAATTCCTGCTGCCCGTACAAGCCGGATAAAGCCGCAAACACGGCATCCTTATTCGTACCGTCATAATGATCGAGAATATCGTACGTTATTTTATCAATAACGTTAATAATGCCGCTGTTAACGTCAAGCAGCATATGTACACCGTTTTGTATATATTTATGAATCATCGGTCTTATTTTTTCACTCATTATTTCCTCCACATAAAAAGAATACCCTTTACCTCTCGGTAAAGGGTGTCCCCTTAAAAACGAACTTATTTGGTGCAAACCTGATTGCCTACCGTACAGGATGTCTTGCAAGCAGATTGACACGAGGTCTGGCATTCGCTGCAGCCGGCGTATTGGGCCGTCTTCTGAATCGATTCCGTGTTAATCGTAATGATATGCTTTGCCATCTATATTCACCTCACTATTGAAATCGCATTCATTGTATCACATTTTTATTTTTTCTACAATATATCAGAGCAGGCGAAACCCTTTAAAAAGAAAATTCTTTCCCATGGATACGACAATGGAATGTTCCTGAAAAATGTCGCTTGTATCAAAAAAGATATCAAATCCTTTTCCGTATGTCACATATACGGAATTGATCCTGCTCAAATAGGACCGCACCTGTTCCGGCGTAATTTCATCTTCCCATTCGCAACGCCATTTCTCATTCTTAAATTTGGCGATCAACGGCGCATGAGCCATGACACGTGAGCGATGGGCCAGGATCCAGTCCCAGATTTCCTGCCCGTAACGGCAGGCCTCTTCCTCTTTACCTTTTCCCAAGCCTTCAAGGGTGAATAAGACAGGTTTATTTTCAAACATGATTTCATCAAGATAACTGCCTTTTACGTATTCCAAATTCATGAGCGGACCTCCCCTATTTGCATGGCCGTTTTACCGGCAACGTTATCTTACCGTATGGGCAAATCGTTTGTCAATAAAACTATTTTATTTCAGCGCTTTTCTTTTCCGGGGCAGAGATCGCTTTGGAAACATTCTTCGCAAAGGGGCGTTCGCGCTTTACAGATACGTCGACCATGCCAGATCAGCCAGTGATGAGCGCGACTCCACCATTCCTTCGGTATTGCTTTCTGCAGGCCCATTTCTACTTCCAACGGCGTTTTTCCGACTGCCAGCTGCATCCGATTGGCGACACGAAAGACATGCGTATCAACGGCAATAGCGGGAATGTCAAAAAGCACGCTGATCAGCACATTCGCCGTCTTTCTGCCGACGCCCGGCAAGGTTACGAGACTGTCGAAGTCGCGCGGCACTTCCCCGTGATACGTCTCACATAAAATCGCGCACGTCGCCATGAGATTTTTAGCCTTGCTGCGGTACAGCCCGCAAGTACGTATTTTCTCTTCCAATCCGAGAACGCCTAACGACAACATCTTCTGCGGCGTATTGTATTCCGGAAAAAGCCCGGCAGTCACAATATTGACCCGTTCATCCGTACACTGCGCCGACAAAACGACGGCAACGAGCAATTCAAAAGGCGTCCCATAATGCAGGGCCGGTTTCATGATCCCGTATTCGGCTTGAAAACGTTGCAGCATTTCCATTTTTTTCTTTTTCGTCATCACCATCTTGTTCACCCCTCCGTCGTGTGGATCAGTTCATTTAAGCTGCCCATTTCATAGCCGTTCAAATCCAATGCGACATAGGTAAAGCCCGCTTTTCTGACAGCGGCGACAATATCCTGCCGCTGTGCCAAAACAGCCGGAAACTCGTCAGGCCCCGCTTCGATGCGTGCGACATCGCCATGATAACGGACTCGAAGGGCCCCTCGAATATACGGCAACAAAGCCTGTTCGGCCCGATCAATTTGCTGCAGCCGCTCCGGGGTAAGTTCAACACCGTACGGAATACGGCTGGCCAGACAGGCCGCACTTTGTTTATTCCACGTTTCCAACCCAAAGGCACGTGACAAAAGGCGAATATCGGCCTTCGTCAGCTGCGCCTCGATCATCGGACTGCGTACATGATCGGCCAATTCCTTCAATGCAGCCATGCCGGGGCGATAATCTCGAAGATCATCTACGTTCCCGCCGTCAATGACCCATTCATACCCTTTTTCAGCCGCCATATCGACCAAGGCCGAAAAGCGTATCTTTTTGCAATGGTAGCAGCGGTCCTGCGGATTTGCCACAAAATCGCCGTTTTCGAATTCCCTCGATGCTACAGCCAAATGACGTATGCCGATAGTTTTCGCCATCTTTTCTGCCGCAGCGGCCTCCCTTTGCGGCAATGTGGGTGAAACGGCTGTTATGGCCAATGCCTTATCACCCAGCACCGCATGCGCCGTATACGCTAAAAAGGTGCTGTCAACACCGCCTGAAAACCCGACAATGACGCTGCCCATAGACCGTAAAATACACTGTAAGTATTCAAATTTCCGCTTTATTTCTTCCGTTAACAACAGAATCATCCCTCTCTAATCGAGAATACTGTTCATATAAATGCGTTGAAATTGCTTCACAGCTTCCCGTATATCTTGCGGTAAATACCTGACGGCCCGTTCCCAGCAACCGGCAGAAACGCCGTACATCCCCTCTGCCATAGCTCCTGCCATGGCCCCCTGCGTATCGGTATCGCCGCCGAGTGAAACGGCCCCGTTTACGGCATCTTCAAAGGAATCGCTTTCCAAAAAAGCCTCTATCGCCTGCGGCACGCTCTCTGCCGTATGCGTCGTAAACAAATAAGACGGTCTGATCTCATCAAGTTTTTCGCGAAGAGGATAAAAATGAGCGCGTATATAGGCTCGAATCGACTGCATATCGCTGCCGGTACGGGCCATGTACAGAGCAGAAGACACTGCCACGGCGCCCTTGATCGCCTCCGGATGATTATGCGTTACAACAGCCGTAAGCTCTGCCAGTTCCTGCGCTTCGGCAATCGAGCGGGCCGCCCAAGCAGCCGGCGCTACACGCATAGCGGCGCCGTTGCCGTAACTGCCGTAAGGCTCGTCGGCATCACGGAGAAACCAGGCACGAAAATAACTGCCGAAGCCGACATCGGGATATTTGCGGCACCAATATTTCAACTGTCGCCGCAGCGGCTCTGTATACCCGCCCGGCGCCTGCTTTCCCTCCAGTATGGCCATCGCCACGGCTACCGTCGTTACCGTATCATCTGTGAACCGGCACTGTTCGGTAAACCAGGGAAAGTCCTTACTTTTCATCGGCTCGCTGCTGTGCTCATACGGAGAACCGACAATATCGCCGATAATGGTCCCTAACATACGAACGCCTCCCCTCTCAATATTGTATTATTATACCACATCACCACGCCACTTTCCCGCTGAACTGCCAAAAAGATGCTTTCCTTTCTGTGAATACATCTGAATCTTGAAACCAATATGATAACCCGTCGCCAAAGTCATGCGCCTTCACTTCCATCGCCTACTCAATTGAGAAATTTTCTCTCAAAACACACAAACTTTATGATATAATTAAGAAAATAAAGGAGAGGAATCCGTGAAAACCAACCTGCATCATTACTATCAATTGCACAAAAAGTGGTTTTACGCCTTATTGGCCGTAACCGTTTTGACGGCTGCCGTAATCCTGCTTCTCGCAATCGCAGCCAGTCACGCCGCCGCTTTCATTTTCAACAAGGAAATGGCCAAGCAAACGATGCTACGCGGCACCGTCACCGTCAATACGATTTCGGCCGATATAACCGGTGAAGTCGAATTCACCGATCTGCTGTGGACAGACAGCGAAGGCAGGACGATCGCCGCCGTACCGACAGGATCATTCCGCGTAAATCCCTGGGACATTATCAGCCATTCCATAAAGTCCACGACACTCCGTGAAGTCACCTTAAATGACGCCGTTTTGGCTGTTTATTTCGATAATGACATGCACCTTGACGTCATTGCCTCGGAAACCGCTAAGCAGGACCGGCAAGAAAGCAAAACATGGGAAGACCGGATCCGCAATTTGAATTGGAACGGCAACAAAATAAAACTGACGATGACGCTGAACAACTGCAGGCTGGAATCATACCATCGAAACCAACATTATATTTTACCGGCCTTAAATACAACGTTGCATCTCGATACCGATAAACGTCTGGATCTGGATATTTCCGCCGGTCCTTTCGGTGGCACTGCCGTCGGAGACGGCGCCGCCATAAAAGGCGTTATCGACTTGCAATCGCAAATTCCCATCCTGAATCTGAGTATTTCTCTATTAGGCATCGACCCGTCATCACTCGGCTTCGGCTCAGCGATTCACGACAAAATGACCCTGACTTTCCGTGCAAACGGCCCCATAACGGCGCCTTATGCAACAGGCCATTTGCGGATGGATAAACTCGAGTTGCCTGCACTCTCCTTTACCGACGTCAAAGGAAATGTTGTTTACCACAACTCCCGTCTTGATTTTTCTGATGTGACAGCCAATGTCTATACAGGAAAACTGCAAGCGTATGGAGACTACAACATCGAAACCAGAGCCTATCATATTTACGGCAACGGTACCGGATTAGACAGCCGTCCGGCGCTGAAAACAATGCAATTCTACTGTCTTGTCGATCTGGACATAGCCATGGAATGTGACGGCGATCCTCGTCATCTCACTACCTTCGGTTCTTTCCATTCCGGCAAAGGATATTATTTCCCCATTCATTTCAATTACTTGAAAGGTCGCTTCAGCAACCGCGATAAAACGTTGGATTTTTATGATGTCATCATCAGCACCCATGTCGGCGATGTTAAGACAGACGCACTCCATATCATTGACGGGAACGTGCAAATAGGTACGGTAGAACTCTTTTTCCCCGGCGGCACATCCTTAACCCTTACAGCAGAACCGGACTACGCCGAAAACATTACGGCCATTCAAGAAAATATTGACACGACCAAAAACAACATCGATAATCTTAAAAATTATACGACACAAACAGCGCCAGTATACCAGTCTCTTTCCAAAAACCTGGCAAACATAAAAGAAAGCTGGAAGTCCATGGAAAACAGCCTTGACAACCTGACAAAAGCCGCGAACACGTAGCGCCTTAATAAAGACTACAATTCTAATCCTTCCGAATTTCTTCCGAGAGTACGGTGAAGATGGAACGGAAATGTATTTTTACTATTCAAATTTCATTTTTCATGTCATTGTAAAACTGCCGTTTTCCGCTTTTATGATGACGTAAACAACGGTATTGAGCGGAAAATGTATATTTGTCAAACAGATGTCACAACTAGAATGAAAAGAACGTCGAAAAAATGATTGTACTCGCGATTGTGAACGGCAGTTGTTTGACGAAATCTGCCGACAAATAAAATGCGGCCCGCATAAGCCATGCATTGTCCTTACAATGAATGGCTTCAAAAGAAAATCTCTTTTGTGATCTCTTAAGATAGCGAGTAAAGCCTCCTAACCAAGATAACCAGGATACTATTATAGTGCTACCACTTACCAACTGGTCATAAAAATCCGATGTAGATAGAAAGAACATAATTTTTGAGAATAATAGAAAGTACATCCTGTTTTTCGACAGTTAAAAAGTTGTTTTCACTAAAAGCAAGAGTATCATTGACTGAAAAAGACACAAAAAAGCAACCGCTTTCGCAATAAATTCCGAAAGCGGTTGCCTCGTTGAACAAACAATCGATCTGTCCAGAATCCGAATCCGTCCGATTGACTAAGTACAAGTGTACAAAACTGTTTTATAAAGCAAACGCCATATGTTATACAACTTGCCTTTTTATTTTATCGACTTATACGCCCGATAAGATGAAAAGACAAAACAGCTCCCAACAAAAGCATAAAAAAGAATAATTGATGTCTCTCCATGAGAAAGCAAGTTAACTATCATTGCCAAAAACCAGATAAAAGCGATTGCAACCCTGAAATAGACACGCTTCATCTGCTATCATCTCCCTAAATGGAAACGTTTACAATGTCTTGATATCTTCCAACAAAGCATCTATCGCTTCTTCACGCGTCGCCCAAGAGGTACAGAAGCGCGTGGCAATCCTACCGTCTTTCATATCGGCAAAGTGGTCAAAGGTATACTTCCGGCTGAGTTTCTTAACCTGTTCCGGCGTAAAAACCGGCAGCTGCTGATTTGTTTCATGATCGTACAAAAACTCAAAACCTGCCGCCTTAAACCCTTCACGAAGCTTGACGGCTAATTGGGCGGCGTGATCTGCCAGCTTCAAAAAGAGATTGTCCGTAAAAAGGACTTCATACTGCACGCCTAAAAGCCAGCCTTTGGCAAGTAATGCGCCTCGCTGCTTCACGTGATAGGGAAATTCTTTTTTCAGCTCTTCGTCATTGACGACGACAGCTTCACCGAAAAGTGCGCCTTGCTTCGTGCCGCCAATGGTAAAAACGTCGCAGCAACGGGGCAGATCGGCAAGGGTCAGATCGCTGCCAGGCGCCTGAACGGCATAGCCAATGCGCGCGCCGTCAATGAACAGCTTGAGCTTATTTTTTTTGCATGTTTCATAGATAGCCGCCACTTCCGCTTTAGAATAAAGGGTTCCCACTTCCGTTGTCTGGGAAATGTAGACCATGCCCGGCTGCACAATATGCGTACAATGCGTTTCATTCCAATAGTCACGGCAAATCTTGTCTATCTGCTCCGGCAAAAGCTTTCCGTCTGCCGTGCGAACAGTCAGAACCTTATGCCCCGTCGCTTCAATAGCGCCTGCTTCATGACAATTAATATGAGCGGTAACCGGCGCAATTACACCTTGATAGTTTTTCAGTACCGCCCCAATGATCGTCAAATTAGCCTGTGTGCCGCCGACAACAAAAAACACTTCGCTGTCTTCTGCCGCACAGGCTTCTTTGATCAATGCTTTCGCACGCGCACAATGAGAATCATCGCCGTAGCCGGGATTTTGTTCAAAATTCACTTTGCCGATGGCATTGATGACTTCCTGCGGCGCTCCTTCCAGATAATCACATTCAAATCGAATCATACGGACTCCTCCTATTTACGGCTCGAAACTTGCTTCATGTTCTCCAGAACACCTGTCACGGTATTCAAAAATTGATCGTTTCCGTCTCCGGCGGCAATAATCAAAATAATTTCCGTAACACTGCCATGCTGCCAGGCAATGATGCGGATATTTTCTGTGAAATATTCCCGGTTAATGATCATGCTGCGCGCTACAGCGCCTTCGTAAAAAGTATTGCCGTTACTTTTTTTCGCCGCCAGCGGCCGAGTCAGGCGAAACGCATAAGGCAGCTGTGTTTTCAGCCGCTCCGTTGCTGCTGCCGCCAAGTCATCCGCAGTGCCGCCGGCGCCGATCATTTGCGCCACATCACTGTTACTCAGCGTCGTATGCAGCAGAACGCCGTATTGAAAAGCAGCATTATCTTTTTCAACGATTTGATAGGACTCGATCACTGCCGGATAAATGCGCTGCAGAAGCGAAATCATATCATTGCCCGCTTCCTGCGCCGTCAAAGTCGGTTGTGTACCGCTTCCGAGAAGAATATTCTGCGGCAGGTCAATGACACCCCAGTTACGCAAAGCGACAGGCGTGACCTTACCCATTTCCTTGTCTTTGGCCAGGACGGGCATTGTCAAAGCGATAATTGCCAGCAAGACGGTTCCCATCATTTTCAGCTTCATAAAAGGACACTTCCTTTGCTTTTATACAGATACTGTTATTGTATTCTATTTGCCATATTGTGTCAAAAAGGAACAGGATAATTTACTTTCAGTCCTATTTGTTCTATTATTCACATTGACAATACATCGATTTTCATGCTACCATACGGGCGAGGCAAAAGATAACATCACATGGTGAGTTATACTTTTTCGGATATTATTTTCACTTGTTGTATCTGCTTGGATCTTCGGACCGAGACAGAAAGGTAACCAACAAGAATACGTATAGTATGTTCATACCCGTTTGGGTATGCATAAATTTTGCAGGTTATACGTGTCATTTTGCGCCTTTCGGTCGAAAACCGAAAGGCGTTTTCTGTTTTCTTTTGCCCCAATATGAAAATTGGGAGGTTCTATGATTAAAAAATTCTTTTCGTTTATCGTCAGTACGATGGCCCTTTGGGTCGTGTTGGCCGGCGTTGCCGGCGCCCTTCGTCCACAGTCGCTGACCTGGGTCGGCCCGTACGTATCGTGGATGCTGGGAATCGTCATGTTCGGCATGGGCATGACGCTCACATTCCGCGACTTCAAAATCATTTTACAACGGCCTCGCGATGTTTTTATCGGTGTCTTTGCACAGTTCTTCATCATGCCCCTGGCCGCATGGTGCCTGATCAGGCTCTTTGCCTTGACGCCGGAATTGGCAATCGGTGTAATCCTTGTCGGCGCCTGTCCGGGCGGTACGGCGTCAAACGTCATTGCGTATTTAGCCAAAGGCGATGTCGCCTTATCGGTTTCAATGACATTGATGACAACATTGTTGGCGCCTGTTGTTACGCCATCGCTGACCTGGCTTTTGGCCGGTGCCTGGATAGAAGTTTCCTTCGCCGCAATGATGATTTCCATTTTAAAAATGGTACTCTTGCCCATTATGTTGGGACTGGTCATTCAGCACTTTTTCACCGCTTTTGTCGAAAGGGTCATGCCGATTATGCCCATCGTATCGGTCATTATGATCGTGCTTCTCGTCGGCGGTGTCGTGGCCCTCAGCGCATCAAAGCTGGCGGAAGTCGGCTTGCTCATGGCTGTGATCGTCATTTTGCACAACAGTTTCGGATTGGCCTTAGGCTATATGTCGGCCCGCCTTTTCCGCCTCGACTCACGTAAGGCACGAACCGTTTCAATCGAAGTCGGCATGCAGAATTCCGGTATGGCCGCTTCCCTGGCGATTATGTACTTCAACCCTGCCGCAGCGATCCCCGGCGCTATCTTCAGTGTTTGGCACAATATTTCCGGCTCGCTTTTGGCAAATTATTTCGTTCGTTACAGTGACAAAAAGGAAATGCCCGCCATAGCCCGCACGGTACAATCTTAAAAACAGCGCCCGTGCAAGCTGCCTGCACTTGCACGGGCCGTCATAAAAGGAGTCTCAAGATGAAAATTTTAACTACTATCACCGAAATACAAGCATATACGGCTGCCGTAAAAAAAGAAGGCAAGACGATCGGTTTATGCCCCACGATGGGAGCCCTGCACGACGGACACATGACCTTGATGGACGCCGCCCGCAAACGCTGCGATACCGTCATTGCTTCCGTTTTCGTCAATCCCGTACAATTCGGCCCCAATGAAGACTACGCCGCCTATCCGCGCACCTTTTCCGACGATTGCGCCAAGTTGGAAGCCCATCACGTTGACGCTGTTTTCCATCCGGAAGTGGCAGCGCTTTATCCGAAAGGATACAGCACCTACGTCAACGTCGAAGGCGATTATACGCAAATTCTCTGCGGCGCCAAACGACCGACCCACTTCCGCGGTGTCGCCACAGTCCTCGTAAAGCTCATGAATCTGTCTCGCGCCGATGAGGCCTTCTTCGGCCAGAAAGACGCCCAACAAGTCGTCGTCGTGAAAAATTTCGTCAAAGATCTGAACCTTCCCGTTCGCATTAACATGGTTCCGATTCATCGGGAAGCGTCCGGCTTGGCAATGAGTTCACGCAATAAATACTTGTCCTCAGAAGAAAAAGATAAGGCCGTCGTCCTCTACCGCAGTCTGCAGTCCGCTGCTAAGGCTTACGAATGCGGAGAACGGCGGAGCCGGGCATTGCGGCAAATCGCCAGCAACGTCTTGCAATCCGAGCCGTCCGCCGTGATCGACTATGTCGAACTTTATGATTTCCCTTCTCTCCAGCCGGTAGCTGAACTCGGTCAGGAAAGCATTCTGGCCATTGCCGTCTTCATCGGCAGTACACGTCTCATTGACAATATCTTGCTGGGAGGCGCCCGATGATCCTCAATCTCTTAAAAGGAAAAATCCACTGCGCCACCGTCACGGAAGCAAATCTTCACTATATGGGCAGCATTACGATTGACGAAGACTTGATGGAAAAGGCCCATATATTGCCGAACGAACGCGTCCAAGTCGTCAATAACGAAAACGGCGCCAGACTCGAAACGTATGTCATCCCGGGGCCGCGCCGCTCTGGCGTAATTTGCCTTAACGGCGCCGCTGCCCGTTGTGTACAAGTCGGCGACAGCGTCATTATCATGTGTTACGCCTTCTTTACCGAAGCAGAAGCACAAACGCACAAACCGACAGTCGTCATGGTCGATAAAAATAACAGGGAAAACGAAGTTCGTACCGTCGAATACCCTGGCATGATACCGTGATATAGCTGCAGTAAATCAACCAATAAAACGTGCCGCAACAGGAGAAAGGGAGCTTCCTCTGTTGCGGCACGTTTTATTGGTTGTCATTTCTGAAAGCAAACAGCTCCATCGTGACAAAGTGGTATAGCCGCTTCGTCTCTTTATTGACAGCCACTCGCTTATTTACCGAATAGACACCTGTCGTACAGAAATTTTATCCCGTTAACGCCTTTGCCGCGACAGTTGACGGCGCAATTCATTTTATACTGTTTTTTACCCTATCGTCATACTATAAGACCTGAATTTATAGTATAACTTTGTATTACCTAATATTCTCTAACTGCGATAAAGGAGGTTTATCCGATGAATACGATACAGTCATCAAATCAAAGTTCCCATTCTGCCGAATTCGTTTCTCAGCTGTCGCCGGAAGAACAGGTGATTTTGGAAGAACACAAGCGATTATCGTCGCAAATTCTCTTCAAAATTATCCGTCAAGAAGGAGAAGAAGAATTGACGCGTTCGCTGCAGTCCCTTGCCTTTTCGGCGTTGGC
Organism: Megasphaera vaginalis (ex Bordigoni et al. 2020); assembly: GCF_900240295.1. Lineage (NCBI taxonomy): Bacteria > Bacillati > Bacillota > Negativicutes > Veillonellales > Veillonellaceae > Megasphaera > Megasphaera vaginalis (ex Bordigoni et al. 2020). Next base: position 150,561 of record NZ_OEQB01000003.1, read on the forward strand.
TGCCGGTATTTTCGTTTCCTTTTCTTTTTTCTTTCGTTCCGTTTTTTATATGTATACTACACATACTGTCGTAACTAGCTTCGGTTACACCGTCGGCTTTATCATCGTCATTTTAGGGCGCATGCAGCTGTTTACAGAAAACCCGATCACAACGATGGTCCCGCTGTTAAGCGAATGGTCCTGGTCTCGTCTGCTGCAGGTTTTACGCCTTTGGACGATCGTCTTCCTCTTCAATGTTCTCGGGACGGCCCTTGCCGCCTACTTCCTGACCACGCATTACGCCATGTCGCCGGATCTCGCGGCAGCCCTTCATGCCGTGGCGTCACACATAATGTCCGCTCCGGCTCCGGATAATATCATCCGCGGCATTCCTGCCGGTATTCTCATTGCCGCCATCGTCTGGGCCATGCCGCAAGCCGGTCATTTCAGCCTTTTCATGATCATGTTTTTCATCTACTTCATTTCACTGGGCGGCTTTGCGCACGTTATCGTCGGCTCCTGTGAGATGGCTTATGAAATCTTTCTCGGGCAAGCCACCTTATGTGACGGTCTCTTCCGCTTCCTTCTCCCTACAGGATTGGGAAATATTCTCGGCGGCACAGCTGTATTCACCTTGTTAATCTATGGCCAGATCAGTAAAGAAATACGGTCATAGCTGCCGGATATTCTCCTGTCAGGGCCGTTACCGCCGATAATGGCGCGTAACGGCTTTTTATTCATTAATCACAATTTTCAAAAAAAATACCGATGCGTCAACAAAACGACTAAAGAAAAACAGATTTTCCTGTCGTCGACGGCGGCACAGCCGTTTATCATGCCTTCCGTCACTACAGGACAGCCGTCATGGTACCACTCGGATCGCTCCTTCCGTCATCAGACCGTCTCTTTACGAATATAGTCACTGCCGGCAATTTCCTCTACGACATTCTTCATTTGCAACTGCAACAGCAGCCGCATTAATTCGGGAACGGGTAATGACGTTTCCGCCGCCAACTGTTCCGCCGTAACGCTCTCGTCGGGCCGTATCTTCTCCAGTAGCGCCTGCTCTGCAGAGGTAAGAGACGCCTGCATGCTGCGCGTCTCAGAACGCACACTATCCCATCCGTATTCAGCCAGAATATCCTGCCCGGCCGTCAAAGCGATCGCCCCTTTGCGCAACAGTTGATTCGTTCCCTTACTCATTTGTGAGTAAATACTGCCGGGTACGGCGAAAACATCACGCCCTTCTTCCAGCGCGAAATCCGCCGTAATCAGCGAGCCGCTGCGAAGATCGGCTTCAATGACGGCGACACCGCGCGACAATCCGGCAATAATACGGTTGCGAGCGGGAAAGTTTTGAGCCAACGGTTCCATACCAAACGTGTATTCGCTGATAACGGCGCCGCCTTGTGCCAGTATATCGGCAAAAAGGCGCTTATTTTCCGGCGGGTAACAGCGATCCAGGCCGTTGGCCGTAACGACGACGGTCTGTCCCTTGCCCTTCATCGCTCCGATATGCGCCTTGGTATCAATTCCTCTGGCGCCGCCGCTGACGATTACAACGCCGCTTCGCCCCAACTGCTCCGCCAGCGTTTGCGCCGTATTCAGTCCGTACGGCGTCGCTTTGCGGGCGCCGACGAAAGCCACGATTCGGTCCGTTTTGGGCAAATGCCCTTGGCAATAAAGAAGGAGCGGCGGATTATACGTCTCTTTGAGCAAGACCGGATAGGCTTCATCCCAAAGGGTAATCAGCTTGGCTCCGGCAGTCTCCAATTTTTCCTGAAATGTTTCCTTCGCAAAGGAAGCGCGCATTGCCTGCAGAGAATCGGCAGCTTTCGGCGGCAAAATTTTTGTTTTCCTGATTATCGAACCGTCGGCCTGCCATATCTGCGCCAAAGAGCCAAAACGGCGCAGCAGCTGCAGTAGCCGTTTGCCGCCCAGCTGCGGTACGGAGAGCAGTGCTGCCAGATAGATTTTGTCTTCCTCTGCACACGGTGCCACGGTTTCACATCCTCTGCAGCGTATCACGATAACTTACCGCTTCGGCAATGTCCTCTTCGCTGATAATTTCCCGCTCATGAAGATCCGCGATGGTACGGGATACTTTGATCAGTCTGTCGTAACTGCGCGGACTCAGTTTCAGCTTTTCGAACACGTCGGACAGCAGTTTTTCCGCTTTTCCCGCCAATGGGCACGTATCCTTGATTTCCCGGTGACCCATATGGGCGTTGCAGGATATGCCGTATGATTTCAGCCGCTCTTCCTGTATCCGGCGAGCGGTAATAACGCGATCGCGAATATCTTCCGACGCTTCTTGCGGCAACTCGGTCTTTAGCTCCGCATATTTCGGCCGCTCAATGCGAACATGCAGATCGATGCGATCCAACAAGGGGCCCGATATTTTTCGAATGTACCGTCTGATCTCACCAGATGTACAGGAACAAGCATGGTCCTTATCGTTCAAATAGCCGCACGGGCAGGGATTCATGGCGGCGATCAGCATAAACCGGGCCGGATAGGTCAAAGTAGCGTTGACACGCGATAAATTGACGATGCCGTCTTCCAATGGCTGCCGCAGCACTTCCAAAACATGTCGCGGAAATTCGGGGAATTCATCGAGGAAAAGAACGCCGTTATGGCTGAGCGTCACTTCCCCCGGCTTGGGAATCGTACCGCCGCCGACCAGCCCCGCCGGAGAGATCGTGTGGTGGGGACTGCGAAAAGGTCTCTCCGAAATCCGCTCATTTTCCTTAAACAACCCGGCAACACTGTATATCTTCGTCACTTCCAACGATTCCCGCAGATTCATTGGCGGCAGAATCGTCGGCAGTCGCTTTGCCAGCATGGTTTTCCCCGCTCCCGGAGGCCCTACCATAAGCGCATTGTGGCCGCCTGCCGCAGCTATCTCCAAGGCCCGTTTCGCCACAAACTGTCCTTGTACTTCCGCAAAGTCGACGGAGTAAGCCGCTTTTTTCCGCTCACTTTGCTGCCGGTGACGGCGCGGCACTTCCCGCACTTTCGCCAAATGCCGTACGACCTGACTCAGCGTCTCGACGCCATAGACTTCCACAGCATCGCAGAGAAGGGATTCCGCCACATTTTTCTCACTGATCAGGACCCGCTCAAATCCCGCTTCGGCAGCTTGGAGTACCATGGAAAGAATGCCGGAAACCGGCCGTATCGTTCCATCAAGAGCCAATTCACCGATAAAGACCATTTTAGCACAAGACTCCGGCAACACTTGCCCGCTCGATACCATGATGCCGGCAGCAATAGCCAGGTCAAGACCGGCACTGTCCTTTTTCAGATCGGCAGGTGCTAAGTTGACGGTAATGCGACGCATGGGAAACTCGTAACCGCTGTTTTTGACGGCAGCCCGCACGCGTTCTTTCGACTCCTTTACCGACGTCGCCGCCAAGCCGACGATTTCAAAGGCAGGCAGTCCATTGGCTATATCCGTTTCAACGGTAATGATATTGCCGTGAAGACCGAATACGGTAGCCCCGTAAATTCTTGCAAACATCATTCGCCTCCTACTCTATCCAAAACGCATTCACCACATGATGAACCAAAGGCTGTCGCGGCGGATGAGCGAAAACCTCGATGACATCAAAGCGGCAGGGACTCTGCCACATACCGCGCGCCGCCAGATACGCTTCCGCCGTATACCGCAGCTTTGCCTGTTTACGTCGGCTGACGGCTTCGCAAGGTCGGCCATAAGACAAGGACCGCCGTGATTTTACTTCAACAAAAACTACGGTTTCCCCATCCTTGGCAATAATGTCAATTTCACCGCAGGCGCAGCGAAAATTTCGTGTCAATAGCCGATATCTTTTTTTCTCTTGTAAATAAGCGGCAGCCAGATCTTCTCCCGATTTCCCCCACACTTTGTCAGTATCCATTCCTCCACTCCTTCCTTTTTATCCCTACTATAGCAAACGAAAATGAGAATAAGATTAGAATTCGATTAAAATTTGATGAGAAACGCAAGTTTTTCTGATAAATACGCCATTCGCGACGCATATTTTAATGCCCCATGCAACAAAATATCGATACACGTTTTCGAAGGAACGACGTCCATTTCCGTCCTCCCCAACGCCTTAACGAACTCAAAAAAAAGGTTGCAAGAGAATAACGAAAGGTCGTTATTCTCTTGCAACCTTTTATAAAGATAAATTTGCATTCAATTTTGGCAAAATGACGATTTTATCCTTGCTGAAAGCAGTCTTCGCTTTACTGCTTCATCCTTTATTTTTCGTGCTCTCCGCCGCTTCTGATCACAATAAACGATTCCTCCGTGTCTATGTTTTTACAGCTTTGTCGCCATCGAGAGATGCTTTTTCATATTCCGGATAAGAGACACGATTCCGAAGCCGCACCGGCCATCATCAAATCATAGAAAAAACCTTGCAACAATGTTCCCCGTACCAAATCCGTCAAGATGATATTGCTCACTAAAACAGTGATAAATCCGGTCATAATGAAAAGCGAAATCCCAAATCGTTTCATATAAACTCCTTTCTGAAAACCAATGCTTATCCTTCATTATCCTTACAATCAAATTATGACACAGCTTTTTTATCATTACCAATGCTCTTTGTTTTCGATAAAGTATACGTTCAAAGCATAAAAAAACCGCGTCCGGCCGATGCGGCGTACGACGCAGTTTCATTTGTTATCTCTCTTTATCATTCGCTGTACAGTTTTGTACGAAGTCGATAAATTTTTTTGTCGTAATACTGAATTTCTGCCTCCTCTTCCAGGCCAGCACACTCCGTTGTTCCAACATTGGAGATAAGGGCCGACTGCAAAACAGCTGATTGTCCAAATACGGGACGGCGCCTTCGATGGAAATGGAACGACACATATGTCGTTTTACCATGATCATACTGATCATCTGAAAGTTATTGGTAAAGACAATATTCATTTCATTGATTTTATTGCCGAACCAGTTCATCAACTCTCCCTGCACCTTCAGCCGCCGTGGAACAGCAAGGGGTATGGGACCGATCAGATCATCTACACAGATATTCGCCTTGGCGGCTAAAGGATCATCCCGGCGCATAAACACAACCCACCGATCTGCTTCAGGCATGCGAATGTAATTAAACAGTTCGACATCAATCGGTTCCATCAAGAGACCGATATCGGTTAGGCCCTGCTCCATCCGCTTTTCCACGACATCGGCATTAGCTGTATAGAAATCAAATGTTACGTGCGGATATACTGTGCGGAACGACTGAATAAGCTGCACAAAGTATTCACACGATTTAAAAATACCGCAGCCAAATGTAATCGTTCCATTGATCAGCGAATCCTGTTCTGTCAATTCCCGTTCCGTCTTCTCAATTAACTCCGTTATTTCCTTCGCCCGCTGCTGTAGCAAAATGCCTTCTTCCGTCAAGGTTATTTTGCGTTTGCCGCGGCTGAACAAAACAACGCCCAACTCTTCTTCCAACTGACTCAATTGTCTGGACAACGTCGGCTGTGTAATATGTAAAGCATCGGCGGCTTTAGTAATCGTTTCTTCTCTGGCTACGGTCAGAAAATACTGCAATACACGAAGCTCCATTAGTCCCCTCCATATCTGAACACGTCCTTTATCAACTGTTCTCTCTTATGATATACCGTATCACACCTACTTCGCCTTGTCCAACGTTGCCGGGAAAATTTTCTCTGCATTTCGCATTTTCCCGGCAACGGGCATGACATAAGAGCGCACAACCCAAACGCGAGGAAAAACGACAGCACTAACCGTCGCTTTTTAAGAAGACGTAAGCGACTACAAAAAAACCGACTCAACCACTCGAGTCGGTTTTTTATTCTCCTTAAAATTTACGGGAGTCTAAAAATCGGATAACCGTCGCCGGATTCCCTACAGCAACAGCGTAATCGGGAATATCGGCAGTAACTACGGAAGCAGCACCAATGACTGCATGCCGGCCGACACATGTGCCCGGCAAAATGGTGGCACCTGCCCCGATCCAGGCGCCTTCTCTGATTACGATCGGTTTACAAACCAACACTTGACGTTCATATGCATCATGATTATTGGAAAGCAACTGAACGTTTGCAGCAATCAGGACATCGTCTTCAATCGTGATTCCGCCTCTTGCCATGGCCAGGAGATTACTGTTGATATACACGCCCTTTCCAATACGCATCTTGTGCAATGCCGTGCCATGCAGAGGAGCGACAAGACGACTTCCCTCGCCCAATCTGTTCCCAAACAATTGCTGCAGCAACTCGTCATACGCAGCCGTTAAGGGCATCATATGATTCAGAGAAAACAACTGCTGTTCCTCTCGTTTCCGTTCTTCTTTTTCATCTGTCGTGTAGTTCCTCATGTCGACGTTTAATCCGGTACATTTCATTTCTCCCATCCCGTGCCTTTCAAGTATGATAATCCTTACTACATGCCGTTCATTATGGCATATAATTTCGAATCCAGCCAATACTTAGCAGCAGATGTAAACGCATACAGGAAAAGCATGGTGCACTTCGACGATACAACAGGCATCGTCCCTATCCATCACCGGGAGCCGTGATGACGGGCCCCACGCTCACGGCACACGTTATTTCGTCATCTCTTTATACGTCGGAAGCCATTTCACCTTGCCAATGCAATCGTCGGGATCCGTCACATCGACGGTATTGACCCCTTCCTCACCTGCTGCGGCCACAACATTGCGCGCAATCGTTTCAGAAAACGAGTGCAACTTGGACACAGGCGGCAACACAGCAGCCCCTGCGGCTGCCGGATCGACGATACCGCCCAGAGAATGAGCCGCGGCGGAGATCATCCGGTCCGTCAGCAGCCGCGCTCGCGCGGCAATAACACCAAGCCCGAGCCCGGGATAAATTAGGGCATTATTCGCCTGTCCAATTGTATACGTTATTCCTTGATAACGGACCGGCGGCGTCGGCACGCCGGTGGCAACCAACGCCCTCCCCTGCGTCCAGGCAAGCAGATCGGCAGCCTTGGCTTCAGCCAGCTCCGTCGGATTGCTCAGAGGGAAGATAATAGGCCGTTCCGCATAAGAAGCCATTTCTCTGACAATACCTTCCGTAAAGGCGCCGCCTTGTGTCGAAGTACCGACCAGAATCGTCGGCTGAACAGCTCGCACTGCCGCAGCCAGATCCGTTATCTCATCGGAATGGAGAAATTCATCACGCCGCCTTGCAAAAAGCCGTTGTTCCGGCGTCAAGTCAGCCATATCTTCAAATAAAAGCCCCTGCCGGTCAACGAGATAGAAGCGCTTTTTTGCTTCCTCTTCACCAAGTCCCTGCGCACACATTTCCTGGCAAATACGCTTGACAATGCCGCAGCCAGCCGTACCGGCGCCGAAACACAAATACCGTTGGGCCGCCAGCGTTTGCCGGGAAACACGGAGTGCGCCCAAAATACCGGCTAAAGTGACGATCCCGGTACCTTCGATATCATCATTAAAAACGGCATATCGTCCTTTGTACTGATAAAGGATCTTGGCGGCATGATCTCTGCCGAAATCTTCGAAATGAAGATAGAGATGCGGGAAGATTCGTTCCGCCGTTTCAACGAAGGTGTGGATAAACGCATCATAGGCCGCTCCTTTCACGCGACGTTCGTGCAGCCCCAGGTAAAGCGGATTATCGATCAGACTTTGCCGATTCGTCCCGGCATCGATAACGACCGGAAGGACCCGAGAAGGATCAAGTCCGGCAGCGGCCGTATAAACCATGAGTTTGCCGGTAGAAATGCTGACACCGTTTGTCCCCCAGTCGCCAATGCCGAGAATCGCTTCCGCGTCGGTAACGACAATCAAGTCGATAACTCTGCCGTCAGCCGCATTACACAACGCTTCTTCAATTTGTTCAGGATGCTTGATCGTCAAATAAGCCGCATTCTGCGGTGTAATAAAAAATTCGCTGTAGTTGCGAATGCTTTCGGCAATGCCCGGATCATAAACGATCGGCAGGAACTCTTCCAGATGATGGCTGAACAGGGCATAGAACAGCGTCCTGTTACGACTGAATAGATTCATCAGATAATGTCTCTTTTCACTCCTATCGGGTTTCATCAGGACATTATCATAAGCCTGCTTTTCTTGTTCGGCCAAAGTCTGGACCGTCGGCGGCAAAATGCCGACAAGCCCGTACGCATGTCGTTCTTCTTCCGTAAAAGCCGTTCCCTTATTTAAAAAGGGATCATTCAATAATTCGTACCCTTTTTTCCTCATCATACCCTCCTATAGTTACGAATAGCTGCGAAATTCTTCGCGCTCCACAAGGCTGTCTTCTTGCGAAGAGAATCCCTTTCCTGCAAAGAAAGAACTGTTCAAACAAAAATGAGATGGCCGATAAAAATAACCAAGGTCAGAGAAAATGCGCTCATAGCCGTTGTATTCATGACGACTTGCGTAGCATAATCAGGATAATTATCAAATTCCATCGCATACATTGCCGTATTAACGGCCGTCGGAACGGCGCAGTAAATCAGAAAAACGAGAGCGCCGACGGCAGTAAAGGTTCCCGGCAGCAGCCAATTGGCCCCAAAAATGATGCCGAGTCCGACAAGAGGCACCAGGAAAAATTTCAACAAACTTACGATCCAAACATCGGGATCAAGCCATTTTATTTTTGTCTGTGAAATCTGTACGCCAACGGCGAACATGGCAACAGGCGTAATCGCACCGCCGGCCATCTGCATAATCGGCCAGAAAGAAAAGCGGTCTGCCGGAATATTGAACAGTCGACAAAAAACGGCTGCGGCAAAGACATAAAGCATCGGTAGTCGTAACGTTGCTCGCAATGCATCTCTGGCGGAAAGCCGTCCGCGTCCGGCCTGATACAGTCCCAACGTATTCAATCCCACGCTTTGGATGACGAAGATGATGATCCAAATGACAAGCGCTTCAGACAAATAGGGCGTATCGCCGTTGACAACAAAGGGTTCGTGAGAAAAAACCAGAACGATCAGCGCCACGCCCAGATTGCCCGTATTGTTAAACATGAATGCGTTGCGGCACGATTGCAGCATCCCTTCATCATAATGGCGCCATTTGCTGACGCCGTCGGCAATGAACAGCGATAACAGCAACAGGAGAAAAACGCAGCCAATGATCCGCGGACTCGTCGTGGGAAAATCGGTTTTATATATATTCGTAAAAACGAAACATGGAATGATCAGATAAAAGAGCAGCTTAGATATGGATTTGACGGCAATATGGTACTTTCTATCCACTAAAAAACCGATTAAAACCAACAGAAACAACGGTAACATCGTATATTCAAGAATATAGAAAAAGACCATTTGTACATCCCCTCATCCTTAGCATTCACCTGTAACCCCATTATCGTTTATCATAGGCGTTTTTCCGCAAGTTGTAAACTCCATATCGAAACAGTTCGCGCCGCCTTCCCAATCCCCTTGGTAACGCAAAATAAATGTCTCTCACGCCGGCGAGAGACATTTATTTTACAGTTTATGGATCATGAAATATATAAGGAGAATCAGCAAGATGATGGAGACGATCCGAATCAACGTTCCTGTCGTAATAAAAAAAGAGATTTTCTTCCCCTTCGGATGCCCTTTCACCGTCTCCTCTCGTCTGTCATTTTCCATCGTTATACGCCTGGCCACGCCATTTCTTTGCCGCCCAGGATATGGGCATGAAGATGCCGGACTGTTTGCCCGGCCTTTTCACCGGTATTGAAAATGACGCGGTAGCCGTCTTCTGCCAATCCTAGCAAGGATGCGACTTTTTGAATAGCGAAAAGCATTTTTCCCGCAACAGCGGCATCCGCTTCCGTCAACGCCGCTATACTTTGCACATGCTTTTTGGGAATAACGAGGACATGTACCGGCGCCACCGGGGCAATATCCTTGAAAGCAAAGAAATCATCGTCTTCATAAACTTTCGTGCTGGGAATTTCCCCTTTACTGATTTTACAGAACAAACAATCTTCCATAACTATCTTTCCTCCTTTATAATGCCTGATAATATATCCTTTTCCACGCCCGTAAGAATTACGGGCACGACCGTCCCCTGCACATCGGTACGTAAATTCGTCAGTTGCACACGCTCATACTGCTCGGAAAACCCTTCTCCCCAATTCCCTGACTGCTTTTCGATCAGCACCTGTACCTCCCGGCCGACCAGCTTCTGTAACAATGCCGCTTTTTGGCGCCGCGACAATGCGTTTACGATCTCAACGCGCCTTTTTTTCACGGCATTTTCCACCTGATTCGGCATATCCGCCGCCGGCGTTCCCTGCCGCTGCGAATACGGAAACGCATGAATATGGGAAAAATGCAAACGCCCCAATGTTTCCAACGTCTCGGCAAAAAGCGCCTCCGTTTCGCCGGGAAATCCGAGAATCAGATCTGTTGAAACGGTCAGTCCGCCGATCCGATCTTGCAGCCCTTCGATAAGCGCAATATATCCGTTTTTTGTGTAGTGACGGCCCATGGCCCGCAAAATCGTATTCGATCCCGACTGAAGGGGCAAATGAAGATGAGGACAAATACGCTCGGACGAGTTCATCACGTCGATCAGGTCGTCACGGATTTCCACAGACTCGATCGATCCCATGCGTATCCTGGCAACATCCGTTTCTTCCAAGAGCCGCCGCAAGATGAGCGCCAGCGTCGGCCGCGCCGGCAAATCGATACCGTAAGCGCCGAGGTGGATCCCGGTCAAGACCAATTCCCTAAACCCGAACGCCGTCAATCGTTTGGCTTCGGCAATAACCGCATCAGGCTGACGCGATTTCAAGCTTCCCCGCGTGTACGGAATAATGCAGTAGGTACAGAAATTATTACATCCTTCCTGTATCTTCAAATCAGCCCGCGTATGCGCTACTGCCGACGGATATAAAGGAATTTCTTCGAAAACGTCACGTCCTGCCGCCCCCATAATATTGTGAACTGCCCTTACAGCAGCTCCTGAACGCCGCTCCAACAGAGAATCGACGATGCGAACGATCTCTTTCTTTTCATTGGTACCGACAACGGCGTCAACGTCAGGCATTGCCGCCAACACGTCGGGGCTCAGCTGAGCATAACAGCCGGTCACAACGATAAGCGCCGCCCGATTGAGCTTTTTGGCGCGACGAATCATTTGCCGCGATTTTTTTTCTCCCATCTGCGTGACGGAACAAGTGTTGATAACATATACATCGGCAACATCATGAAACGCCGCTTCCTGAAATCCCTTCGAAAGAAACAATCCTCTCATGCTGTCCGTATCATATTGATTTACTCTGCACCCCAAAGTAGCAAAGGCAATTGATGGCATTTTACGTAAATCCTCTTTCATACATAATAATGGAAACCGCTGTCAGCGCCGCTGTTTCCGCCCGCAATATCCGCGGCCCTAAAGAAACGGTATAGCAATGCGGCGCTGTATGGAGCAAGGAAATTTCAGATGGCGAAAAGCCGCCTTCCGGTCCGATACAAATGACGACATCACCGGTTTTGACAAGATTGCAGACCGTTTTAAAAGGCAGGACTTCTTTTTCATACGGCACAACAAAAGAAGCCGCGCCGTACTGTCTTACCAACTCCTGCAACGTCAACACCGAGCCGACAACGGGCACATCCGTTCTGCCGCACTGTTTTGCCCCTTCTAAGGCGATGCGCTGCCACCTCACGACACGGTCGTGCCGGCGGTTTTCGCTTAATTTTACTACACAATGCTCCATTTGTACAGGAATCACCGTATCTGCACCCAGTTCCGATGCTTTTTGTACCAGCCAGTCGAATTTATCATTTTTTAAAATGGCGGCAGCAACGATAATCTTTCCGTCCTGCCGTCTGGGGGCTGCAATCTGTTTCTGCATCTTCATTTGCGCAACGCTCCCGTCCCAAGCGGCAATAACGCAGGCGAACACGGCGCCGGTACTGTCGGCCACTTCAAGAATATCGCCGAGTTCATGACGCAACACGGTCATCGCATGGTGCGTATCTTCTGCCGACAAGGAAAATGTATCGGTAATCGGATGATTGATAAATATACGTCTCATTTCCTTCTCCTCAATAAGACGGCATACCAGCCGTCGCTCAATTCTGCACGGCACCACGCCAGGAATGCAGTCGCAGCCGCAGCCTTCACCTCGTCAATACGCTCATCGATAATGCCGCTGACAATCAGATAAGCACCGTCTTTCATATAGACGCCGACAGTCGGCAGAAGACGCAAAACGGCATCGGTCACCAAATTGGCGACAATGACGTCAGCCTTCATGCCGTCAGCCGGGATAGTCGACAGTAAATCGCCGGTTGACGCTTCCGCAACGGGCGAAACGTCGTTTAACCCGATATTGACGACAGCCTGCGCCACAGCCTGTTCGTCAAGATCAATTGCAGCTACATGAGCGGCGCCCAATTTGGCGGCGGCGATAGCCAAAATACCGGTACCTGTTCCGATGTCAAAGACCAGGTCGCCACCGTTGACTACCTCTTCAAGAAATCGTACGCAAAGCGCCGTCGTAGCATGAAGCCCGCTGCCGAAAGCCAAGCCGGGATCAATGCATATCGCCTCTTCTCCTGCAGGCAGGTTGACGGATTCCCAGGCGGGCACGCACCAGAAATGATCGGATATCTGCGTTGCCTCAAAATACGCTTGCCAACGATACAACCAGTCTTTGTCGTCGACAATCTGCGCCGTAAGTTGAAAACGATGCCAGTGCGGATTAATCGCCTCAATCCCATGCAAACGCTGCCGCAACTGCTGCAGTGCCGCCACATCGCCATCAGCAAAATATACCGTTATCCCGACAGTCGGAGATACCCGCCCGTCTTCGTCAAAAACGCAGCCGCTGCCGCCACATTCGTCCAAGACCACGGCAATGAGATCCGCTGCCCGTCTGTCGGCTATGAGATGTATTTCATTCCACTTCATAGAAAATTCTCCTTGCAGTAAAAGATGCTGCAGAACCTGTCGGCCTGCAGCATCAGTATACCATGTATATTACATTCCAGGAACTATTTTCGGACGGCCCATCCACGTACGGATGGCTTTCTTCAACTTATCCCAGAAGCTTTCCTTTTTTTCTTTCCTTTCGTCCTTCGCATCGTTCTTACTGCTTCGTTTCGGCTTATCTCCATTATCCAGCCACGTTTCTCCGCAAGCGGCGGCAAACTGCTTCAAGAGCTCGCGTTGCCTGTCATTAAGCCGCTTCGGCGTTTCTACCGTAATGCGAACATGGTGATCGCCGCGCCGTTCCTTTACACCTAGGTACGGGACGCCATGCCCTTTGATTCGGAAAAGCGTACCGGTCTGCGTACCTGCAGGAATTTTCAAATCGATCTTGCCGTCAATGGTATCGACACGGATCGTCGTCCCCAACGCGGCTTGTGCAAAGGTAACCGTTTCTTCGGACAGCACATCATTGCCGCGCCGCACGAAAGCTGCATCTTTGCGGACAAAAATATATACATACAAATCACCATGACTGCCGCCGCGCGTCCCCGGCTCCCCTTCGCCGGCAACGCGAAGACGGGCTCCGTCATCAACGCCGGCAGGGATCTTGATCTTCAATTTCTTGCGAATCTTGACTGTTCCCGTGCCGTGGCACATTTTGCACTTGTCATGAATGATTTTACCGCTGCCGCCACAGTGAGAACACGTACGGACATTGACCATCTGGCCGAACGGCGTATTCTGTACGACCCGTTCCTGGCCCGTGCCATGGCAGACGGGGCAGGTTTCCACCTTGCTTCCCGGTTCGGCGCCGCTGCCGTGACAATGATCACACGTATCCTCTTTCGGAACTTGGATCTCCATCTCCGTACCGAAAGCCGCCTGACGGAACGATATATCTACGTCAAAGCGCAGATCGGCGCCTCGCTGCGGGCCATTGGATTGCCGCCGCCCCTGACCGCCAAAGAAAGAATCGAAAATATCGCCGAAGCCGCCGAAGTCGCCTTGACTGAAGCCGCCGAAGCCGCCTTGCCCGAACCCGCCAAAACCGCCTTGCCCGAAGCCGCCGGCAGCGCCGTTTTGAAAAGCGTCCATACCGAATTGATCGTATTGGGCCCGCTTTTCCTGATCGGACAACACACTGTAAGCCTCATTGACTTCTTTAAATTTTTCTTCCGCCGCTTTAGGGTCGTCCCGGTTCTTATCAGGATGATATTTGATGGCCAACTTTCGGAAAGCCTTTTTGATATCGGCATCGCTGGCATCTTTCGGTACGCCGAGAACTTCATAATAATCTCTTTTGCTCATTGGACAACCCCTCTTACATCATTATTATTTCTGATCATCGTCGACGACTTTATAATCGGCATCAACTACTTTTTCGCCGCCTTGCTGCGTCTGCTGTTCGTCGGCGGCATTGCCGGCCGCCTGTTGCGCCTGCTGTGCTTGCTGCTGCGCGCCTTCAGATTGTTTATACATTTCACTGGTCAGGTCGTAGAGAGGTTTCGTCAAGGCTTCGGAGGCCGCTTTAATTTTATCGACATCATCGGCTTTTACAGCTTCCTTCAAGGCGGCAATCTTATCCTTTATTTCAGAAACCTTACCTTGATCGGCTTTATCGCCGAAATCCTTGATCGTCTTTTCCGCCTGATAGATCAGAGAGTCGGCGTTATTCTTAGCTTCAATGCCTTCTTTCCGCTTCTTGTCTTCCGCTTCATGAGCTGCGGCTTCCTTGACCATACGGTCGATTTCACTCTGATCCAAGCCCGAAGAAGAAGTGATGGTAATCTTCTGTTCCTTGCCCGTGCCGAGGTCTTTGGCGGAAACGTTGACAATACCGTTGGCATCGATATTGAAGGTTACTTCAATACGGGGAATACCGCGAGGCGCCGCCGGGATACCGGAAAGCTCGAAACGTCCCAAGGTCTTGTTATCACTGGCCATTTCACGTTCACCCTGCAGGACGTGGACGTCAACAGACGGCTGATTGTCGGCCGCCGTCGAGAAGACCTGGCTGCCCGATGTCGGAATCGTCGTGTTCCGTTCAATAATTTTTGTAAATACGCCACCCAACGTTTCGATACCGAGAGACAACGGGGTAACGTCGAGAAGCAGAACATCTTTGACATCGCCGACGAGAACGCCGGCCTGAATGGCGGCGCCGACGGCGACGCATTCGTCCGGATTAACGCCCTTATTCGGTTCTTTGCCGAGAATCGATTTGATAGCTTCCTGTACAGCAGGAATACGGCTGGAACCGCCGACGAGAATGACCTTATCGATTTCATCGATGGAAAGGCCGGAATCGGCAATTGCCTTGCGAGTCGGTTCCATCGTGGCATGCACCAGATCGGCCGTCAATTCGTTAAATTTAGCGCGCGTCAAATTCAGATCCAAATGCTTCGGCCCTGAAGCATCTGCTGTAATGAAAGGCAGATTGATATTGGTCGAAAGGACGGTGGACAATTCGATTTTGGCCTTTTCGGCAGCTTCCTTCAGACGCTGGTCGGCCATCTTGTCCTGCGACAGATCAATGCCCGTCTGACTCTTAAATTCACTGACCATCCAGTTCATCACAGCAGCGTCAAAATCATCGCCGCCAAGGCGGGTATTGCCGTTCGTAGCCTTAACTTCAAAGACGCCGTCACCCAATTCGAGGATCGATACGTCGAAAGTACCGCCGCCCAAGTCAAATACAAGAATCTTGCCGTCGCCGCCCTTATCGAGACCGTAAGCCAATGCGGCGGCCGTCGGTTCGTTGACGATGCGCAGTACATCAAGACCGGCAATTTTACCGGCATCCTTTGTGGCCTGACGCTGACTGTCGGAGAAATATGCCGGCACGGTAATAACCGCTTGCGTCACCTTTTCTCCCAAATAAGATTCCGCATCTTCTTTCAGTTTTTGCAGTACCATGGCCGAAATTTCCTGCGGTGTGTACTTCTTGCCGTTCGCTTCTACCGTATAGCTTTCACCCATATGGCGCTTGATGGACGCGATTGTATTTTCCGGATTGGAAACCGCCTGCCGTTTCGCCAACTGGCCGACCAACCGTTCACCGGTCTTTGAAAAGCCGACGACAGACGGTGTCAGGCGCGATCCTTCCGTATTGGTAATAACCGTCGGTTCGCCGCCTTCCATAACAGCAACTACCGAATTCGTCGTACCCAAATCAATCCCAATTACCTTTGCCATTGTAAATTCCTCCTCTTATCCTTCGGTTCCGAAATTAACCGTTAAACACTACTTTTACCATTGCCGGACGCAACGTCTTTTCGCCGATCAGGTATCCGTTCTGCAATACTTCCGCCACCGTATCATCGGCATACTCTTCATGGGCTATACGCATGACGGCCTGATGATACAACGGATCAAAAGGCTTGCCGAGGGCTTCCATCTTTGTGACGCCTTCCTTAGCAAGTACTTCAACCAACTGTTTGTAAATCATATCATAACCTGCGACGAATGACTTCATCTCCTCAGTCAGTTCATCTTGCGGCGTCTGCAAGGCCCGCTCGAAATTATCGAGAACCGGCAGGATTGACAGCAACACTTCACTTTTGACCAGTTCCGTCAGCTGCAATCGCTCATTGGCAGAACGCTTTTTAAAGTTGGCAAAATCCGCCTGAAGGCGAAGATACCGATCCTGCGCTTCCTGCAAAGCGCTGTCGTCCCGACCTTGTTCGGCCTCCGCTTCGGCAACTTCCGTTTCCGCTGCCGTCGCTTCATCAGCCGTATTGACCACATCCTCCTTCACTGCTTCCGTCTCGCTCGTTTCCTGGTTCACTTTCGTTTCTTCTTCATTCATACCTGCGGCGACCTCCTACCTCTCTTTATGATAATGCTCCAAAATACTTGTTACATGTTCTTTCATAAAATCAAGCAAGCCGATGATTTTTGCGTATTCCATCCGCGTCGGTCCTAAAACGGCAACCTTGCCGAGAACCATATCATTGGCTTTAAATGTTGCCTCGATAATGCTGCAATCGCTGATCGGGGCCAGTCGTGTTTCTTCGCCAATCCGTACAGTAACGGACTGGCCCGTACTATTCTCATCATACAGCAGATCAATGACGGCGTCCCGCTCTTCCAACATGCTGAAAATGGACTTGGCCTTATCCACATCCTGAAACTCGGGCTTATTCAAAAGCTCGATCGTACCGCCTTTATAAAGCTGGTGACGGCGCAACGACTTATGCACGGCTTGAAAGGCCATGCGATACAATTCGACATCATCAACGATATTGCCGTGAAACGTATTCAACAACTCCATATCGATAGCAGCGAGCGGCGTCCCCGACAAATAATGCGTCAGCTTTTCGGCGATAACATTCAACTCGTCAATATCTACCCCGTCAGGCTTCAGGTACGTACAGCTTTCGACCTGACCCGAGTCGGTGACGACAAGCATAATCACGCGCCGGTTGTTGAGAGGCAAAAACCGAATGTACTCCAACAATGACGTCGGCTGCTGTGAAGCCATGACGAGAGACACATTATGGGTAATTGTCGATAACAATTTGGCCGTTGACTGAAATATCTGATCGACATCATCCATCTTGCCGATAAACCATGAACGGACAAACTCTTTCTCCTCTTTGGAAAGCTGCGCCGGTTCCAAAAGACAGTCAACATAAAAACGATAGCCTTTGATCGACGGAATCCGTCCTGCCGACGTATGCGGCTTTTCCAGGTACCCCATCATCTCCAGGTCAAACATTTCATTCCGTATCGTCGCGGCGCCGACACCCAAATCATACTTCCTGGCAATCGTCCGAGACCCGATGGGCTCGGCAGAGGTGATGTAATCCTGAATAATAGCCTGCAATATTTTTTGTTTTCTGTTATTCAGTTCCATCGTACCACCTCTGTTTTCTTTCCTCTATTAGCACTCTTCTTGCAGAGTGCTAAGGACTATATAAAAGATAACATGATCGGAATTGTTTGTCAATAGATTTAGTCAAAAAGTCAAACTTTTATTTTCCCTTACTTTGTCCTTTTGTCGAAAGCCTCTTCTCCACTCATCCCGTTTTTTGTCGACAAACTGCAACCATCCCTTTTGACGGCCGCTACTATCCGACAAAAAAAGAGACCGCCCGTGGACAGTCCCTCTTTTTCTCGCAAAACCGGCATCACATGATCTGAGCAGCGACTCATTCTCCTTCATGCCGTTTAATTCGATAACTCGTCAAAGCCGCCATTGCACATAACAAAATATCCAAACTCCAAATCAGCGTATAACTCCCTGTCTGTTCAATTAGAACGCCGCCCAGCCAAGAGCTGATGAAAGCGCCGATCTGATGACAGACGAACGTCATGCCGAAGAGAAACCCGATCGTCTTTGCCCCAAACCGTCGCGACACGATTTCCGACGTCGGCGTAACCGTCGCATCGCCGGTAAGCCCCAGTATCAATGCAAAGATGATGGCTGTCGTAAGATTTTTCAGCATAGCGAACATAAACAGGGCAACGATCACGGCGCGAACTGCGTACTCCGTTCCCAAGACGTTCTTCAGTGAAAATTTGCTGCATAAGAAGCCGGATAATACCGATCCCGCCATCGTAGCCACGCCGAAAAACGTATAAATACCGGCGACGACGCCTGCCGTTATACCGTATGAAACGAATTGCGTTACAAGATGTGTCTGAATGATGATCATATGAAAACCGCACGTACTGAACCCAAGCATTAAGCGCCGAAAATCGGCTTCGCGCAAGGCCGTGCGCAAGAGACGCAGCGACGACTGCTCAGCGCCTGACGCCGCTGCCGAATCCGCTCCATCGACAACAGTGTTCCCCTGCATCATACGAATCCAGAAAATAATGGGGAAAATCAAAAGGGTCGGAATCGCTAATACCCACAATGAGCCGGCTACACCGATCTGACTGTTCAGCAATTGGAGTACAGGCGATAAAACCGCACTGCCGATACCGCTGGAAGCATTCAATATACCTGACGCTGCCGAGGCTTTTTCTTTACCGATAATCGGCGAGATCGTCCCCATGAGAATGCCGAAACAAAGCGCACCGCTACCGGCCCCCAAGGCAATTCCGAAAGTCAGAAACAAGGTCAGCACACTACGACAAAAAGGGGTAAATATGAGCCCGGCCAAAAACAAAACGGTACCAATACACAAAACGAGGGTGTTCGATCTCTTTAAGGCCAAAGCTCCCCAAAGCGGCTGCGTTATACCGTAAAGCAACTGCGTAACCCCCATGACGAAACTGACATCGGCATAATGAATTGCCGTAAACGAGGACAACGCCGTAATAATCATACCAAAATTCGCACGTAAACCGCCACGAGACAAGCAGCTGCAATCAGAACGACAACGCGTTTTGCCTTGTGTCCTTGTCCTTCTGTGATCGCCATCATCATTCCCCCTCTTACATATATCGCGCAATCGCATTCGATAGTATAGCAAAAGGCGGTCTGCCTGACAAGGCGAAGTTGATCCTTATTTTCTTTTTATCGTTCTCATCGGCGGCAGGCAAAAATCGATTCTGCAAAATTGTCGAAAGCCGGCCGGCCGAAAATCTCCGCTTAACGCGTATGTGTCCAGAGCTCATGACATCTATACTCCCGCACAAAAAAAGCAGCACTTCCGTACTCATGCGTAAAGTACGGAAATGCCGCTTGCTCCATCAGGCTGATGGAGAAGAACTTTTCGCCCGATTAAATCTTACAGCCGCCAAATTCCGGAGAACAGCCGCTGATATCGGCTTTGAATTCTTCTTTGCCGAATTTTTTGCTCCACAGGCCGTGCAAATTGCAATAGGCATAAACGATACCGGATTCAGCACCTTCAAATGTCGTTTCCGGAGCCTGACCGGGGAACAATTTGTGAATTTCCATTCTGTGTCCGCTAGATAAAGCAATCCATTGGATGTAATGTTCGTCAGTCATCGGATGTTCTACGGAACCGACAGTAACATTCACTCTGCCGCCTTCCACTTTTACGTCAGGAACGTGTTTTTCCTGTGCCGCATCAGTCGAACCGGCAACCAATTCCACCATCGGATCACCGCAACAGGAAAGCGTTCTGCTGTCGCCTTGTACGGTTACTACGATATTTCCACATTTTTTACATACATAGAATTTTAATTCGTCCATGATAGCACCTCCAAAAGATATATGGTGTACGACAATTGTCGTATACGCTACGTAATTAAAACTAATTAATAATTGTTTTCTGTTATTATTATATAGTACTACGGAAAATAACGCAAGTATATTTACCTCAAATTGACAAAACATTTTGGTTGCATATCATCGCTCACAGTATATACAATAACCGCTGCCGGCCTGCTTTATAAACAGGCACTCCATACAACGCAACAAAAACGAAACGGGGAAACTGTTGCCAATTGCGCCACAGGTCCACAACATGCGCGGAAAATGCCGTCGATTGAGCACTGCGCCGTCAATCCGCATTCTCCTTTTTAACGGCTGCATTGCAGCCATGTACGGCGCATACAGTCTGTGCTTCCCCTTATTTCAGTTTTTCTTCCCACTCCTCTTCCTTGAATCCCGTAAGAACAATATTTCCATACAAAACCAGGGGCCGCTTCACGAGCATGCCGTTCGAAGCCAGTAACTCGAGTTGTTCGTCTTCATTCATTCCGGCCAGTTTTTCTTTTAAGTTCATTTGTTTATACAACTGGCCGCTCGTATTGAAAAATTTTTTTAACGGCAGCCCACTCTTTTGCTGCCATTCCTTCAACTCTTCAACGGTCGGGTTCTCCTGAACAATATGCCGGTCCGTATATACCTTTTGCCGTGCATCCAACCACTTTTTCGCTTTTCTGCAAGTCGCGCACCGCGGATATTCCAAAAACACCATGATAACACCCTCTCCTTCTGCTACCCCGTACGTTTTCACATATGAAAAATTGAATCAATAATATACTACACGCTGTGAATCGTTGTCTTTTTTTGCAAAAAAAGACAGTCTCACGTCCGAAAACTGTCTTGCTGCAAAAACAACTGAGACCGGCTTATTGACAACCTGCTTCTCCTGTCCCGGCTGCATCATCCAGACGCTTCTCCGACATTTTTTCAGGCGCCGCCAAAACGATATTAAGGAGTAACGCCGTCAAGGTCCCCGTAGAAATCCCGGAGGAAAAGATCATTTGCAGCATGCCCGGAAGATTCCGAAGTATTTCCGGCTTTACAGTTACTCCGATGCCGAGGGCAAAAGAAACGGAAATAATCAGGAGCTCCCGATCACCTAAATGAATACTCGCCAGCGTTTTGATCCCCTGGGCCGCTACAAGGCCGAACATAATCACACCTGCGCCGCCCAGGACGGCCGACGGCATCACGGCAATCAGGGCGCTGAGTTTCGGAAAAATCCCCAATATCGTGAGAATCGCGCCTGCCAGCACCATAACTCTGCGGCTGGCAACCTTTGTCAGTGCGATCAGGCCGACATTTTGTGAAAAAGCCGTATTCGGTCCGGCGCCGAAAAGTCCGGCGAGCAAGGATCCTACACCGTCACAAAGAACCCCGGAAGCCACCCTGTCACTCGACAATTTTTCGCGAGACGATTCTCCGATGGCAATCATGATCCCTACGGTGCCGATTGTGGAAACCAGATAAGCCGGAACAAACGCCAAGGTAGAGGCCAGATCGAAAACGAATCCGTAGCGAAATATATTGGGAACAGCCAGCCATTCTGCCGTCGCCACCGGTGTCAGATCCACCATCCCCAAGGGTATGCAAAGAATATACCCTGCGACCATACCGATAAACACGGCCGCCGTACTGCTTATGCCCTTGCCGTAATGATTCAACAAGAGCGTCAGCAGCATGATGGAAAAGGATACGGCAAGATTTTCAAGGGAACCATAATCCTTGGCGCCCACGCCGCCGGCAGCCCAATAGATGCTGACCGGCAAAAGAGTAATCCCGATCAAACTGACAACGGTACCGGTAATCAGCGGCGGAAAAAATTTCATCAGCGGCCTGATAAAACGGCTCAGTACGATTTCCACCAGAGAACCGGTCATCGTCGCCGCCACGATCCCGGCCACGCCGAACTGAGCGCCGACGCTGATAGACGGATTGACAAAGGTAAAATCAGTCCCCATCATGCCGGACACACGGGATCCGACTGGACCGAAACCGCGAGATTGAAGAACCGTCGTAATCCCTGAAACAAAAATAGTGGCGCTAACCATCAGCGACGTCTGCTCAACAGACATGCCCAAAGCCGAGCAGACGACAAGCGGCACGGCGATGATTCCGGCAAAAGCTGCCAAAATGTGTTGCAAGGCCAAGATCAAGGCCATCCTGACGGGAGGCCTGGACTCAATGCCATACAGCAGCTCATCACCGGTTACGACCGTTTCCTTTTCAACATCACATTCCATAAACTGACCACCGTCCAATTGTAAGCTATTATAATGAATACGTTATTCTATCACACTTTTTACGGTCAATGCCAATGGCGCCGCGTTACAGTTCATCAGTCAGCTCCCTGATCTTTTCCTTGGCCTGCGTCAATACGGCGTCGCCCTGCGGCGTAACGGAATAATATTTACGGACCTTCCCTTCCACTACACGCTCCGCTACCGTCACCAAACCGGCCTTTTCCAAATTGTGAAGAATGGGGTATAACGTGCCGGCACTTATTTCATAACCATGCTGCCGCAATTCGGTGATCATCCATGACCCATAAACAGGATCCTTCTTTGCATGGTGAAGAATATGAATTTGTATAAAGCCTAAAAAGAGTTTTCGTAAGATCGCATCTTGCACGTTGATTCCTCCTGTGTTATATTAATATCGAAATTCGATAACGATTTTAGATATCTAGTTTCGTTATTAAGTTATTACTAAGATACCATAGATAAAAAATAGCGTCAAGGAGGCCCCATGATGCACCCGATTATTAGCACAGAAGCGCTCTCTTTTCAAAAAATGCTGCATTACCCGGACATGGCTATTGAAAAAAACGCCGTCACCTTCATCAGCGGCCCCAGCGGCTGTGGAAAAAGCACGTTGCTGAAGCTGTTTAATGCCACACTTTCCCCGCTGACAGGCTGTATACGATATAAGGGAACCGATATTTCCCTTATCAATAAAATTACTTTGCGAAGAGCCGTTTTGCTAGTCAAACAGACTCCCTACTTATTTCCCGGAACTATTTATCAAAACTTCCTATCTTACCACACTATCCAGGAACGGGCCTGTCCCGACAAAGAAAGCCTGCGCGACTATCTGTCTGTCTGCTGTATGCCGGCAGCATGGAAAACGGAGTGCCGGACACTGTCAGGCGGCGAACGACAGCGAGTCTTTTTGAGCATCGCCCTCAGCCTGCGCCCGGAAGTACTGCTTTTGGATGAACCTTCTTCCGCGTTGGACAAAGAACTGTCAGTCCGTGTTCTCGACAATATTGTCCGGTTTGCCAAACAGAATCGCCTGACGTTAGTGATCATCAGTCACGACACGGATTTACAATCTTCTTTTGCCGAACATACGATTACATTGAGGTGAGAATAATGGCAGAAATTACACCGCTCAGTATAGATCGATTTCTTCTCATATATCTGCTTTTGCTGATTATATTGATGATAATGAAAAAATGTAAAATACGTCAGAGCCGCCTGCTGCTCCTGGGCAGTCTGCAAATGACGGTCCAACTGGTATTGGCAGGATGGTTGCTGACCTATATTTTCAACAACGCCGAACCGCTGTACACGGTCATGTATGTACTCGTCATGATCGGCTTCACCATCCGCCGCGTCTTGTCAAAAAACCGCGAGCTGAATAAAAAGTTCCGCCTTTACATCGCGCTGACCTTGTCCATTTCCGGCATAAGCATCATCGTCTTTTTCATTACCTGCGTCATTAAGGAAAATTTTTTCAATCCTCAATATGTCATCCCGCTCAGCGGCATGATCTTCGGAAATGTAATGACCGGTTTGAATCTGGGCTTGAAAACATTTCGTGAAAGTATCGACGCCGAAGGGGAAAAGATAGAAGCATTGCTGAATTTCGGCGGTACGCCGGACGATATTTTGCGCCCCTTTGTTTCTCAAGCATTGGAAACTGCACTGTTTCCGACATTGAACTCCATGGTAGGCATGGGAATTGTATCCTTGCCGGGAATGATGACCGGTCAGATTCTGGCCGGCGCCATACCTGCCACGGCCATTCTGTATCAAATTGCAATCATGATTGCAATCGCGACGACAGTCTGCTTATCCGTATTCGGCTCGCTGTACTTGGGCTATCGGACAATCTACAATAAGGACGCGCAAATACTCTTTCTCCGCCATTAGCACTGCAAAAGCCGTGTCAATGGCAAACCGCTGCAGTCGCACCATGACTGCAGCGAAATCTGTACCGCACCGTCTGCTCGCCGCAGTCCTTACGACAGTGTCGCAAAAAAAAACGATAAAGGTAGCCATACTGGGATATATAATGGTATTGCCACCGTCGTACATACTACACAGTCATCAACAGTCCCCATATTCCGTGAAAAAAGCGCAGACGTCTCCTTTGCTCATTACGGCAACATATCTATCGTTTCTCTCTTTGAAGCACTACTGCGCCGCTACGGCATTATCCACCGGAGAATCAAGCCTTGCAGGCTACGACATAACGACAATGTAGGACACGCTCATCGCAAAAACAACGAATATTGTTATGTCTGCTATCGCGTTCATTCACTGACCGATTTCGCGAAACAACTCACCGTACTCAATCGCAAGTACAACCAGTTTTCTCATGCGTCAGCCGCACAGGAAGTTCCCTCTTGACATCCTGCGTTATCCCAATGTGTAACATATCGTTAACAAAACAATGCCATTTCGGCGCAGATTACAAGGGATTTCTAAAAGATCTCCCCGAACGTATTTTGCTGCAACGAAAGGCCAGTCCAGCGTACGGGAATTCCATAAATACTTACAACAGGCTATCGAAGCCAAAGGCCGCCAAATAGATCATCACAATCATTACCCATGTCGGCAAGCAGAACGGCGGCACAAACAATACTGTCATGCAAATCCGCCTCGCTTCCATGATGGTAGCGTTATTAAGAACAATCTTTTTCCTATAGCGTTTCCGTCGTCCATCTTTCGTAAAGATATAAATCCAGGGATTTTCATAAAGCCACTGAATTCCATACCTAACGAGGACAATCGGCACAACAGGCACGGCAATGTAAAACCAGACTGCGGACCCGCTAAGCTCCAGGCTGTCAAAATCAAATTCATTGATCAGCAGGGTTGCGATAACAGGGAAGAAAACGGTAACGACACTAAGCAACGCCATGTATACGGTCCTTTGAGCCGAATAAACTGTATAGCTTACCGGCGTCAGCCGCCCATCGATCCGATGCATGAAAACAGGCTCTTCAATCCTGCGTTTCAGAACCTTATCGTTGATAACCAGCTTTCCATTTTCACGATGGTAGGTCTGTTCACCTGAATTGAAAATTTTCTTATAATAGCTGAAGCCGAATGCTGTACTTCCTCCATCCTGAAACATACACGCAAATACGAGCAAATAGAAAAAACCTAATACCCCTGTAAGATAAATGCTGTCCATCAACGGAAGTCCGCCTAAAAGGATCGCACTAAAGGTCGCCCCCGGAGAGACAAGAAGAACCACGATTCCCTGAAGCCACCATGGAACAGACAGGTAGGAACTGTATTTCTCAGCAAGTACGCTTACTTTGCCGGTCTGGCCGTTCACAGCCGCCTCGATATTATCGCTTATTAGGTAATATACGGGGAGCAAAACCGGAAATTCTATCATCGGCACAACCTCTGTATTTAAATTAATAGACTTCGTTCCCCAGAGTTGTTCCATCCGTATGCGGTAATTCGCCTCAGCTTCCGCGGTCATTCTCTCTGAAACCTCCGCTTCATCCAAATCCGATACCTTGACCCTGTGACCTGCCACATAGGCAAACTCACACTCCTTGAGATTGTCCAAATCAAATAGTTCCATCGCATCAAGGACAAGATTATTCAATTGCCTGGGACAATTTGATAAATTCTCCTTTCAAGTAGCCGGACGCTTTAAATGCGGTGGCACCACTGCGCTTATTCACCGTACAATGCACCGGTCCCTGAACCATTTTATAGGGAAGATAATATCCTCTTAATGCCGATATTTTAGTTTTCAAATGCTTTGCTTCGGGCTTACCGCTGTTCTGATCACACCACTGGGAAAGCCTTTCTGCCGCCTCATCACGCGTCAAGCCAAAAGGAATGACATACTGCGGAAGCTCGGAGTCCATCGCGTAGCGTTTTCTGAGCAGATTTCTCCCGCAGAATTCGCAACGGGATAAGGACTCACTTTTCTCAAAAACGATCGTAGCGCCGCAACCAAAACATGAGGTGGTTTCAAGATCATAGTCCGGCCTTTCCTGATCGTCCCGTTTCTTGAAAAGCAGATCCTTTTCACGTTTGGCATTCTCAATACTTACCTTGCCTCCGCAGTACTGGCAGAAGTACGCCTGATGAACATGCAGGCGCCCGCAGTTGGGGCAATAAATAGTACGTATGTATCTTTCCCAAGGCCATGCCTTCCTTTTCAATAAACCATTGCATGCCGATAGATTTCCATAAATCAGGAAAAAAATAACTACTACATGTCCAAACCGTGCCAGTTTTTCAGAAAACACTCACGCCAACGCCTTTTCCTGCCGCTAATTTTTCATCTTCACCGTCAGCGCCACCGTCTCCACAGATATTAATCACATCTTGATGATAACGATGCATCACGAATAAAATCTTCACATTCGTTACACAAGGCCGTTGGCAAAGAGAATACTGCTGAAGAATACCTGTCAAAGGCGGATTAAATCCTTACAAACTGAAATTTGTTACACTGCCTTTCTTCGGAACATTCCTTCAAAAATTGACGTTATCAACATTTCTTTTTTTCGTCTTTGGCGCAGTTGCCTGATAACTCATGTCGAGCAGCATTTTGATTTTGTCATCCGAAACGCTGCCGTCCAGTGCAACGGTAATCCAATTGCTCTTGTTCATATGATACGCCGGAAAGAAACCGGGGGCCTCCCGTAATGAGCCAATCAAAATCGGGTCGCACTTGAAATTGACTACATCCAACAGTTCCTCACCCTGCAATCCCAACTTGTTCTTTGGAATATCCATGATGAGGGCAAACCATTTCTGATTGTTCCAATGGCGAAACACTTGATAATTCGGATACTTGCGCCACGGATAACCTTCATCTGCGTCATACGTTTCCATTATGAATGATTCCAGTTCACTGCGCTTCATAACTTCATCTCCACAAATTCAAATTGTCTTTCACGCAAATTACGCGCTTGCGTAGTCACATTAATGCCCAGACCAAATACCCAGCACCTTCTCGGAAAAAGAACTCGCTGACACCAGCTTCTTGAAAAGACACTTTTCGGGTTTGGCAAATCCTCACGCATCGCTGATAACGAGCTGCATAACGACTCTCTGTTATCAACATCCTCAACAAGCAGCATTTCTTTTGCCCCTGTGTAAGGAAATGCAAACTTCGGATCACTCATGCATGAAACGGCCGACCGTACAGGTTTAACCAGCAACCTGTCATCGTAAATGCCGCCGATGATTTTCCCTCTGTAATACAGAATGTGCGCTCCCATCATTGCACGATAGATTACATCGTCCAAATGGGAATAATTGTTCTAAAACGTAATCGAGATGCGCTTTATTGGACGCTTCTCCGCTTCACATGCCTTAATCAGTCTTTGCGAACGGAATCGCATAGGAAGGTAACCGTAAGATCACTCTCCTCATTCAACACCATATTTCAGGCCCAGTTCACTTAACACAAATTGCGCCATCTCTCTTACTTCCCGGTATGTGTCGGACAGAGCCGCTTTGATTGCCGGAAGGTATGCTTCCTGATATTCGTTTAGCATGACATTTAGTGCGTTTACCTTATAGCGCCATAGCTTATCCTCGGGAATATAGAAAAGCTGAGACTGCAGCACCTCGCGTAAATATTCGTAATCGGACTGAACCAGTTCCGAGAGCGTCAAATGAGCCGCCATATCCGAAAGTCCCGGAAACTCCTCCTCTTCAGACCACTTATTACGATTGTATGGACAGACTTCCTGACATACATCACATCCGTAAACCCAACCGCCAATTTTCTCTCGGCGTGGTTCGTGTGGCATATCCCATCCATCCCACGTGGTAAGACAGGACACACATGTGTTTCTGGACATCATGTACGGTTTAATAAGTGATTTGGTCGGACAAGCCTTGACACATAAATTGCATTTATCAGGGCAAGGCTTTAACGTACACTTCTCTCTGTACTCCAACGATTCATCCACAAGAAACGCCTCGAGGTACTGCCACGAACCTTTTTCCGTATAGAAAAAATTATTGCGCCGTATCAGCCCTATCCCTGCTTTCATGGCTGCCCATCGCAAAGCGGTAATCCCGAATTTTCGCTTCGTAGCAACCCGAAGACCGGTACCCTCAAGATAAGACAAAAATGCATCTGTTAGCTGATATCCTTCAGAATCCCGATTTGTTCTGCTGTCGACAAGATAGTACTTCGCGTAATGGGTTTTCAGCTCAGATGGAATCTTATATTTCCCATACCAGTAAGCACAGATGATAACGGATTTAGCCCACGGATATTGCTTAGCCGGATCGGCAAAACTACGCAACTCCTCATATTTTTTTTCTGTTTCCGGAAAATATGCGATTCTTTCTGATAATTTCTCGTCATAACCTGCCATATCTGAAACGGGAATAATACCGCATGTCAGATAACCAAGTTCATGGGCTTTTCTTACAATTTCTTCCGCTGTCATAGAATCGCTCCTTCGAAGCATAGATTGCTTTTTGAAACTTTTCCTGCAAATGTTATCCTGTCTCTCCGATATTCTTAATCTTTTACATGAAGTACGCCGTCTCTATCGGGATATGAATAGAATATCGGAAACTCCGTTTTTTTAATTTTAACCAACCTGGCTTTTTCATAAAAAGCAGGGCGCATGCGAGACAGACGGAGTATCCAGCATAATATGACGCAAGCCTTTACTTACCGCATATCGCCAAAGTACATCATACAGGACAAAGCCTGCCTTTGTGATCGATATTCCTTTTTATAAATAAAGTTTTTTAGTATCGCACGATGATTTTCTTTCAGCATCCCCCCTATCGTACTAATGATTGCGCCGTCGAATCAGTCAATCCAAAACGCGCCGCTATGTTGCTGATAGAATTGACTGATAGGAAGTAAATCAGGCTATTCTTCAAGCGAAAGATTGCTCTCGGCTTTATTGTTTGAATTGCTAATATTAATTATATATTTCCATAATTATGTTTTCTACAATATATTTCAATTCACATAACGTTGACCTAAAATTATGTTTTTTGCACCATAGTCACGAAAAGTCGTTGGAACACGCACATCCAGCATTAATAAAAAACACGAAGATACTTACAATTATGATAAATCAATTATGCTCCCCGATTATTTTTTCCATCCAAATCATGTTATACCAGCGGCCGAATTTATATCCACATGTATGAAAAGTTCCTATTTTAGAAAAACCAATGTGCTTATGAAATTGTTCACTGTTACGAGTCAGATATTCATCCTCCACAACGGGATCACCTATACATGCATACAGGTTTAGAATTCCCGCATTTTTAAGAGTCCGCTCCAAAGCTTCATACAATACACGTCCATAACCACGGCCTTTCGCATTATGATCCAAGTAGATCGTCGTCTCGCAAGAATAGTCGTACGCAGCTCTGCCTACAAATGCTCCTGCATAAGCATAGCCTCGAATCACCCCACTTTCTTCGAGAAGGAGATAGGGATATTTTTTTAGCGTACCAGTGATACGGTTCTTGAACTCATCCAAAGACGGCACATCATACTCAAACGTAATCGCTGTATTCTTCACATAGTATTCGTATATTTCAAGCAAACGACAGGCATCTTCTATTGTCACATTTCGTATCATCAGTATCAACTCCCATTCCAATCCCCCATTATTATTCTCACAATTGCAGCGTTGCCATTTGTTTACCGAACAAGCCAGCAAGAACATCCTCTACTATGCTTGCAGGAGGTGTCTTAACGAAGTACTTTGCCGTATCGCCGCTAAGATCACTCAGTTTTATCAGGTTCTTATCAGATTCCTGATACATAATAAGCAGATTGTCACTCTTAAGCCGGGTGCTTATCACGCTGCTATGTGTTGTGACAAAAAGCTGGAAATTCTTTGCAAACGCTACCTGCTGAACAAGTCTCCGAAAATTTACAGGACTTAAATGATTTTCTGGTTCTTCAATAAAGATACCGTCTACATTTTCACCAGAACGCTGCTTTTTCCGACCTCATTATCACCAAGAAAATGCCCATATACATTACCACCATTCCATACCGTGCCGAAATCACTTCATCACCTTCTCCAGCAGAGATTTGCAGCTGTCTACCACATCGTAGATGATATTCCCGCTGGAGATCGCTTTGAAATAAATGTCCCTTCGACGGTGGATCTTTGACTCCTCACTCAGGCGAAGCTGCATCGAATTCATGGAGCCTTTTGTCTCGACTACAAAACAGATATGCTTTACCGTTCCTTTATAGAAAGCAATCAACCAGTCGGGATTACCTGTTTTGTGCTTATTCTGTGAAAAAGTAAAGTTTCCTTTTGACAAATAAAGCAGAGCTTTTCTTGCCACAATCCGAAGAAAATTGTAGGAGGAAAAATCAATGATTACTACAATTTCCAACATCAATGTTCAATATCTTTCAGCCACGGTGCTTCGCCAGTGTCTGGCTGATTCAATCGGTTCTCTTCACAGAAAATAACCATTCTTTATGAGTGATTTTTGTTTCAACGACCTCGCCTTTCTACTTTGATTTTGTAGGCATCTTTATATCGCCACTTTATTTCCTTTTTCTGCGTAATACCCCACGCCGTTTTTGTCTGTATGGACTTTCAGAGATTTCAACACCTCCTCCTATTAAAACAGGTTTGAATTTAACCTATTTATTATAATAATAGAATCATCAATACTAAGGAAGTCTCATCTATGAATATAAACTCTGAAATTTTCGTGTCCATCACGGAAGCAAATCAAAACTTTTCTCATGGCCCGTATAGTTGATGAAAAAGGAGCTGTTGTTATCCTAAAAAATAATTCTCCTCGCTATCTTCGACAGTTTGTGATGTACTGACCAAGCCCCTGTCCCATATCAAGGATCCTAAACGCTGCCTACAAATCCATAAGGCATTACTGCTTGGCGTTCCTGTAAGACCTGCGATTCGTTTTATCTTCGGTCTTATTTTCAGAAGACTCTTAGATCGTTTTGTTGAATAGGACTTGAAAGACGATAATTCATCAATGACCGCCGTATCAAAGTCGAATGGAAATCCACTCTTCCCACTAAACCAATCGACATTTTCTCTGTTAATCAGATAGATACCAGCGCTTTTCTTAACGCCTCTTTTCTCTCTGACTCTATACCGATAACCACAGAATATGTTAGTCCCTTTAAGCGCTCCCATTTTTCTATTTCATCAGGCCATGTATCACTTGTTACTCGAAGTGGTGAAATGACTAGAACCTTCCCTACTTCAAATCGGTTATAAAGAGGTTCAGAGATTGCCGATAACGTTATGACGGTCTTTCCTCAATCTAAGCCCATCTCCAAAAATAAAGCAGAAACATCATGAGTAAGAATATGGTTAATTGCAAATTTCTGATAATTATGCGGATTGAACTTCATTTGGCACCACCTCGAATCTCATCAATAATATCTTGAATTATTGCCGTGTTATCAACTACATAGCGGGAAAACCCTGAAGCTGATAACTGTTTCATTCGTCTTTTCTGTAAAGTTCTTAGTTTTTTTTCCGGGAGCCTTTAATTCTATAAAAGCCATTCTCCCTTTTGGAAGAAGAACCAGTCTGTCCGGCGCTTCGTCAAACGGATTTCTTTTCGCCCTTTCGATGGGAGCCGATCCCGACAAAATCAACAAACCCACTACCGAAGCTTTCATGAACCTCATCGGCAGCCGGGACTGTGTCATCATCGGTCGTTGCGGAAACTACATTTTCCGTGACCGCAAAGACTGCGTCCGCGTTTTCACCTGCGGAAGTAAAGAAGGCCGGATTGCCATGAAAATGAAATTCTGGCACCTCACGAGAGAAGAAGCGGAAGATGTCGTTTTCCACTCTGACCAAAACAGAAAAGACTACCACAAATTCCACACCGGAGAAAATTGGGGCGAAGCCAAAAACTATGACCTCTGCATCGATGCACTCCGTCTCGGTCACGAAAAAACCGCACGCCTCATTATCGACTACATCTCTGCTGTATTGCCCGGGAGCCGCCCATGAAATACTTGATTCAATTCGGCATCATCATCACTATTTCCTTTCTCGGGGAAATGCTCCATGACTTCCTGCCGCTTCCCGTTCCCGCCAGCATCTACGGCATTATTCTTCTCTTCACTCTGCTCCATTACAAAATTCTCCACGTCGCACAAATCAGAGAAACCTCCATGCTTCTCATCAGCATCATGGCCTTTCTCTTTCTCCCTGCCACGGTCGGACTTTTAGGTGCCTGGGACTACATGAAATCCATGATTATTCCCTATATACTCATCAATATCCTCACCCTCATCATCGGTATCGGCGGTGCAGGACTTTTCACCCAATTTATTCTCACCCGCAAAAAGGAGGCCCGTCATGATTGATTTGCTCGAAGGATCCGTCTATTTCGGTGTATTCCTCGGAATTGCCTCCTACTGGCTCGGTATGTTCCTCCAAAAAAAATTCAAAAGCCCCCTCTTTAATCCCTTGCTCGTCTCAGGTATTATCATCATCGGATTCATACAGCTTACAGGCTATAACTATGAAAAAATGACAGACAGTCTGGACTACATCAATTATCTCCTCACCCCTGCCACCATCTGCCTTGCCGTTCCCCTCTACGAACAGATGAAAACCTTAAAAGACAATATGGCAGCCATATTTTTCGGAATTCTTGCCGGCGTACTCTCCAGTCTGATTTCCATATTCATTTTCTGCCTTCTTTTCGGGTTTGACCATGCCTCGTATGTCACCCTGCTCCCCAAAGCCATTACTACACCGATTGGTATGGGCGTCTCGCAAGAACTGGGCGGATACCCCTCCATCACCGTCGCCTCCATTATTTTCACGGGGATTATGGGAAATATCTTCGGTATCTACATACTGAAATACTTACATATCACCCACCCGGTAGCCAAAGGGATTGCCCTCGGCACGGCTGCCCACGGCATGGGCACGGCAAGAGCCATGGAAATAGGACCCGTAGAAGGCGCGATGAGCTCCCTTTCCATCTGCATATCCGGTATCATGACCGTCATAGGCGCCAGCCTCTTTGCCCTGTTCCTCTAAAAGATAAAAAGAAAAGGCGTACCCGAAAGGTACGCTTTTTTATTATGGTTTTAGCCTGTTTCGACAGTGAAACTGTCGAAACAAAAAACTACCCGCTATGCGGGTAGAAAACAAAAGGTTATACCAAAAATCACATCTTTATATAATAAAGGTGCTCAAATCCAAAATAACAAAAGAGGTGATTTATGGTACAAAAGACAAATTCATTATCACATACCAAATGGCTATGTAAATATCACATAGTCTTTACACCAAAGTATAGACGAAAAATAATATATAATCAATATAGAAAAAGCTTAGGAGAAATAATAAAGCTATTATGTAAATACAAAGGTGTAGAAATTATCGAAGGACATTTGATGCCTGATCACGTACATATGCTAGTAAGTATACCACCGAAATTATCAATATCAAGTTTTATGGGGTACTTAAAAGGAAAGAGTGCATTGATGATGTTTGAAAAGCATGCGAATTTGAAATATAAATTTGGCAACAGACATTTTTGGGCAGAAGGATATTATGTGAGCACAGTAGGATTAAATGAGGCAACAATAGCCAAATATATAAGAGAACAAGAAAAACAAGATATAGTAAAAGACAAGTTAAGTGTAAAGGAATATGAAGATCCATTTAAAAGGAAATAAAAAGCCCTTTAAGGGCTAAGCCAAAGAGGCAAAAACACTAGGGTTTGAGAAAAGCGAAAACCAGCGCCTTTAGACGCTGGTTGTTCATATGGGCTTATAGCCCTTGTGCAAACCACCCGTTATACGGGTGGTTTTGATTGCAAATAAGGAAGTAAATAATACGGATCACATCCGCTTGATAAAAAACTCGTTTATGTTTCCGCTTTTGCTTGCTTCCCGTCACGCGGAGACAGCTTTTTTGTGTGAGTCATTTCAGTATTTTTTGTTTTTGCTCACACTTATTTCTATTCTTTTGTTTTTACTCATACTTGCCCCTTCCGTCAACCTGTCGGTTGACACCTTCCCCGTGTCCGGGGACGGCTTACGTTTCCTATTCTTTTCTTTATGTACTCATTTAGAATCAGAATATCATGGCAAAACAAAAATACCCCTGCCGTCATTCTTGAGCGGTGGTAATACGGTAATTAGGAGCGATGGCAAGCGAATTGTATTTTTAGGAGCGCAGCGACGCGAAAATGCAATGAGACGCCATACCCGACCAACGGGAGCGGTAAGAATCCGGCATAGGCTACTCATTAAAAGCGTATATAACACCCGTATTCTTTGCCCAGATTCTTCACTTCGTTCAAGAATGACAGGCAGGTATTTAATACCGTTCTGTGACAACCGATTTTTCGTTTCTGCACACTTATTTCCATTCTTTCGTATTTACTCACACTCGCCCCTTCCGACGGCTGACGCCGCCACCTTCCCCGTAGTCGGGGACGGCTTGCGATCTGCATTTTATCGTTTTATGGCAACAATCAAGTAATATATTTAAAAACTATAAATTCTTTCTTCCTTAGCGTCAGCTTCCCCCGAACACGGAGGGAAGTGCCGAGCCTTGCGAGGCGAAAGGGGCATGTGTGCGTACACAGAACAGAATATCATGGCAAACAAAAACATCTCTGCCATCATTCTTGAGCGGCGAGCAAAATCGGAATGATGACAAAGGAAAAACATAATTTGACTCTTAGCGAAGAATCCGGCATAGGATAATCATTAAAAGCGTATATAACACCCGTATTCTTTGCCCAGATTCTTCACTTCGTTCAAGAATGACAGGCAAGTATTAATACCGTTCTGTGACAACCGCTTTTTCCGTTTCCATTCACACTTATTTCCATTCTTTCTTTTCTACTCACACTTGCCCCTTTCGTCAGCTCCGCTGACACTTTCCCCGACAAGCGGGGACAGCTTGCGTCTTGTATACTTTTCTTTATGTACTCATTTAGCATCAGAATATCATGGCAAAACAAAAACACCCCTGCCGTCATTCTTGAGCGGAGAACAGAATTGGAATGATGATGAAAGAAAAAACATCATCTGACTCTTAGCGAAGAATCCGGCAGCGGGTACAGGAAAACACATTTAATATCTCCAACCTCTGCCCGGATTCTTCACTTCGTTCAAGAATGACGGGCAAGTAGTTAATACCGTTCTGCAAAAACTGCTTTTTTCGTTTCTGCTCACACTTGCCCCTTCCGACGGCTTCGCCGCCACCTTAGCCAAGGCAAAGCGTCTCACTCACTTTTACAGCGTCGCTCCGCTCCTCGAAAAGTGGTTCGCTTGCTTCCCGTCATCCGGGGACGGCTTGCAGTTTGCATTTTATTGTTTTATGGCAATAATCAAGTAATATATTTTAAAAACTTTGAATTCTTTCTTCCTCAACGTCATATATGAATTATTTTGCTTTCTTTCATGCAGCATGAAAAAACCCCGGGGAGTTATTTCCCTCGGGGTTTTCTTTTTTACTTCGGTTGTGCCGTTTTTATGAAGTTTTATTTTGCTTTTCTCTTCTCGTTGACACGGACTCTTTCGATGACCGGGTTTCCGTTTTTGTCTTTGGAAATGACATCGATACGGAAACGTTCCAATTCCGGTTCGAATTCCTGAATCAGTTTTTCGTTTACGTTAAGGCCTTTTTGCATGGCTCTGTAAACGAGCTGCGCGAATTCGTAGCGGGTCATCATGCGATCGCCTCGGAAGGTGCCGTCCGGGTAACCTTCGAGCAAGCCCTGTTTCGTGAGCTCTTCGACCGCTTCATAGGCCCAGTGGTTTTTCTCGATGTCCGGGAAGAGTTTCATCTTCATCGGATCGAGTTCCTGTCCCTGACCGACGCCGACAATCGCCTGTCGCAATACTTCGACTTCCGAGCGGAGATCTTTGATCTCTTTCGCCATAGCGATCTTGGAGGTCGTGACGTTATTGCCCTGGCCGAGTTTCACGGAAACGCCCGCGTTCACCATGTTTTCACCGCCGCCGAACGAGCCGCCGACGCTGAACATGGTGTCTTCATTCGGACGATAGTACGCGCCGATAGCAACAGCGTTCGCGCCGCTGTAATTGCCGTAGCCGGCCGCGAAGTCCCATTTGTCATCCGGATCAAAGTCCAGCGGATGGAGAGCGGCAAGCGCAGCTGCACCCGCGCCGACTCGGTTCACACGTCCGTCCAGTTCACTCACTTTGCCGCCGAGAATGGCCAGATTCTGATTGCCCGCGTTCGCAATGGCATTGAGCTGTCTTACGTTCACCGCGTCGGTATCGGCTTTGCCGTCTGCCACGTTGGCGATTACCTTACCGCCGGCGTCAATGCCGTCTTTTTTGACGGACGGGCCGTCTTTGATGGTAAGACCGTCGTTGTTGATCGTTACGTCATTGCCTGCTTTGAAAGTGGCACTGCTTACTCTGGTCAGACCTGTCAGTTCTTTGTTCAGTTTGAGATTGTAACCGACTTTTTTGTTACCGTCCATGATGTCACCGACAACAAGGTTGGTTTCTCCTTGCGCCGCCTCGACTTTCGGACCGGTTACGGTGTATTCTTTACCGCCATTGGCATTCGTGCCTTCGCTGACAGTGACATAGTCACCTGCTACCACAGTAGTATGCTTTTTCGCCGCTTCTGCCGCATTTTGCGATACCGCTTTCAACTGATCTTCTGTCGCTGCGCGGCCGGAGACATATTTGTCAGCATCCCATGTCGTATTGGAGAGTCCTGTGATTTGTCCCTTGCCTTTCGTGCCATCAACAGTGACATCACCTGCTTTGATTTTGTCGCCGAGACTTACCTTGTAGTTGACCGGCTTTCCGTCTTCTACAATTTTTTCAACTTTGACGCCGCTTTTTCCGTCATCTGTGACGGTTACCTGATTCGCATCGACATAGTCCTTAACGGTTTTTCCGGTAACGAGATTTTCATCTTTATCTCCGCCAATGGTCCCGTCTTTCGCGATGTCTACCACATATTTTGTAGACTTGTCCGCTTGTGTTTCAGAGGTAACGGTAATCTGGCTGTTTTCTGCCGCTTCTACAGTGACTTTGCTTCCAGCGACAGTTTGTTGCAGTTTGTACAACTGTCCGCCGTTCACCGCGTCGGTACTGTTTTCAGATACGTCGCCATCTGCCACGTTGGTGATTTTCTTCTTGCCCGCGTTGATACCGCCGGTGGTGACAGACGGACCGCCTGTAATCTTAAGACCGGTTTTGTCGAGCGTTACGTCATTACCTGCTTTGAACGTGTCGCTGCTTACGCTGGTAAGGCCTGTGAGCTCTTTGTTCAGTTCGAGTTTGTAGCCTACCTTCTTGCCATCCTTATCCGTATCGTCGGTAACAGTCAGGTTTTTCTCTCCATCAACTACGGTGAGTTTCGGGCCGTTGACGGTGTAGGTCGTTCCCTTTCCATCTTCCGTTTTTTTCGTAACGGTTACATAGTCACCTGCTTCTACGGTTGTCTTGCTATTTTTGATTTCCGTCTTAAGATCGGTAACAGTTTCATTTTGGGAAATATCAATCTGTTTTCCGTCGATACCGTATTTAATGGTCGAGCCGTCTCTTGTAACGGTCAGTCCCTTATCTTTTACTGCTACATCAAAGGTAACCTCATTACCGTCTTTAATTTCCGCTTCTCCATCAACGCCGCCCGCTTTCAGCTTCCACGAGGTCATCTTAGCGGCAATAGCTTTCGTGTTCTTGTCGATGTTTTCGGTGTTCTTACCGATAGCTTCGGTATTCTTACCGATGTTTGTCGTGTTATCCGTTACCTGTTTCTTGAACTTTGCATCCAAGCCTACGGTAACGGTCGGAGCAGTATCGTTGCCGCCTACGGTCACGGTGGTTTCACCGGCTGTACCGAGGAATTGGATATTCGGCGTCGATGTTTTGCTTAAGGTCAAATCCTTTTTAGTCGTAGCGTCTGCACCGCTAATCGAGAATTTCGCGGAAATATTGGTGACTGCCGTATCTCCGTCATTGATATTTTTCACCAGTTGAGTGTTATTTACACCATACTTGATAGTCGCGCCGTTTCTCGCTACGGTAAGTCCCTGACCCGTTTCTACGTCAAAAGTAACGTCATTATCCGTATTGTTAATCGTTTTTCCGGCTTTTTCCGCGTCTTTGTCTGAAGCAGCCTTCAGAACCCAAGAGTTCATCTTGCCTGTCACAGTCGAGTTGGTATTTATCTGCTTATTGATTTGGTCATTCAGCTTGGTTTCGCTCATGCCGAGCTTCAGGCCGTCATTGTCCACGGTCGCCGTGATATAGTCATCACCCGTGACTTTAACGGTATCTTCGGCTTTCACGGTTTTTGTTCCTGTATTGGCGTCTTTCAGCGTCCAGCCTTTTTTGATGGTCGTGATGTCTTCCTTGTTGGTCGTGACTTTGCCTTCCAACGCTTTCAGCTGTGCGACGTTCACAGCATCATTGTCTTCCGCACCGCCTGCAACATTGGTAATGCGGCGGTAGTTCTGCTTAATCTTTTCATCACCAATCGTATATTCAGAATTGCCGACAGATACTACACCGTTTTCTTTCTTGAAAGCTTCCTTGGATAAGTAAGCTTCTGTTTTTACATCATCGGCAATGTTGGCAAGAGAGTTATTGCCCAAAGCAAGGGAGTTGTCAGCAGCGACACGGGCATGCGAGCCGAGTGCTACCGATTGATTGACTTTTCCTGTGCCGTCCAGTGTCGATGTAATCGCGTAATCGCCCAAGGCCATGGAGCTTTCACCAAGCGCCCTTGCGAAATGACCGATGGCGGTAGAGTTCTTTCCTTCCGCTCTGGCCTGTTTGCCCAATGCATTGGCATAGTGACCGATGGCTTTGGACAAGACACCGACAGCCACTGTATTCGTATCAAAGGCTTCCGCACCTGCCCCGACGGCGGTATTCTGATATCCGAAGGACTTCGCTCCAAATCCGACAGCTGTTGAGTTCTTCGTTTCCTTACCGGCTTCCACAACCGTGTCATCATCCACAGGCGTGTAGTAGTTATTCGAAACACCGGTGTCCGGCGTGGTTCCGTCTGCCGCCTGTTTGCCGATATAGGCTCCTCTGCCGATCGCCGTACCGTTCCATGCGGTGCTGTCCGTCGTCGCTTTGTATCCAAATACGGAAGAATGATTTCCCTCTGCCTTGGTCAGTGTCCCGACAGCGAGAGCGACTTCGCCCAGCGCTTTGGCTCCGCGCCCGTAAGCACTAGAGTCATCCGTTTTGGCTTCCGATTGCACACCGATAGCTAAAGAGTTACTTCCCTTTGCATTTGCACCATACGCCATGGCGACAGCGGTCGAAGCCTGCGCTTTCGCTGCCTGTCCGATGGCTACGCCCCAGCCGCCGGTCGCTTCCGCTTCTCTGCCGATCGCTATATCAGAATATCCGGCCGCCTTTGATTTCCATCCCGTCGCGAAAGCGGATTTACCCGATGCTGCGGCGTTTTTACCGATAGCAACCGCATCTGTCCCCGTCGCTCCGTCGTTACTCCAGTTCGTTCCGGCAGGATTTGCGCTGTCCTCAGAGTTTACTGAGAAATAGTGAATGGAAGGCAACTTGTCAATACGATCACCCAATTTGGTAATCGACTGGTTATTTGTGATATCGAGCTTGCTTCCGTTGATACTGTACTTAATGGTCGAGTTTTCTCTCGTTACGGTGATCCCGTCGCCGGAAGCGTCAAAGGTAACTTCATTACCGTTTTTGATGTCCTGCGGTGTTGTTTCGCCCTTTACTTTCAGCTTCCAAGAACTCATGACGCCACCAGGGCCTTCGGTAATGCCGAGGTCTTTTTTCAGCTGGTTCATGTTCAGCTTGTAAGTGACGTTTCTGTCCGTACCGACAGTTGAGGTCAGCGAGGAGCCGTTCTCCGTTGCTTCCGTTGTTTTGTCTACGGCAGCTTTGAAGGTAACCTCCTGCTTCGTATCTCCGCCGAGTGTAACATTCGCCGAACCCGTTCCGCCGTCTTTCACGGTGAAACCATTTTGCAATTTAGTGATATTCGTTTGGTTGGTTGTTGCGATAGTCTTGACGTCACTCAACTGTTTGAAGTTAACCGCATCGCCGTCTTCTGTACCGGCTGCCACGTTGGTAATTTTCTTACTGCCTGCATCAATGCCTGTAGCGGTTACAGACGGACCGTTTGTAATGGTCAGTCCCGTTCCTCCGAGTGTGACGTTATCACCTGCTTTGAACGTAGTACTGCTTACACTGGTAAGACCTGTGAGTTCTTTATTCAAGCTGAGCTTGTAGCCTATTTTTCTCTTATCCGTTGTGCCTGTTATTGTTTCTTCGTCATCTGCCACAGTCAGGTTGCCGCCGTCTACGGAGAGTGTCGGTCCTTTGACGGTGTATACGGTTCCGTCTACGTTCTGTTCTTTGCCTTCCGTAACAGTTACATAGTCGCCTGCTTTGACTGTGGTTCTCGCTGCTTTCAGCTGGAGTACGTTTACGGCGTCATTGTCGTGGATACCGCCTGCCACATTGACAATACGGCGATAGTTCGCTGCGACGTCCTTATCCCCTACTTTGTACGCCGGATTGCCGACCGAGACGATACCCGCTGCGGCTTTCACTTCTTCATCGCTGAGGTATGCTTTTCCGTCAATCGCTTCTTTCGCGAAAGAGTTGCTGCCGATGGCAACACTGTTTTCATCATAAGCACGCGCGCCGAATCCCAGCGCTACGCCGCCTTTTTTGTACACGATGGTATTCGCGCCGAGAGCCGTTGCGAATTCCGCGCGGGAGTCCGCCCAATGACCGACCGAGGTCGATTCTTTTTCAAATGTACGCGCCTGTTTGCCCAGTGCCGTGCTGTAATTCCCTTTGGCAACCGCCGCGGCACCGACCGCTGTCGTATTGGTGTCATGTGCTTCCGCACCTGCTCCCAATGCCGTCGTTTGGAATCCGAAAGCACTCGCTTTCATACCGATCGCCATCGAGTTTTCGCGTGCCAGTTTTCCCGGACCCGCTACTGTATCATCAGCGACCGGCAAATACGGTTCGCTCGGGTTCCATGCATCCCCCGGATTCGACATGCCCGTACCCAGATGACCCTGCGTTTTGGCGCCGACATAGGCGCCATCACCGATGGCTATTCCGCGACCACCCGTTTCATCTACCGTGCTGTTCGTTCCTACTGCAATTCCGCGGTTCGCCAACGATTTTGCCTGCGTACCGAAACTGATTCCGTTTTCCGCATCCGTTTTCGCAGTCGTGCCAATCGCAATGCCTTGATTCTTGGTTACAGCGGCCTCCTGCCCGATCGCGGTAGCGTACATTGCGGCTTGCGCCTTAGCTTCATTGCCGAGCGCTATATTGGCAAATCCCGCAGCGTCACTCTTCATGCCCAGAGCAAGTGAATAATGCGCGTTCGCGCCTGTGTGAGCGCTTGCACCCATGGCTACTGCAGCATAACCCTCACTTTTTGCTTTTTGGCCGATCGCAATGGCCTTATTTCCTGTCGCGCCGTCATTATTCCAGTTGGTGTCGGCAGGTTTTTTACTGTCATCTGCTTTGACGGAGAAATAGTGAATGGAAGGCAAGTTGTCTACTTTGGTATTCAAGGCCTTCAGCTGCGCAACGTTCACCGCGTCGGTGTCCTGTATACCTGCGGCAAGGTTGGTGATTTGTCTTGTCTTATCTGACGTGCCTACGGATATTGCGCCGTTTCCTGATTTCCATGTCGATGTCGTCTTTGCGGAGGCTTCTCCCGTGAGAGGATCATAGCCGGCAATACCCGCAGCGGTACTTGCTACGGAACCGGTACCCAAAGCCACGCCGCCGTCCTCGCTGACGTTGGCGTCATTGCCGAGGATGGTGACGTTCGATTTTTCGGTTTTCGCTTTCGTTGTCAGCGAGCCGATAATGATATTTCCATTGACGTTTTCCAACTCGTGGTTGTCGCCC
Source organism: Megasphaera vaginalis (ex Bordigoni et al. 2020) (assembly GCF_900240295.1). Classification (NCBI taxonomy): domain Bacteria; kingdom Bacillati; phylum Bacillota; class Negativicutes; order Veillonellales; family Veillonellaceae; genus Megasphaera; species Megasphaera vaginalis (ex Bordigoni et al. 2020). The sequence continues at coordinate 192,714 of NZ_OEQB01000003.1, forward strand.
AGTATCAGGTTATGACTGGAATCGACAACGGTGTTTCTGTTGCCTGTAACGATGTTATAGGTTACTCTCGGAGTGCTTGGCCCATTCTCGTCAGGTTGCGAATTGGAAATTTCGTTGCCTACGCCGGAAACTTGCGTATAGAGAGCGCCTGACACCAAGTTCCCGTCACCTTCGACGCTCACATGGCTTCTTCCCTTCTGGAAAAGGCCGGTCGGGTCGCCACCGTCTATAGGATCAAGGAAATCCTGCTCTTTTTGCTTATCTTCATCGGTCAGCGCTTCGTTATTATACGCGTCATACACAAAGTTGCCCGTACCACGGACAAACGTACCGTGAGACTCCTCGACTCTGTTCATGTTCCCGATAACTTTATCTTCCCGACCACCATTTTCCGCACTTTGAGCAAATATAGTGTTATCTGATCCGAGAATAATGCTTTGATCAAACTGTCCTTCTTTGGCCTTTAATCCACCGGTATAATTGTCCGAATTTTCACCGACGATGACGCTACCCTGTCCTCTGACAAATGAATGAGCACCTAAAGCAACGGCACCATCGCCATCTGATGATGTATGAGCACCGATAGCAATCGCACCCCGTTTGCTGGCGCCATCATTTTTGTAGTTGCCTTCATTAGGCGCCATGCCTTCACTTTTTACAGAAACGTAGTGCAAGAAAGGCATATTATTATATAAGTATCTGATTCTTGAATCATTTGTACTTACATCCGTCTTAAGACGCCCGATGTCTCCCTCGTTTGTGCGTACCCTCCCGGAAAGATTGGTAATACTTGTGGTATTGGTAGCGATTCTCGCTCCCAGCTTATTTTCCGACGCAACAAGGTCTTTCCATGCTTTGCTCTGGAGAGCTTTCAGCTGCGCCACGTTGACCGCGTCGGTGTTGACCGCGTCGGTGTTGTCCGTACCGGCAGCGACATTGATAATTTGTCGGGTAATATCCTTTTGCTGATTACCGACAGAAACGGCCGCTTTTGTGGCTTTCCACGTGGAAGTTTCGTCCGCGCCGGCGCCCAACGGATCATAACCGACTTTACCGGCTTTGCCGTAACTCGGAGAGCTATAAGATCCTACGTTGGATTCACTGCCCAACGCCACGCCGCCATCGATATCCGCTCTGGTGTTCGCGCCGAGGGTCACCGCGTCCTTCGCATAGGCTATCGACTTATATCCGAGAGCCGTTGCGTTTTCCAAGGCCGCATTGGCGCTGCTCCCGATTGCCGTACCGCCTTCAGCTAATTGTTTTTGCCAGACATCACCCACATTGGCAGTTCCGCCCAATGCGATCGAGTTTTTGCCGTACGCTCTGGCTTCCCGTCCGATAGCGACGGTATTATACACCGTTGCCGTATCATTTTCATTGCCGGCCATTGCGCTGCGACCGATGGCAATCGTATCACCGCTGTATGCCTGCGCCCCGCCGCTCGAAGATTCGTGGTCACTGCCGATGGCAATCGCACCGAGTCCTTTAGCAGTTGCGTTATTACCGAAGGCAACGGAATCCATCGCCGATGCTTCCGAGCCGAATCCGAAACTCGAGGCATAGTGTGCCTTCGCCTTCGCACCCGTACCGATGGCGGTGGAGTGACGGCCATGTGCTTTGGCATCCGTACCGATGGCAATCGCACCGAACTTTTGTGTGATGTCACTGGTTACGTAGGGTAATTTTGTTTTCGGGTCATATTGAATCGACTTACCTGATTTTGGGGTAAAGCCAGGAGCTGTAGACCAATCCGTCGTGTTATCATCTTCGTCCAAGCCGGCTTCAGCTTGAATCCCGATGGCAATACCTTTATGAACGGCACGTGCGTCGTTCCCGACGGAAACCGACTTGTCGCCCAGCGCCCAGGCATGGTTACCGATAGCGACGCCACCGTCACCGTGATAACCGTCCTTATCCTTGGATCCTCCCGCCAAAGCAGAGCGACCGATGGCAACGCCATGCTTGGCTTCCGCGAATGCACGGTAGCCGAGTGCCATGGAGTGCGCACCGAAAGCCCCGTCGTTATTGACGTTGGTCCAGTCTGATTTGGCATAGCGTTCCAGATAGTCACGGGACGGTTCAATATAGTCCGGACGTACGGCAAAATACCGAAGCGTAAGTCCGTCCTTCTTAAGTTTCTCACCGATTTTACTCGAAACATCATTATAGTAGAAAATACGATTAGCAATCGCATCAGGAAAGTTCGTGGGCCCGTACTCCGCTTTCGCACCGGGAATTTCTCCACCGTGTGCAATCTTATCAAGCAAATCTAGGGCGACTTCGTTCTTGATTTCCTCTTTTTCCTGTTGTGTCAGCGCCTGTACATCTGCCACGCCTCCTGCCAAAAGCGCAGTCATGACAAAGACGGCAAGCAGGCTGTTTTTAACACGTGACTTATTATTCCCGTGTCCTTTCGCCAGCTCGGATGCAACGACCCAGCAGTTTTTCGTCTTACTCCAAATTAACTTATAAATTTTATTCATATTTCCTCCTAAAAAGAGAATCGCAGCTAAAAGCTGCCCCCCCAAAAAATATCGACGCTATTGTTGTATTATCATTATAAGCCACATGTCAACGTATATCAAATATTTTCTATATAACTATAGTATTATTTTTAATCATGCATGACAGATATCCGGTAAGAAGTATGAAAAAGCACAGGAAATGTAACATCGTTTTCTCAGTTAACACGAGGTTTTCGGAAGAGTGCCATGGAGAAAGGAAATAAAAATTTCAAATTTCTTTTTTCTTATTTTTATTTTTACTTATATAATATAATGAATTCTTTCTCGGTTGTTTGTTGTATCCGAAAAGCAGTGTAGTTTTTTGTGTGAGTCATTTCCATATTTTTCGGTTTTACTCACACTTGCCCCTGCCGTCATTCTTGAGCGGTATCAAGCATACATGAAGAAAAGAAACATAAAAAAAGATTATTATGAGTAGCGAAGAATCCGGCATAGGATAATCGAAATCGCATAGTTAACACCTGCATTTCCTGCCTGGATTCTTCACTCTGAGTCATTTCCTTTTGTTACATTACAATCATACCGATTTTTACCACCGTTCAAGAATGACAGGCAGGTATTTAGTGCCGTTCTGTAAAAAACGTTCTTTCGTTTTTGCTCCAACCTACCCCTTTCGTCAACCTGTCGGTTGACACTTTAGCCAAGGCAAAGCGTCTCACTCACTTTTACAGCGTCGCTCCGCTCCGTCACAAGTTTCCCTGCGCTGCTTCCGCCCATGTAAAAGGCGTATCTCGATCCGGCCGTGCTGTCGGCAGGCTTATCCCTTGACCGAAATAACCCACTGAATATTCCCATATCTCATCACGCTCCTTCCTGTTTGACGCATGAAAAAAGCACCTGCCTGTGTAATCAGGCAGATGCTTTCTCTTATATCGATTTCCTCTCCCTTAAAATGTCCATAATATTAAGGGAAAGTTATTCTTCTTAAGGGAATGCTACTTTATTCTGTAGTAGCAGGTGCTTTTGCCGCTTCCCTTGCGTCTCAGTTCGCCGGAAGCCACCAGCTTGCGCAGCGCTCCCTCTACGGAACTGACGCTGAGAGACGGACAAAGTTCCCGAATATCCTGTTTGGTAAAACGACCTATCTTGTTTTGCGCTGCAAGCCGCACTATATCCAGTGCGGATCGTTTGATTTCCACAAGGGAGAAACGGTCCTCAAAATCCCTGTAGGCCGCAAGGATCGTTCCAAGAAGGTATTTGATAAACGGGACAGGATCATCTGCTCCCTCATGCCAACCATCCTGTGACGCAGACAGCGCATCATAATATAAATCCTTATTCTTAGCGATCTTCGCTTCCAAAGAAATATATTTTCCGACATAGAATCCGCTTCTGTATAAAAGGAGCGTTGTAAGCAATCTGCTCATACGCCCGTTTCCGTCATTAAACGGATGGATACAAAGAAAATCGTGTATAAAAACAGGAATCGCAATCAGCGGTTCAAGTTCCATATTCCCGATAACACGGTTGTATTCCTCGCACAGCTTGTCCAGCGCAGCCGGCGTCTCGAAAGGCGCAACCGGAGTAAAGAGCGTTTCCCTATGCCCGTCCGGATAAGTCGCACTGATATAGTTCTGTACTGTTTTCGTCCTTCCTGCCACGGGATTATTCATGTGGCTATAGAGGATTTTGTGCAGTTGAAGAATATAGTTCTGTGTAATAGGGATTGCATCAAAGCTCTCGTGAATGATACCAAGCACATCCCTGTAACCTGCGATTTCCTGCTCATCCCGGTTCCTTGGTATTGTTTTCTCTTCAACAAGCTGCCTGATGCGTGTGTTCGTGGTAACAATCCCTTCGATGGCATTTGATGCCTCGGTACTCTGCACCTTGGCTATCTCCACCAATTTCTCAAGTTCCTCCGGTCTCTGCTTCAGATACATCTCCTGTTTTCCGGCCTCTTTGTATATGGCGGCGATAAGCCCCAGCAGATCGGAATCCCACTTTTTATCCCGAATCAATGAGTAGTTGAACACTCTCATTTCCTTACCTCCCATCTTTTACCCTTAAATTTTAGTATATTATAAGGTAAAAATCAAGATATTAAGGGAATAAACCCTTAATATTTCTTTCCATTTAAGGTCAAATATGTAGAGGTCATATGAATAAAATACCGCGGCTGTCGTAGACCGAGGCAGTATTGTCATTTCCGCAGCGTATTGCGCGGTCAAGAGCCATGATGGTCGCAATTGCCCCGTCAATCTTTTCCGTGGATTTTTCCTTATCGGCTTTAATATTCCCAGCCGGGTCGGTGCGGATGAAGATGTTGTCCATATTCCACCGAAGGACAGGGTGTCCGCCGTGGGCGATGCGTCCTTCCAATGTAAGCTTCATGAATTCTTTGGTTGGAGGACTCATATCCTTGAACCCTTGTCCAAATGGAACAACGGTAAAGCCCATTCCCTCGAGGTTCTGCACCATCTGCACCGCGCCCCAGCGGTCAAAGGCAATCTCCCGTATATTAAACCTTGTGCCAAGCTCTTCGATAAATTTCTCAATAAAGCCGTAATGAACAACATTTCCCTCCGTGGTCATAAGCAAGCCCTGACGCTCCCACAGGTCGTAGGGAACATGATCGCGCTTTACCCGAAGGTCAAGAGTATCCTCCGGCACCCAGAAGTACGGCAGGATACTGTATTTGTCCTCCTCATCCTGCGGAGGGAATACCAGCACAAACGCCGTGATGTCCGTGGTACTTGAAAGGTCAAGCCCGCCGTAACAGATTCGCCCTTCCAGATCGTCCTCGCTCACAGCGAAGGAACAGGCATCCCACCTGTCCATCGGCATCCATCTGACGGATTGTTTCACCCACTGGTTAAGACGCAGCTGCCTGAAAGCGTTCTCCTCGCCGGGATTCTGCTTTGCGGAGTCGCAGGCGGCTTTTACCTTGTCAATGCCAACCGTGATACCGAGCGAGGGATTTGCCTTTTTCCACACGGCGGGATCAGTCCAGTCCTCCGACTCGTCCGCACCATAGATAACAGGATAGAAGGTCGAATCGATTTTCCTTCCGCTCATGATGTCGAGAGCCTTCTCATGCTGTTCATAGCAGATGGAATGCGTATCATTGCCTGCCGTGGTAATGAGGAAGAACAGCGGCTGCATCCTCGCATCGCCGGAGCCCTTGGTCATGACGTCAAACAGCTTTCTGTTCGGCTGGGTATGCAGTTCATCGAAGATAACGCCGTGGGTATTAAAGCCGTGCTTGTTCGCCACATCCGCCGAAAGCACCTGGTAAAAGCTGTGCGTGGGCAGATATTCGAGCCGTTTCTGCGATGCGAGTATCTTCACGCGCTTGGAAAGCGCAGGACAGAACCGCACCATATCCACAGCGACATCGAAAACAATCTTTGCCTGGTTCCTGTCCGCGGCGCAACCGTAGACCTCGGCTCGTTCCTCGCCATCGCCGCAGGTGAGCAGGAGCGCCACAGCCGCCGCAAGTTCCGACTTGCCTTGCTTTTTCGGAATCTCAATATATGCGGTACTGAACTGCCTGTAGCCGTTTTTCTTTATCACACCGAACAGGTCGCGGATTATCTGCTCCTGCCAGTCGATAAGCTCGAAGGGCTTTCCCGCCCATGTGCCTTTGGTATGGCACAGCTGCTCGATGAACATCACGGCATAATCAGCGAGGTTCTTGTCATAGCGGGAGGTATCCGCCATGAACTTGGTAGGCTTATATTTCTTCAGTTTCCGTACTGCCAACGGCGTCTCCTCCTTCCGAAAATGGCATAAAAACAGCCGCATCTCTGCGACTTTCTAAAATCTGTCTGTACGAGAGACAGAGCCTTGCGGCCCGTCCCTTTTGCTGTTTTTTCTCTGTGTCTTACTGCTGCATCGCCCAGGCGATTGCGTGGCCTTCATCCTCAAACTCGACCTCGCTGACCGCCGCCAGTCCGATGGTGCTTTCGCAAGTCTTCCTGCCGTCTTCGAGGTACTCGTAAACCGCTCCGAAATAGGAAGGCTTGTTCTGCCCATTGTAGTAGTACCCGGCAAGCAGCACCTTATCTCCGAAGTTCAGCATCTTGCTTCGGCGGCATTCCATGTCCTCCGGCGTGGTGGGATTCGACAGCCTGTATTTTCTCATTCCTTCGTTGATTGTCATCATCGTATCCTCCGTTTCTTTCGGCATGTACATATATCACTACGGATATACCAGCAAGTCTTTTCTGTAGTTTTTCAAAGAAATATGCAGAATTATTCCTCGCCGGTGAGGATGAATCGGATGTATTCCTTTCGGTTTTCCTTAAGGTAATTTACCAGTTCATAGAAACCCATTTCATAAGCAATCCGCTGAACAGCATTCACATCAAACATATTGGTAAGCGCGGTATCTCGCACGGCAAGAATCTGCTTCCTTATTTTCATATCCATCAGTCGCACCTCCTGCATAAATCCTCGCCGTAAGCGATGGATAGCCCGCAGCCGTTATCCCAGCGAACCATAATGGAGCCGATATCATCCACGCCGATAACCGTGCCTTTGGTTCCAATCGGCGGAGCCTGCACATCCTCCATCCGTACCAGTTCCACCCGTGTTCCTGCAGGATACTCCCTGCGGATGCGGTCGACCGTTTCCTTATTCGGAAATCTCATGGTCAGCGCCTCCGTTCTTGAATGCCGAAGACCCTGTGAGGTTCTTCAGCAGGATTTTCCGCTCGGCCTTGTACTCCGCACCGATGAATCCCAGCCGCAGGAGGAAGCAGCGGAATGCGTACTTCTCGTTGTCCACATCCTTTTCCGTGGCGATCACTCGCTTGGCATTTCTGCTCATCTCGCAGAGCGCGGCAATGAAATGCGTGCAGGCCTTCACCGAATCCGCGTCCGGCAGTTCCGCAAACCAGGGGAAGGAAACCCTGTCCTCCTTGACCTCGATTCGGAGGTCCTCTATGCCGAGAGCCTTTCGGATGAGCGTTCCCTTGGCATCCAACAGCTTGGTGAGGTTGCCCACCGAAACCTTATCGAGCAAAATCTCCACCGTAAGGCCTCCTGTTTCGCCCTGTGGCGCATTTTCTTCGGCTTCGGATACTTTCTCAACCTCCGCATCCGCGCCATCCTGCGGCTCACAGTCGAAGCCTGCGGCGGCGATGGCTTCAATCACCTGCTCGACCTCCTCGCTGTCGGCACGATCGTCAAATTCGAGTGTGCCGTCCTTGGTGACCGTAAGGTAATCGATTTCGTAATTGCAGGTCGGCATGAATTTGTATTCCGCCTTCGCTCCCGTGGTGTCGGAGATGACCTTGACCAGTTTCTTGCGCCGTGCGCCTGTGACGTTGTACTTTACTTGCATTGCGTTTACCTCCGCTTTCGCTTGATTTTCTGTGCCTTGCGGCTGTTATATACATCACTCTAAAGCCCTAAAATAGCAAGCGAATAACGGGATTTTCTTTGTAGAATTATCGCCAGAATATCAGACTCGGAACTGTGAGTAGTACACAATGCCTGACAGCACGAAAACAGCGCACGGGAGTGCGATACCGTTGCCCCACATCTTATATTCGGCGGAGTCCGTATGCGGATCGGAGAGCCACTTGATTATCTGCTTGTCCGTTTTCGGTTTGGATGCGCCGGACACGACATTCCTGTGCGTTTCAAAAACATCCCTCCAGGAAGCAAGCTCCTCATCGGTCGGATCATCCGTTCCGAGGTCAGCGCACCACCAGTCCGGGAATCCCTGCAGCCTTGCACACTCGGTGGGAGTGAGCCTTCGTACGATGTAATACGGCTCCTCGATTACGGTCGGCGGATCTTTGTAATCCGTAGCGACCAGCGTATTCGCCACATCTTCCTCAGTCTCTGTGTGGTAGGAATTCTTGCTCGTGGTATAGACGGGATGAGCGACAGCGCCGGGACCTTTTGCCACCATAGTCGGCTCGACCTCTTCCTCGATGGCAAGACCGAACCGCGCGTTCTGTCCCATGTTGTATGTCGCACGGTCTATGCCGTAAGCCACACCATGCTGTTCCGTAGCGTTTAAGGTATAGCTGACGTTCTCTTCAGAATAGCCGCTGCCCTTGTGGGAAGGTCTTGTGCCGTTTCCCTCGATGGCAACCACGGCAATGCCGCCCTGGTTGCATCCGGAATCTGCGCACCTTGTATCGAGCGTCCGAGAGGTTTCAGCCTCGTAAATCCCTGCGTGAGGATTATCTGAAAGCATCGCATGGCTTTTATCCGAACTGATGCCGTAGGCTTTGACCTCCACCACGGCCACGCCCCCTTGGTTGGAATTGGGAGCGTTGCCGCCTGTGTCGATGGTTCTTGCCGTATCGGTCTCATAGCAATTTTGCCTTGCATTCCGTGTGGCTTCGGATGTGAAACGCACATCGTAGGTTTTCGGCTTCTGCACTACAAGCGGCTGGTTGTTGCCGCCTGTTCCGAAGGTAGCAAGGACGGTCTGCGATTTATCAAGCGGTCCCGTGTATCTCGTGTCCTGCGAGTGATTCTCAAACATCAGCGCCGCAGGAACGACGCCGGCACGGAGTGTAGGGGATTTTTCTTCCTCATAGCCGATAGAACGGCTCTTTTCAGAGTGTTCCGTACAGAACCCCGCCGAACCCATGACCACAGGCGGATGATGCGCCTCTGCTCGTAACGTTCCCGTCACATCCTCAGTGATATCCATACGCTGCCCGCCTTGGTCATTCAGGCAAATACCGCCTGCCTCTCCAATGCCGCTTTCAGCACCTCCGGCAGTTCCTTGCCACGCTTTGAAGCCCTCGAAAGGATGCCCTGACAGGCCTTCGGACTCAAATAATATCTTTCCGGCACACAGTCCATCAAAATCTGCGACAAGGTAGATGCGTTTTCTTCTCTGGGGAACTCCCCAGTATTGAGCATCAAATACCCTCCATGCGACTGAGAAACCGTCTGCCAGGACAAGTCCTGCGTTCGGCCATTTGTCATATCGAGGAATATCAGCTTTGTTTTCTTTGACCGAGCAGACCGCTTCGAGGACTGCTCTGAAATCCTCGCCCTTGTTTGAGGAGAATGCGCCTGTGACGTTCTCCCAGATGATGTATTTCGGATATTCGCCATTGGTAGCCTCCCTCATTTCTTTGACGATCCTGATTGCCTCATAAAAAAGAGAAGACCGACAACCTCTCAGACCTTCCCGTTTGCCCGCTATGCTCATGTCCTGGCAAGGCGAGCCGAATGTGATAATGTCAACCGGCTCTATTTTGCCGCCGTCCATCTTTGATACGTCGCCGTAGCGCTTTACCTGCGGAAAACGCTTTGTGGTTACCCTGATTGGGAAAGGCTCTACCTCTGAAGCCCACACGGGCACCACTCCGGAGATAAGCCCCGCAAGCGGAAATCCCCCGCTTCCATCAAAGAGGGAGCCGAGTTTCATTTTACTCTCCATCCGGCGCCTCCAGTTCCGCATAGTTGTATATCTTGCCGTCCCTCTCTACGGAAACCTTGTCCGCGGAGCCGACCTGCTCGATATACCTCTTCACGATGACATCGCAGTATTTCTCATCCAGTTCTATGGTGGCGCAGTTCCTGTCCGTCTGTTCGCAGGCAATCAGCGTGGAACCGCTGCCGCCGAACGGATCGAGTACGAGTGTGTTGCTCATGGATGAATTCTGAATCGGATATGCCAAAAGCGGTATGGGCTTCATGGTCGGATGATCCGTATTCTTTTTTGTTTTCTCAAACTCCCATATCGTGGTCTGCTTGCGGTCGGAGTACCATTGGTGCCTGCCTTTTTTCTTCCAGCCGAAAAGGCAAGGCTCGTGTTGCCATTGGTAAGGGGAGCGTCCAAGTACAAGACTTGGTTTCTTCCAGATACAACAGCCGGAGAGATAAAATCCCGCGTCCGAGAATGCCTTTCTGAAATTCAGACCTTCTGTATCCGCATGGAACACATAGATGGACGCATCGTCCGCCATGACCTTTTCAATTTTGGAAAAGGCATCGAAGAGGAACTGATAGAACTTCTCGTCAGCCAGGTTGTCATTCTTGATTTTTCCGGCAGCCCCTTCGTAGTCCACATTGTAGGGAGGATCGGTAACCACGAGGTTTGCTTTTCGTCCCTGCATGAGCGTATCAAAGGTTTCCGCTTTCGTGGAGTCGCCGCAGACCAGTCTGTGCCGTCCGAGCGTCCACACATCGCCGCTCTTGGAGAAAGTTGGCTTTTCCAGTTCCTCATCTACATCGAAATCGTCCTCCTGCACATCGGAATCGTCTCCAAACAGGCCGGCAATCTCCACCTCGTCAAAGCCCGTGAGGGAAAGGTCAAAAGCCTCTGCCTGCAGAGCTTCGATCTCAACTCGCAGAAGTTCTTCGTCCCAGCCGGCGTCCATCGCCATACGGTTGTCGGCAATGATGTAGGCTTTCTTCTGCGCCTCGGTAAGATAATCCACAAGCACACAGGGTACTTCCTTGATACCCTCCTCCTTGGCGGCGAAGATGCGGCCGTGACCTGCGATAACATTGAAATCCCTGTCGATAATCACAGGATTGATGAATCCGAACTCCCGCAAAGAAGCCCGGAGTTTATTGATCTGCTCCGGGCTGTGCGTTCTTGCGTTATTGATATAGGGTATCAGCCTGTCAATCGGTACAAGCTGCATTTCGGTTGTCGTTTTCATCGTATCAGCCCCCATTCCGCAAACTTCTCAAAACCGCCGAGACCTGAGATGTATTTCCTTGCGGTCTCCACGATCTCCGAATACGGAGTGCCGCCCACGGTGTCATCACCGATGGAACAGGAAAGCTCCACAACCGTTCCCGTTTCCTGTGCTTTGAGCCATGCCCAAATGTTCACGGACACATCAGCCTTGGACAGGTCTTTGCCGTGCAGGCCGCCGCCCGTGACGGAATCGCCCATATCAGAACCGAGTTTTCTGTTGGTGGCGCCCGAGTCCACATCCGTGCCGCCCGTCCAGTTGCCGAGGGGATTGACTACGGCTTTTTTATATGTTTTCTTCAGCTGCTGCGTTTCGGCTTTGCTCTGGCAGATAGTCAGGTTATCGCCGTCAAGAATATACTTACCGTCATACGGATGCTTCCCGTAAATGTCGGCGGCAATCCCTGTCAGCTTTTTCTGTTCCTCCGTCACAGGCACGCCTTTGAAGATGCCGTTGTCTCCACAGCGGAAACCGTCATCCTGGTTTCGGGAGAGGTGGCCGTCCTGCGGAACTTCCTGAACGCTGATTTTTACATTTCCCACGATTCGCTGAACGATAGATGTAATATCGCCCTTCGGAATATGCACGGAAGTTTCCGTGATAATGTGACACATTCCATGACCGAGCAGGACTTCCACGGCAATCTTCGGATTTTCTTCTTTTCTGTATGCGGTATCCACGATTGCCCCGGCGATACGGTCGGCAAGTTTATCCGGATGCGCAGGATTCACTTTCTCAAACATCGTTCATTCCCTTTCTGGCTCTTAGGAGCCGTTCCATCACATCGTCCTGCGGATTCGTTCTGCCGAACTCCGTGGAGCAGTTTTCTTTGACTATCTGGAATATCTCGTTCCACAGGCGGTTCGCCTGGTTCATGTAATTTATCCCGATATTGATAAACGGCGAGGTGATAGGCTTGCCTGTAGTCGGATGCTTGGATAGGTATCCGAGTTTGGTGGTCATCTCCTCGCACTGAATCCACCGTGCAGAACACATGGCATAGCGTTCGAGCAGTTGCGGCGATACGGCTTTTGCTACACCGAGATCATCAAGCCACTCCCAAGTTTCCCTGTATATCTCCGCAGCGAAGAGCGTGGAGCCGTCATGCTGTCGAGCCGATAAGAACTCGTGAGGCTCCGGCATATCCTCGCCCTGCGTGTCCGGGATGTTCAGCACCTCCAGCTTTCTGCCGCCGGGATTCCCGTTTTCCTGTTTCTCACGGACGGCGGTTTTCTTACGGCCCGCACCCGGACGCTTGCCGCCTCTGCCGCCCGTATTATTTGATTTTGTCGGCACCGTTCCCACCGCCTTCCTACATAAATTTTGAGCGACCACAGACGGCCGCCCTTATTACCCTTTTGAAATTGCTTTTTTCGTTCGCGTTGCCCCGCACCGTTTTCCGCATGGAAGGCTCGTAGAGATTTGACCGCCCCTACCGGTCACCGCGCTCTTTATGAATTTTCTCGTGACAGCTTCTGCATAAACTCATAAGGTTAGCCTCCTCATGCGTTCCGCCTTCCGAGAGAGGAATGATATGGTGGACTTCCTCCGCCTTGATGTATCTCTTGTTTGTAAGGCACATCTCACAGAGCGGATGCCGACCTATATATCTGTCACGGATTCTTTTCCAGGCTCTTCCGTATCGTTTGCCCGGGGAGTAACCGCGCTGAAACTTCTCGTAGCGCCTTTGCATTACTTTTTCATGTTTCTCGCAGTAAACACCACCGTCCGTTAGGTTGGGACAGCCGGGGTAACGGCATGGCCGTTTCGGTTTTCTTGGCATGCGCGCTTCCTTTCGCCCATAAGAAAAGCCCACGGGATTTCTCCTGTGAGGCCTTGTTCATCATTCAATTTTACTGATTTTACTATATCACATATGCCACAGTGGTATCTTGTTGCAAAGTGTTGCAAAACGTGCAGGTTTATATTTTGATCGGATTTTCCGGAAGAGTCACATGCAAAAGCGCGGATTCGTGCCAGCGGTAAACCGTTGTTCTGTCCGCGTGCAGTTCTTCCCCGATTCGCTCCCAAGTATAGTTATGAATATATCTGTAGCGAAGAACCAGCTGCTCATCAATATCCGGAATAGCTCCTATCACGCTCCGCATCTGTTTTTTTAGGTCGACCAGCCCGTTAATCTCATCATCTATCTTTTCCTGGAGTTCCCATACCTTCTCAAGGCTTTTTACAAAAGGAGCATCCGTAGGACGGTTCGGATTATAGTGTTCCTCAAATCCGGGAGAGTGGGCGGAACACACCATTTCTCTTAGAGTTTCCATTTCCGCTATATCTGAATTTATCCTATGATCCAGACGATATGCCTGGTAAAAATATTCCTTTACTGTCATGAGATTTCTTCCTCCTTGAGTTTCGTAAGCAGCATTTCTCCATCAAAGGATGTGAGCAATGCGTACCAATCGGAACGAAAGAACCTCTCGAGGTCTTCTGCCATGAGCTTCGCGTCTTTGTTCTTCGGGTAATGTTTCAGTTTTTTCCTTGCCGCGCGATAATCCTTCACCGCCTGCAGGATGATGGCGCAAGCAAGGTTCTCATAGGAACTCATCATCTTTTCACCGCCAGATTCGCCCTGACAGCGTCAATCAGCGCATTCTGAGTTTTCTCTTTTTTACGAAGCGCCTTCATGACCTGTTCATCAATCGTGTCTTTGGCGATGATGTGATGAATAATGACCGTTTCCGTCTGTCCCTGCCTGTAAATTCTCGCGTTCGTCTGCTGATACAGTTCGAGACTCCATGTAAGCCCAAACCATATAAGCGTGGAACCGCCGGCCTGAAGATTCAATCCGTGACCTGCTGATGCCGGATGAATGGTGGCCGCGGGGATTTCTCCTGCGTTCCATTCTTCGATATCCCTGGATGTCCTAATCTCACGGACACAGAACCTTTCCTTAATTCGCTCTGCATCGTGCTGATACCAGTATGCGATGAGGACAGGCTTTCCATTCGCCGCTTCCAGAATATCTTCCAGCGCTTCAAGTTTTCGGTCATGGATGCGGATCACATTCTTGTCCTCGTCATAGACCGATCCGTTTGCCATATGCAGAAGTTTCCCGGAAAGAACGGCCGCATTCGCCGCATCTATTTCCTTGTCCTTGATTTTCGCCACCATGTCTTTTTTGAATCGTTCATACACTTCCGTTTCCTTCTCGTCCATGCGCACCGGGACTTCATTGATCACGCAATCAGGGAGTTTGAGATAATCGCATGATTTCATGGAAATCGTGATGTCTGATATTTTCTGATAGATGGCTTCCTCCGCTCCCGGAAGCGGCTTATATGAAAAGATGATCTCGCCGTTTCGTTTATCCGGAGTAAAGTAGGCGTTTCTGTAACGAGTGATGTACCTTCCCAGTCTTTCTCCAAAATCGAGAATGCGAAACTCCGCCCATAAATCCATAAGTCCGTTGCTTGAGGGAGTTCCTGTAAGTCCCACGATTCGTTTCACCTTTGGCCTTACCTTTAAGAGACTTTTAAACCGTTTCGCCTGATTGGACTTAAAGGATGACAGTTCGTCTATCACTACCATATCGAAGTCAAACGGAATGCCGCTCTTCGTGATAAGCCAGTCCACATTTTCTCGGTTGATGATATAGATATCCGCCGTTTGCATAAGAGCCGCTTTGCGCTCCGCCTCCGATCCGACCGCCACGGAATACATAAGCCCTTCAAGGTGATCCCATTTTTTGATCTCCGATGGCCATGTGTTTTTCGCCACTCTAAGCGGCGCGATAACAAGCGTTTTTCTTATAAGAAATCGGTCCAGGCACAGGTCAAACAGAGCGGTAAGCGTAATAGCGGTCTTGCCTAACCTAAGCCCATATCAAGAAATATCGCGGCAATCGGATGCGTTTCGATATAGTCGCTCACGTACCGCTGATAATCATGCGCTATGAACTTCATTCGGCATCACCTCCCGTCTGTATATTTTTTATTACTCCTTCAATTTGCTCCGGTTCGTCAATCACGTAGACCTGAAAGCCAAGACTCTGCAGCTGCTTTATGCGTTTTGCCTGCAAAGGTCTCGGCTTTTTCCCCGGAGCTTTTACTTCCGCAAAAGCCACGCGGCCTTTTGGAAACAGGATGATGCGGTCAGGCACGCCGTCAAGACCGGGACTTACAAACTTAGGAGCAAGACCGCCCGACTTCCTTACTGCCTCCACCAGCTTCTTTTCAATATCTCTTTCCCGTAAAGAGTTCATCCGCAGCCTCCCTTGCCATTTCAATGATCTTTTTGTCCACACCATTTCTCGGCGCATCCTCTACATTATTTCCGTAAAACACATCGGTATATTCATTTGAGATATTCGGATAATCACAGAACATGTTATCCTCAGCTTTTGAACAGACTTCATCGATCCTGTTCATTGCCCGCATCAATTTATCCTGGTCTGCCGCGGATAGCACATAGCCGATAGCGGTGCGCATTTTCGCTCCTAGGTTCTTAAACAGGCGCATCTCAGCTCCCGCTTTCATGTATCTTTCCATTGTTCTTTCTTTTTTGCTTACCATGATGATTCCTCCGTTTATTTAGGACGGGACGGACAAGCGGCCAAAAATCCCTATACGCGCGAAATACACGTGTTACGGGTACGCTATAGTTAATAAATAATGATTTGATTTAATATAGAAATTCCTGTCCTGTCCGTCCCATCCTGTCCCAATCCGCTGTTTTCAAGGGGACAACTTTTTGACGGCGGGACAACCCATGATAAGTTGTCCCGGCAGCTTGTCCCTTCCCATTACTCCTTCCGCTCGTAAATCCGCTGCCTGCCGTAAATCGGTACGCGCTTTCGCTCTTCCTTCTTCTCCCAGTCTTTAAGCCGTTTCATGATGGCGGCTATAGCATAGCTGTCGGATGATTTGATATCCTCCTTCGGTTTGCCAAAGCACTCGCACCAGATTTCAAGGTTCGATACCTCCATGCGTCTCCTCACTCCTTCCGGCCTTGTAGGATCGGAAGGATCACGGAAATAGTCCCTTCTGCGGTACATATCCATATCGTCCCAGGCTTCTGGTAATAACATGTCAAGATACTCACGCACGATCCCTTCACGGTCATCCTGCTCCATCGCTTCACGCTGCTCTTCCCGGGCATATGTCTCCAGGGATGGATCAAGATATAGCTTTTCACCCGCCTTAGCCAGCAAAATGACCTCCGCCCAGATTTGCTCCACCACTTCCTTCGTCATGTCCCACGGCTTATATTTGCTCCTGCCGGACGCTTTCACGTTCCAGAAACGGCGGTTCCCGGTGACGTCACGCAGATAACCGTTCTCGGAATTTGTCGTGCCAAAGAAGACGCACTGCCTCGGATGAGGCGTGACGCGCTTGCCGAAACTGGCGCGGTACTTGTCATCGCACCGTGATACAAAGGATTTCACCTTATCGAGGTCGGCCTTCTTCATTCCGGCAAGTTCTCCAATCTCATGAATCCAGTAGCCCTGCAGTTTCTCCGCCGCTGTTTTATCATTCATATCGGAAAGCGTCAGGCTGTCGGAAAACCACTCCATGCCAAGATTCGAAATGAAGGTCGATTTTCCGATTCCCTGCGCTCCGTTGAACACAGGAAGATAATCGAACTTAATTCCGGGATGGTAAACGCGCATATACGCGGCGCACAGTGTCTTCCGGCAGACGGCGCGGATGTAGTCGTTATCGTCCGCGCCGAAATAGTCGATGAATAAGGTGTCAACGCGTTTTTCACCGTCCCAGGGAGGCAGTGCCTCGAAATACAGTCTGATTGGATGATAGGAACGGTCATCCGCCACCTTAGTCACGGCGATGTCATAGTTTCTCTGCGAGAATGTGCCGTAATGATCGTCCACGTAACAGATCAGTTGCGCGTCATCTGCGTCCCGCCAGAACTTCGCCGGATGCTGCCACGGCACATCGCCTTTAATCTCAAGCCCGTCCGCCAGCTGATTAAACACGATATTTTTCAGCAGCGGATCGTTTTGCATGATGAGTTTCGCGTTATACAGGGAGTTTTCCAAAACCGCCCCTTTCGATGTATAGCGCAGCTTTTTCTTCCAGTCGTCGACATAGGAAAAGTCCTCTTCCGCCTCTGACAACTTCTCGTTTGCGGCAGCCACCTTTACTTCGTCCTGCTGCATAGCAAACTCGCACATTTCCTTAAAAGATTCCTTATCATCAAAATCGCCGAACTTATGGATGCGGACGATATCAAAGGCGTTACAGAGCTTCAGATAGGCGGGATCCTTGGCGTGGTGGGAATACACAAATTTATCCTCGATGATTTCCACTCCCGCCATACTGGATGACGTTATAAGATGCCAGCGGTTCTCATTATCCGTCGGTTCATAGACATCGGAAAGGAAATCCTCCAGCGCTCGGGAGATTGGAAAATAGACTCTATTGAATAGGCCGACCGTTCCATCTTTTGCAAGTGGCTCCTTCACCTTTTCCTTTGTCACCTGATTTGCCTTGCTCTCACGAGACGATGTCGGAAGCCTTGTGGGATCCGTCCACTCCGGGTGAGCGGATAAAATATCATCAGGGTTCAGCCAGTCCTTCTCCGTTTCCTTAAACACGAATACGCCGTTTTGCGGAGAGGACGGCCAGTACATCAGCTGATTAGGCTGATAGGAACATTCATCGAAGAAATCGATACCGAGCATCTCAGCAAGATACCTTGATACGGCGACAAACTCTTCCGTTGTCACATCCCTTGTCAGCGGAAACACAAGACGCACCCTCGGATTCTCCGGGGTGCTGGAATGTGTCGTATACAGGCAGGAAGCATAGGGCGCGCTTTTTTCATAATCAGCAAGAAACGTTTTATCGATCCGGTCTCCGTCAAGCGCAATCATGGAACGAAGCTCCACGGTATCCACCTTGCGGCGGCCGCCTCTCAGCACGCCGCCCACAAAGCCTCCGTGGTCTTTTGCGATATCACGCTGCGCCCTGCTCATCTTGGCGTATTCCTCCGCCGACTCCGTTGTGCGAATGGTCACCTTAAGCCGCGCTTTCAAGTCATCATAGCTTATGGTTTTGTTCACCCATTTTTTCGCCTGACGGTTATTCCCATAGGCGATGGCAAGATCCCTCATTTTTCCTCCACCTCCTGGAATTTACTGTTGAAATACCTGACCTTCTGTCTGCGTTTCTTCGCTTTCTCAATTTCAATTCTCATTCCCCGGGTAATTTCGTTTCCAAATACCCAGACCTCCTGGCATTTACCCATCAGGACAATGTCCATGAAAATGGCGATTCTCCTGTCCTCTTCGTTAGTGTCATCCATAAAAGGAAACAGCAGATGCGCCGTCAGCGGAATATTCCCTTTGTCATAGGCATACTTCGCGAAAGCGGCCGCCCTTTTCGTATTCTCTTCCACGTCACCGGAATAAGGCGCGCAGATATATACCAGCGGGCGGAAGGCGGGTTTTTCTCCCGCCCTTGCCGTGTTGTTAAAAATTATCTTGCCTTCCATGCTTATGCCTCCTGTTCAATCAGCGGCAGGATTCCTTCATTTTTCAAAAGATCATAAAGGAAAAGTCTGCCTTTCTGCGTCCAGTAGGTATGCATCACGCTTTTCTCCGCATCAATGGCGAACGTCTTGGACTGGGTGTATCCCAGATCCGCGTAGTGCTGATATAAAAGCCAGGTTTTACGGAACTTATACTGGATGCCGAGGTCATGAAGCAGTTCGTTGAATCTTCTTCCGCTCATGCCGTAATCCTTGGCAATCTGCGTAACCGGAACCGTGTTCCTGTTCTGCAGGATCAGGTCATAGTAGCTTGCCTTCGGTTTAAGTTCCGCAATCTGCTGATTCTGAACTGCAGCGGTAAGCTCCAGTTCTTTCCTGCGCTTTCTCTCTTCCTTTAACTGAGTAAGCGCGGCAATGGCGAGATCCGGATTTTCTAAAATCTCATCAATTGCGTAAACGCCATGTCTGCGAATTGCCGGAAGAACCTCAGAAGTTACCCATCTTTTGAACTGCTTTGCCTTTGGGAGCTGGCTGCGGAGGATGAGACTGTAAAGACCTGATTCATTGATGAGAATCGGATTTTGTTCTCGTCCGATGGAGTCACGAATCGTTACCCCATCTGTTTTATCTTCCGCATCCACGTGGTCGGCCAGGGCTTTGCGGGGATTGCTGTAACCCAGAATATCGGCCACGTCCTTGCCAACAAAGAAAGGCTTTCCGTCAATAACGGTTGTGCGCACGGAGCCAAACTCCGCATTGTTAAAAACCTGTAATTCATTCATGAGAATTACCTCCTTAAAATTTTTTTACGGAGGACGTTATTGCCTCCTAAGTGGTAGCCTTGGGAGGCGATTAAATCTGACGGTTTTTATAATTTTCTCTAAATTTTTTCTTTGCCCGCTTCAGCTTCTGCGTGATGTTGTTTTCATCCGCTCCTATGCGAGCGGCGTAGTTGCGAATTGATTCATCATTTAAATTGCTATAAAGGCATCGGCCCATTCCGGCTTTTTGACCAGAATCTTACGCACCCACCGGCATACGGCTTCATAATCTTCTTTCTTTTCGTGTTCTATTTCGTATTTGCGGAAAATGCGGTCATCCGCGACTTCGTCCATTAATGGTTCGGATGAATTGATCTCATCCTCGATGCCGTCTTTTCCGGGCTGCGCCTTGCTGTAGCCGCGATGGCGGTCAAACTTGTGCCAGTTGTTGTATTCAGGCCTATTGAACTGCTCATCAAAAGCTTCCTGGATACGGCGTTCCTTTTCTTCCTGCTCGGTTTCCTCATCCTCAAAACCGAGGCTTACCCACATTTCCTGTGCTGCTTTCTCGTCAAGATTGATTGTCTGAACGCTCTCGTCATAACGTACCTTCAATTTCATCTTTGCATTCCTTTCCGTCCGTGGCCGTGACGATGGAACGCAAAAAGGAGCCTGCGGTAAAGATGAACCACAGACTCCTGAAAATCCGAAAATGGGCGCAGAAATCTAACGGTGGGTGCATCTTCATTTCCATAGCGGTCTTAATTACCGCCGCCTGAACTCTCTATGCATCCCATCGTCCTAATGGCCATCTCGGACTATGAGATTTGATTACATTTGTAAGCTTTTGGCTTACCTGAATTAATTATTGCCCGTATTGAATTTTTAAGCTCAACTCATGGAGTTGGTTAAACCCCCTTGCAAATAGCCACTTTTCCTATTTCAGGGCATAAAAAAAGACCCCTTTCGGGGTCCAAAGCCAACTCAGTGGGTTATCGAAATTTTAATCGGGATCAATTGTTATTGTGCTGCCCAGTTCTTTGATGCCTGCCTGCTTCAAAATGCCGTTGAAATCCTGTAGGGATAATCCGGGCATATTCTCTAAAATGCGGATACAGGTTTTGTCGGGGTCCTGATAATAATTCAGTTTGTTGTCAGATTTGTCGAATATCTTTTCCACGATGCGGAGGTTTAGTCGCAAGCCGACACAGATAGCCATCAGCACCTCTGTACCCATATTATTGTACTTGTCATTCTTTATTTTTCCGTGATAGTTCTTATGCAGACCTGTTCTGTCGTTAAATGTTTCCGGGTAGTTCCACTTTCTGTTTTCCATCAGATACCACAAGCATTGGCAGAGCGTGGTAGTCGGATCACCCAGCCGCTTAATCAGTTCGATTTCTTCGTTCTCATCATAGGTGAGGATATGATCTCGGAACGCCGAATACACATCATCCGCTTCGTACTTGAAATTTGCTTGGTATTGCGGATGGAATGTCAGCATACGCTGATCGATTCCTTCCTCACGATAAAGAACAGCAAATCCCAAGAAGTCCTTCTGAATATTTTGGTATGTCGTATATTTCTGCTCACGGATATTGATGACGCACTGCTCCAGGTTCTTTTTGGCTTTTGCCGTCAGATGCAGACCGTCTTCTTTTGCGGTTATGTATTTCTTATCCGCCAGAACAAAGTATCCGTCAGCAAAAACAAACTGACCGCCGCTGACCCATTCCCGAAGAGAGGAGTCCAGACTCAATAATTGATACGCCTCCACGGGAGTCAGTGCGACAAGGTCCTGGCTATTATTAATTTCCGCAAAAACGGCGTCAAAATCCTCGAAGCCGGATATGCGAACGAGCAGCCCGACTTCAATCAGGCGGTATTTAACAGATATGCGAGACACAATGAAGAAGGCACTTAAATCCTCAATCAATGTGTCACATAACGGAATAATGTCGTTCTGCGGATTCTGATAACTGTCAATCAGTTCAAGCGCTTTCTTCTTGAACATATCAAACGGCATCAACACCCGCGGAGCCAATCGGTGCGCCTGCCATTCAAGCCACTTTACTTCGTTTTCTTTTGTCTTTTTCCCTTTCGGCGGCTCGTAGAAAGTTTCAGACTGGCGGCACATAATTGGATACAGTTTTTCGGATGCCGCCGCGTTCTTTACCGCCAGTATTTCAAAATATGTTTTATCCTTTTCCCAATGGAGAGCCTCATGGATGAGCGTGTTTCGTTTTGTGCCTTCTCCGTACATTGCCTCGGAATCGGGATCAATCAGAACTGTTCCCGCCGGAAAGGATACGGTTTTAGATGTGCCTTGCTCGTGATCATATATTTCTACCTCGCCATCGAGAAGAAGACAACACCCAAAAATGTCCAGGTTGCGGGACAGAGAGACTTCCTTGACCGTGAGATTTGCTTTCTGCAATATCTCATCAACGGGCAACGGCATCGGCGTTTCAAGAGCCTTTTTACAATGCCTTGTCAGGTACTTAGTCGCATAATCATCAAGTCGGTTCTTCCCAAGAATCAAGGCTCCCGTTTTCTTATTTATATCAAAGATATCGCTCGATGTCGGTTTGTTCGTCATCCGTATCCATCTCTCCTTTTTCCATGTAATCCAACGGCATGGTGGCAAGCATCTTCTTTGCTTCGCGCCATGTCGGGCAATACTTCTCAACAAGCGCATGGAATCTATGAGTATGGTTCTTCTCAAGCAGATGCACCAGTTCGTGTATCACCACATATTCGAGGCATTCTATCGGCTTCTTGGCAAGCTGGAGATTGATCCATATCCTGCGTTTTTCAATGTTGCAGGTTCCCCATCTGGTTTTCATATTTTTTATGCGGAACTCATCTGCATGAACGCCGGTCTTTTTCTCGCATCCTATTCTTACGGACTCAAGCACACGCTTTAATTCCTGTCTGTACCATTCGGTGAACAGCCTTTCTCGTGCATCGGTATCCGTCCCCTCCGGCACAGTCATGATGATCTTGGTCGGAGACTTTACTATCTTATGCTGTGTGCCTTCGTAAACGACCTGCAGGCGGTAGGGCTTTCCCCAAAGATAATGGGACTCACCGGACACATATTCCCGCTTGCTCTGCCACTCCTGCGAGAGCATCCTATCCCTGACTTTCGTTATTTCCGGAAGCTTCTTAAGGACAAAGAGTTTTATATCCTCGTTCGATAGCTCCATCGGTGTGCTTACAGTTACATTTCCTTCCGGCGGATTGACTCTGACATAGAGGTTTTTCAAGTTCTTCTTCCTGTTCACCTCTACCGGCAATCCGCCGATAAGCATTTCATCATTACGCATCGTATTCTTCCTGCCTTTGTGCAATATCGAAGACGTTGTTAGTTTCCTCGGTAGCTCTGTCTTCGGTATACATATGAAGCAATAATTTTTTATAAATAGCAAGTCTTATACGCTGCTGTTTTTGAAAATTTCTCTTCCAATCCGGCTGTATTGAACCACGGATTGCCCCGTCCACATCAATCGTCAATTTGACATTTTCTTCAAAATAATCGTAGAGAGCGCGCCTTGCCGCACTGCCCTTAATCTCATCTGGATAACTGCCGTTCGTTTCTGGGTGAAGGATCGCTTCCGCCAGTTCCACAACCTGACGCAGATATTCCTCGTAGCTCATCGCTTCAACCTTACGCTGAATGATGATTTTCTTGAGCATCTCGGACAGCTTTCCGTAATACACGTTATTTGAACTCATCTTTTTTACGATCTCATACTGCAAGTTGTTGTCAATTATCTCTGCCTTCGCCTCATCGTTACCCGGCAGGTCTTTTACCAGGTCAACGGGCGTGGTGGTCTTGCCCTGGAGGAGAAGTTCAACGATAGACATATTGCCAAGTTCGCTGACAACCCTTGTATCCTCGGCGCGGATGTATGTGTCGAGAATATAGCGCATATCGACCTCGTAAGGCTTAAGATCGATATAGTCGCAGCTTGCCAGCTTTATCATTTCCTTTATTTTGTTGTACCCGGAAATCTCGCCTCGCAGATGATTTACATCATCCTCGGAATAACCGTAATCCGCTACCAGGCGGTCACAGCAGTTCGCAAAGGAACGAGAGAGAGACGCCGTAAGAACATAAAGAGTATCCCTCCGTGCTGTCTTTTCTTCGTCCTCGCTGTCTTCACCACAGAAATATTCGATAAAATCGGTGTCAGCTTGCGGAGCGGGTACATTTTCAACCAGAGCCTCAAGCGAAGTGAGCGTTCCTTCCAGTTCTGATTTCGCCTCGTCATAGCGGTTCTTGATTAGACCCTCGACATCTTCCTTGTCGTAGCCGTCAAACGCCTCGGAGGTATAGTCAGCAACGGCAAGCTGAACATTGCGGAACAAGTCCATGTAATCCACGATGTATCCGTAATCCTTATCCTCGCCGTCAGGTCTGTTAACGCGGCAGATAGCCTGGAACAGATCATGGTCACGCATGGATTTGTCGATATACAGATATGTCGCGCTCGGAGCGTCAAAACCAGTCAGCAGTTTGTCCACCACAATCAGTAGTTTCATCTGCGCCGGCTCATCCTTGAATTGCTCTTTGACACGCTTCTCAAACTCGGCGAGTTTTTCATCTCCGAGCATCCGCTCGTATATTTTCTTTTTGTATTCTTCTTCGCTTTCCTGCGACAAGTCGGAAGTAGCTGTTCTGACGCTCTGTGTAGTCGGCTCGTAGGAAGTCACGATGGCGCATTTGGTGAAGTTCTTGCTTTGAAATATTTCCCAATATTTGCAGGCTTCATAGATGCTGCCCGCCACGAGCATAGCCGTACCGCGGTCATCTTTAAGCCTCGGCTTTAGGCTCATATCAAACACGATATCGGACGCGATTTTCTCCAGTCTCTGCTTTGAACTGTACAGTTTATTTATGGATGTCCAGCTTTGTTTCAACTGAAGTTTTGCACGCTCGGTCAAGCCCTGCGTTTTCTGCTCAAACCACAAATCGACTTTATCCTGGCTTGATAAATCCTGGTCGACATCCCTCGCTTCATAGCGCAGGTCAAGAAACACTCCGTCAGCAACGCCTTCGTCAAATTTATAGGTATGGATGTATGTGCCGAAGGTTTCAATGCTTGATTTCTTGTCGGTTTTAAGCAACGGAGTCCCGGTAAAGCCAATCAGGATAGCCTCCGGCATCAACGCCTTCACCGCCTCATGAAGTTTGCCGGAATTGGTACGGTGGCATTCGTCAATAAAAGCGATGATGTTGCCTTTCGCCTTGAAGTCCTTCGGCAGGTCTTTCAGCAGTTCCTTGCGATACTGGTCGATATCCGACTGGCTTCCGGCGTTATGACCGTACTTGTGAATGAGGGAGCAGACGATGGCATCCTCATTTTTATCCAGGATGGAGCGCAGATCAGCACAGCTTTTCGCCCTACGCACCTTTTCTTCCACATCGATAAAGAGGCTCTCGATCTGATCGTCAAGTTCGTCACGGTCGGTGATTATAACCACGCGGCTGTCGTTAATGTTCTCGATAATCCACTTGGTGAGCCATACCATGATGAGCGACTTGCCGGAACCCTGCGTGTTCCAGATAATACCGCCCTCGCCGTCCTGAATACGCTTGCGGGCAGCGATATTCGCAAAATACTGGTTATGGCGCGTGACCTTTTTAATGCCCGCATCATATATCACAAAGTCGTGTACAAGAGAAAGAAACCGCTCCTTCTGGCAGAGAGATACCACGCCGTCACGCAGGCGGTTGACTTCCTTGACCTGCAACAGCTTTATTTCAGCCGAAAGGTCATCGGTCGCTTTCTTGTCCTCTTTCCATTTGAGATAGTATTTCTCCGAAGTTCCAACCGTGCCATAGAACAACCCTTCTGCTTCATTGCCGGCGAAGAGGAACTGCGCCGTGCTGAAGAAGTTCAGGATGTTTTCACGCTTCTGATTCTGCAAAAGCTGACGGATACCCTTACCCGCACTGACATAGGAACTCTTCAGTTCAAAGACGGCAAGAGCGATGCCGTTGATGTAAAGAACCACATCGGGGCGCTTCCTCGTCACCTTGTCATAGCGCAGGACAGATACTTCCTCCGCCACGAAGAAGTCGTTGTTGTCAATGTTTTCCCAGTCAATGTAATGAACAGTCTGGCGATGACCGTTCTCGTCCTTTGCACCCTGTCTGCCATAGCGGAGCAGGGAATATACGCTGCGGTTGATTTGATAAAGCGTATCGGACTGGTTATTCACCTTGCCAATCAGTTCACTGATGGCAGTCTTAATCTGGTCATCGGAATAGCCGCGCTTTTTCAGATTCGCCTTCAGCCATTCTTCCTTGACAGGTGTGTTGTCCTGGTCTTCGAGATTCCCCTTATAGGTATAGCCAAGATCATCAACCAGCCAGTGCAGAACTCTGTTCTGTAATTTCTTTTCCGCATCTACTGTTGCCATCTTGCGCCTCCTTAAACACTCAGGCGGACATGACCCGTCAGCAGGTCATTCATTGCGCCTTCTCTGATTTGAATCATTTTTTCTCGTTCAATTTCCAATACTTCGATTTCTTCGTCCATTGCAGTCAAAACGTCTGCAATAGCTTTCTGTTCATTTTTGTCTACAGGGATTTCAAATTCAAGGTTTTTCAAATCCTTCTGATACAGATGTTTTATCGTAGACCCTGCCGACAGAGTATCGATAAACTCTTTGAATACGGACGATGATAATACTCTGAATAAGAATGCTGGCAACAATCTGTTGTTTGTTCTGAATACAAACACACCGCTATTAAGCGTAGCAGGCTTTCGAAGCTTAGGGACAAGTGCCACCTTACCGATAGTTCCGTCTTTTGTCACCAGCACATCATTTTCAGAAACCTGGATATTCACATCCATATCATAGCGGTCTTTAGAAACATGCCAGATATTATCAAGGTTGACGGTTCCATGAGAGAAATCCGTGCCGCCAATTAGATAACTGTACCCTGTTCTCAAATATTCGTTCTTTTTCAGACCTTGCCAGCCGATTCTCGCTTTTGGTGTAATGACTTGATTAAAAGATACCTTCGTCCATTCACCTTCAAATCCATTTAACCGTGTATTCCGGCAAATCAAATCTTCCAGTGCACCATCACGAATTCCGCGCTTCTTCTCAATCAACTCGGCAAGGTCATCGATGTAAGTGTCAAAGTTTCTTAAAGTCCTACCAATATCAACCTGCTCCTCATAATCAGGAATATGCACCGCTATTTTTGAAAGCTCGCTTTTTGATATTTCCAAAAAGGTCGTCCCAATAGCTCGTGAAATCATTTCTTCTTTACAAGTACGCAGCAAACAAGAGAAGAAGATATTATCTACATTCTTCTTACAAACAAGATTTTTAAAACCCTGATTGGTTGCTAATGGTTTTGCCGCAATCGCTAAATCTCCAATAGTAGCACGGGTACACAATAGAATCGTTCCACTGGGAAGCAGTGTGGCCGAAGAATTTTGTAATCCCAGCTCAGTAATTTTTCTCTCCGAATTATTGACAAACAAATTATTAAGTTGGGTTATTTCCCCTGGCGTCACCCACACAATATTACCGTTCCAATATGCTTCATTGGTTGTTCTCGGCGTACCGCCCTGAAGTATATGCACACAGCTTCCAATATCCGTTTTATCCCAATCACTCGGATAAGTCACCATTTGTATCCCATCCTTTCCAGAGCCGCCACTACCGCCGCTCTTGATTTTGCGGTTCTGTCCTCGATCTCGCCCAGCGTATGCTCATATCGCTTGGCAATCAGAAGAACCTTGGAGGACAGGCTGTTCAGCACCTGTTCGATCTCATCACGGATATCCGCTTCCAGCTTTGCCATCCACTTCATGTCAAAGAGGAGATGCTTGATCTCATCCACCGTCAATTCGCCGAATTTTGTCTCGACCTTTTCGTCTAGAGCTTTGCGGGCTTCCTTCCAAGCCTTGTCCGCCTCATCCTTTTCGGCGGATTTCGCAGCATATGCCGTCAGCGCATCATATTCATCCTTATAAATCTCCGGCACAACAGCGGTTTCAGCGGCAGCCTTGAACGCCGTCTTCAGCTTTGCCTTTCCGAAGGTGCCGTTCTTGTTGCGGATATCGTACTCCGCAAGTTCCGGCATATCCCGGATAAGCACCTCCATCTCATCCGTCTTGCCCTCGTCAAAGAGGGAAACAAGCTGTGTCATGGTATCCATGACAGGAGAGGTCTTTTTTCCTTCCAGTTCCTTGAGTCGCTTGTTGAGATTTGCCTTCGGAATGCTGTCACCCTTATCATTCAGCACATCCTTCAGCAAGCCCTCATCGCCGGATTCCTCCTCGCGCATCTCGTCAAGCTCTACCTCAAGAGCAGCGGACTGCTCCATCAGTTCATTAATCGCGGCAAGCTCGTTAGCGAAATAAACCGCCTCGATAATCTCTCTCGGAATAAGTGCGCCCTCGAAGGATTTTACCTTGGATGTATCGTCCACAGAGATCGTCTCTCCGTTTTCATCCTTCGCTTTCTTCTGCGCATACTCGTATTCAATCTCCCGACCGACTTCATAGCCGCTGGCTTTGATAGCGTAAACATCATCCTGTAACTTTGCATTCCAGTAATTCAGCAGACAGTCATACACATCATAGTTATCAAGAAGCCGTGCGGATTCATAAGCCTTAAGGAGCATAACCGCAATGGTGCGGATCAGTTCCTTGGGATTTGTGTCAGATTCGATACCGAGCAGGATGTCCTTTACCGACTCTCGCCACTGCGCGAATATCGCATCGGTTTCTTTCTGCTTCTCTGCAAGGATGCTGTCATCCTGCCCGATCACGCCCTCGATCTCACCGGACGGAAGAGCAAGGTTATATACATTGTGCGCCTCATCCACGCAGGTGAAGATTTCTTGCTTCAAAGCCGGGGAGATGTCCCACAGCCTTTTCAACGACTCGATATCCGTTCCGGGAATACCGCCCTTCAAATGTGCCGCGATACTCTGCGGCAGCGTATCATCGATTTTCTGTATGTATCGAGGCACATTCAGATTTCCCGCGTTCTGTTCCAGGATATCCGTGTACTTTACAAAGCGGGCATAACCCTTGACGGTTTTTCTGCTGGTAAAGGTCTGTACGATTTTCTCAATATCCTGTTCACGGAGTCTGTTCTTGTTGCCATCCTTCTTGAATCCGCGGCTTGCGTCAATCAGGAAGATGCCCTCCCTGGTTCCCGCATCCTCTTTGTCGATGATAACGATGCAGGCGGGGATGCCCGTTCCGTAAAACAGGTTTGCGGGAAGGCTCACTATGCCCTTGATGTATCTCTTTTCCAGTACTTTGATACGGATGGTTTCTTCCGCGTTGCCTCTGAACAGAACGCCGTGCGGCATGATGATGCCTGCCTTGCCGTTGCTGTCGAGGGATTTCAGAACATGGAGGAACCAGGCATAGTCTCCATTCTTTTCGGGAGGAATGCCGTAGCCGTCAAAACGCTTGTATTTATCCTCGGATGTCTTGATGCCATCTCTCCAAGATTTATCGGAAAAAGGCGGATTCATGACGATGAAGTCAAACTTCTTCAGTTCTCCAAAATCGTCCGTAAACGCGGGATCGACCAGCGTGTTCCCGCGCTTAATTTCGCCTGTGCCTTTCTGATGGAGGATGAGGTTCATCTTTGCCAGGCCCGCCGTGGCATGGTCTTTTTCCTGACCGAAGATGGTCACGATGGAATCGCCGTTCTCATCCACGGGAGCCTCGTCCGCCGCCCTGATGAGAAGGCTTCCGCTGCCTGCGGCCGGATCGTACAGGGTCCACTTCTTGGTCGGCATCTGACGGATGTTGCCGATGCCGATAAGCCGCGCGATGATACGGGACACCTCGCTCGGCGTATAGAACTATCCCTTGCTCTTGCCGGACTCCTGCGCAAACTTCATCATGAAATACTCGTAGGCATCGCCGATGATGTCATCGCCGCTGGCGCGGTTATTTTTGAAGTCAATCGCCGGATTCTGGAATACGGCAATCAAGCCAGACACCCTATCGACCAGTTCCTTGCCAGAGCCAAGTTCGTCGGGATTGTTGAAGCTGACATCGGGAAGGGAACCTTGGAGCCTGTTGTCCTCAAGGAACTTCTGGATAATCTTATCCAACCGTTCGCCAACATCGCTCTTCCCCTTGGCGGCAATCAAATCCTCAAAGGACGCACCCTTGCTGATGGTAAACTCAGCGAAAGGCTGTCCCTTGTACCTGTCCGACACATATTTGAAAAAGAGCAGGACAAGCACATAGTCCTTGTACCTTGCCGGTTCCACGCCGCCTCTCAGTTTATTGCACGCCTCCCAAAGGAGAGCATATAATTCCGATTTTTTCACAGCCATAACCTCTAAATATCTCCATTCTTAATTTGAATATTCATTTATCATTCGATTGCACTTTTCCCACTGGCAATCCACTCCTCTAGTTCGGAGAGTTTGAACTTCCAGGCTTTTCCTATCTTCTTTCGCGGGATATCTCTGCCCTTGCGAATCCAATCACGAATAGTGGCAGGCTGAACACCAAGATACTCCGCCGCCTCTTTCGTCCCAATCCACTTTTCTCCCTTTATGATTTCGCTCATTTAGGTTCTCCTCACTTACGCAAATGTGTACGCAATATTCCAACGGATATTATACCAGATAGCTTGTATTTTTTCAACGGTTTAAGTATTTTTATATCATTTTTCGTGGTGGCTAAGATAACGACAACAGTTCCATAGTCTCAATATCTCCAAAACAACCCCTGACAACATTTCTGTAGTCTCAATATGGCAAAAAGCAGTTCTGTAGTTACAGTCCTCTATTTTCCAGTAGTCAGAACTGTTGTCAAACGGTCTAAAAAAGGGATCCCGATCACCCGTCTGAATCCGGACTTTTCTTTGGAACCCCTTGATTTCAAGCCTTTTTTATACAGTTTAGTCCTTCACTCTTGACATCAAACAGACCGTCTCCACATGATGTGTCATAGGAAACATATCGACGGGCTGAACTTTTTCCGTTTTATAGCCTTTTGCCGCCATATAGGCCAAGTCTCTGGCAAGGGTGGCCGGGTTACAGGAGACGTAGACGATGCGTTTCGGTTTGACGCGAGCAATGGCGGCGAGAACTTTTTCTTCACAGCCTGCCCGCGGCGGATCGACGATGATGACATCAGGACGAATGCCGCTGCCAAGGAGTTCCGGCAGTTTATAGGCGGCGTCACCGAGGAGGAATTCGGCGTTACCGATCCGATTGTCTCCGGCATTTTTTACGGCATCTTTAATGGCAGGCGCCACAATTTCAATGCCATAGACTTGCTTTGCCCGCTGCGCCAAAAAGAGTGTAATCGTACCGGTACCGCAGTAGACATCGACGACCGTTTCTTGTCCTTTCAGATCGGCAAATTCCAAGGCTTTTTCATAAAGACGCTGCGCTTGCTCACTGTTGACTTGAAAGAAGGATTGCACCGAAATATTGAAGGTCAGCGTACCGATAGAATCGCGAATGGTCGGTTTCCCATAAATCACTTTGGTCTTCGCTCCTAAAATGACATTAGTATGCCGCTTATTGACGTTTTGAACAAAACCGGTCAAATTCGGAATACCTTCACACAGCATCCGTGTCAGGTCCTTCAAATGCGGGACCATATCACAGGCGGTGACGAGACAGACCATGACTTCGTCTGTATGCACGCCGACTCTGCCCATCAGGTGACGCACGATACCGGTCTCCTGATCTTCGTCGTAGGCCGGTATTTTATAGGTTTTCATCCACTGCCGCAAAATAGGAATGAGCCGATTGTTGCCTTCTTTTTGAATGAAACATTCATCTACATTGATGACACGATGAGTTGCGGCGGCAAAACAACCGATTGCCAGTGAGCGTCTCGCTCCTGCGGCGACGGGAAATTGCATTTTATTGCGATAATGCCACGGATCGTCTGCACCTAAAGTCGGCAAAACGGGAACAGATTCCAAATGGCCGATGCGTACCAGCGCGTCTGCCACTTGCTGCCGTTTCATGACCAGTTGAGCCGGATAGGAAAGGTGCTGGAGCTGACAGCCGCCGCAGCGGTCATAGACGGGACACGGCGGTTTGACGCGTTCCTTAGAAGGCTTGACGATCTTTTTCAACACAGCTGTCGCATACTGTTTTTTGACGACTGTAATCTCCCCTTCTACCGTCTCTTCCGGCAGCGCAAAGGGAACGAAAATGGTAAAGCCGTCGACGCGGCCGATTCCTTCGCCGCTTGATCCTAAGCGTGTAATCTCAATGGTATACGTATGCCCCTTCTGTACGGGAACCGTCGCATGTTGTGCCATAATGTCCTCCCCATAATTTGAATCGTCTGAGGCTTTGCCCCAGGTATTGCAACCGCCGGCATAAGCCGCTTTTTTCTCCATGGAAAAAGGACGACAACGTCGCCCTTTACTAAGCATACGATGATGCTATTCTCCATCGCTGTTGACTGACTTACATTGTACCAAATATTGCGACAATGTCATAGGGGCGCGGCCGAGAACGCGACGCACGTCATCAGAAATGCCGCTTTGTTCACCGCAGGCCATGGCCGTATAGGTACTGACCCACGCAGCATACTGCCAAGGCTCGGCGGGCCAACGCTTACGCGATTCATAGGCTTCCCTTTCCGTTTCCCTGATGTAAGGAATATCGGCGCCGAGAAAACGGCCGACTTGCTTGGCGATTTCGTCTAACGAAAGGGCTTCTTCCCCTGTCAGCTCCAAGGTCTGATCGGCCCAACGCTGCGGCTCCTTCAAGATCGCCGCGAGAACAGCCGCCACATCTTGACGCAAAATGAATGACGTTTTGCCGTCACCGGCCGGGCCTTTGATTTCACCGTACATCCGACAGAGATCGATGAAAAAGTCCAAATAGAAATTGTCGCGCACAATCGTATAAGCAAGGCCGCTCCGTTTCAAGTATTCTTCCGTCCGCCAATGATCACGACTCAACGTAAACGTCGCCGTCGGCGCCGCACCATAAAAAGACGTGTAAACGATGTGGCGGACACCGGCTTTTTTAGCCGCATCGATAAAGACGAAGTGCTGCTGCAGGCGCTGCGGACTTTCAGACGCCGAAATCATTAAGACGACGGAAACGCCTTGTAAGGCCCGCCTCGTTTGCTCCGTATTTTCATAGGCGCAAGACAAAACGGGTATCGCGCCGGCATTTCTTACGCGCTGCGGCTGTCTGGCCAAATAGCGAAGCCCTTCTTCCGCACCAAGGCAGCGGGCCACCATGGCCCCCAATTTCCCCGTCACGCCTGTTAACGCTGTCCGTTCCATGTACGTCTCCCCCTACTCGCCACAGCTGATATACCTGCTGATCACCGGCGGCACAGAAACCGCTTCAGCGCTGATCGAAAGAGCCCTGCGTCCGCGTCGCGCCGCTTCGTCCAAGGACGTCCCGTCTTTCCCGTACAGCGTTATTAAGGGCTCGCCCTTGAGGATAGTATCGCCAAGTTCTTTATGCAGACGCAAGCCGACATGCAGGTCAATGGCGTCTTCTTTTTTCGCACGGCCGGCACCGAGTGCCATGGCCAACTGCCCGAGCGACAGGCCGTCAACGCCTTGCAGGAAACCGTCTTGATCACTGTAAACGGTGTACGTATTATGACAACGCGTCAGTTCTTTTTGGCCGAGCCAGTCGATCGTGCCGCCTTGGGCCGCTATAAATTCGGCAAACTTGCGCAGTCCTGCACCTGAACGGAGCATTTCTGCCAGCAGCGTCTGTCCTTCCTGCTCCGTCGAGACGCACTGCGCCGCCAGCAACATGCGCGTCCCTAAGGCCTTGACGACGGCCATCAACCGCTTGCCGCCGCGGCCTGACAAAGCTTCTACGGCTTCATCGATTTCCAGGCTGTTGCCGATTGCCGTGCCTAACGGCGCTTCCATCGAAGTGACCACGGCTTCCGTGCGGCGTCCTGCCAGCCTGCCGATGCGTACCATCGTTTCCGCCAAACGAGCGGCGTCTGCCGCCGTCTTCATAAAAGCGCCGCGGCCGTATTTGACATCGAGGATGATAGCCTTGGCGCCGGCGGCGATTTTCTTACTCATAATCGACGAAGCGATAAGGGGGATACTTTCTACCGTTCCCGTCGCATCACGCAGAGCATACAGCAGTTTGTCGGCAGGTGCGATGTCTTTTGATTGCCCCATGACGGCCAGCCCTATCGTCGCGACCTGATGAAAGAATTCCGCTTCACTCAGTTCTGTCCGGAATCCGGGAACGGCTTCAAGCTTATCAATTGTGCCGCCAGTAAAGCCCAGGCCGCGGCCGCTCATCTTGGCAACGGGAACGCCTGCGGCCGCCACCAGCGGGGCGACAATCAGCGTCGTCGTGTCGGCAATGCCGCCGGTGCTATGTTTATCGACGACAATCCCCGGTATGGCAGACAAATCAAGCTCCTGCCCCGAGGCCGCCATAGCTAAAGTCAGCGCCGTCGTTTCCGCATCATCCATGTCGTTCAGATAAACGGCCATCAACCAGGCCGCTGCCTGATACTCCGCGACGCGGCCTGCTGTATAGTCCCTGATGAAGCGCTCGATTTCACGGCTGCTCAGCTTCTTTCCATCCCGTTTATGCTCAATGCATTCAATGGGCCACATATCCGTTCACCTCAATTCATGCCAAAAACTTTTTCCGAAAGGCAGGACACCGGCGGCGAAATTTTCCATAACAGTCTGTCCCAAATCGGCATAGGTACTGCGTACTCCCAAATCGACGCCGCCCTGCAGAGCCGGACTGTAAACGACGAGAGGCACGCGCTCCCGCGTATGATCAGTGCCCTTCCACGTAGGATCATTGCCGTGATCAGCAGTAATGATCAATAATTCGTCACTCGTCATTTGCGCCAAGAAGGTTCCCAACATGACGTCAAAGGTTTCCAGACACCGGGCATACCCGGCCGGATCACGGCGATGGCCGAACTGGCTGTCAAAATCGACAAAATTAGCCATAAAGAGTCCTTCACGCCTGCGATGCGCCGACAACTGCCTCGTCAAAACGGTCATGTCTTCATGGTTATCGGCAGTATGATAGGTCTCCGTCAAATCAACGTGAGCGTAAATATCTCCTATTTTTCCGACGCCGACGACGTCATAGCCCTTTTCTTTCAAGTAGGAAAACACCATTTTCCGTTTCGGCATCCTGCTGTAATCACGACGGTCGCCGGTTCGGACAAAGGCCCCTTGGCGGCCGGTAAAAGGTCTGGCAATGACCCGGCCGACTTCGTATGCCCCGATGCAAACCTCACGCCGCGTAAGGTCACAGATCCGATACAGTTCCGCCAGCGGGATGACCTCGGTGTGGGCCGCAATCTGAAAGACGCTGTCTGCCGATGTATAGATGATGGGCGCCTTCGTTCGAAAATGATCGGGCCCGAGACGTTCGATAATTTCCGTTCCCGAAGCAACTTCATTGCCTATATAGTCACAACCCGTCTTTTCTTTAAAGGCTCGCAGCAAGTCCGGCGGAAAAGCTTTCTCGAAGACAGGAAACGGCGTATCGACAGGATTTCCCATAAACTCCCAGTGGCCGCTGGTCGTATCTTTGCCGGCCGAAATTTCTTCCATGACGCCGTAAGAGCCGCAAATCCGACTGTCTTCATGATGAATGGCCGCAATCTTCCCCAAGCCGAGGCGGCGCAAGTGCGGCAGTTTCAGACCGCCAGGTACGGCAGCGTCGATATGGCCGAGCGTATCGGCTCCGACGTCGCCGAAAGCCGCCGCGTCCGGCGCACTGCCGGCGCCGACGCTGTCCATGACGATGACGATTATCCGTTTAAAACGCATCAGTGAGTCCTCCTATCGGAAAGTCAGATATTTTCGCGCTTTGGCAAAAGCCGCCAACGTTTTGGCATCGACGATTTCGTTTCTTTCAATCATCGTCTCCACCTCTTGCGGCGTATATACTTCAATATTCAAAAATTCATCGTCGTCCAGGTGCTGCGACCCTTTTTTCAAGTTTTGCGCAACATAAAGATACAACTTTTCATTGCAAAAACCGGGCGACGTATAGATAAATCCCAAAGGCGTTATTTCGCCGGTAACACCGGCTTCCTCTTCCAGTTCACGGGCTGCGCAAAGTTCCGGCGCTTCCCCGTCCCGTTCGATCTTTCCGGCCGGAATCTCCAGCATGGCGACGCCTGTTGCATAACGATACTGCCGGACAAAAATAATTTTTCCGTCATCTCTGATCGGTAAGACGGCGCAGGCGCCGTGATGCCAGACGGCTTCGCGCGTCGCCGTCCGTTCACCGCCGTTAATGCTGACCGTATCCAACGTGACATGCAGGACACGGCCCTTCATGATCTCTTTTCTTGCGATTAAAGTCTCTGTGCTGATACTCATCGTAACATCCTCCTAAAAAAAAAGACGCCTATAGCAGTATTATACTGCCAGGCGTCTTTTTTATCCATTATTTCCCCGTACTGCCGATACCGCCGGTTCGCTGACCGACAGCCTCATCCATATCGGTCAGCAGATATTTCATAAAAATGCCCTGCCCGATACGTTCCCCTTTTTCGATATGGTAGACCGTATCTGCCGTATTATAATAGGCAATCATGATGTGCCCTTCATTATCGGGGTTATTATAGTAATCGCTGTCCACGATACCCGTACTGTTCGCCAGCATAAGTCCTTTTTTAAAGGCCAGACTGGAGCGGATGAAAATGGAAAGGTATTCATCCCTTGCCATATACGCCTTTACCCCCGTCGGCACGACGGTAACGGCGTGTGGCGCCAGATCGACAGCAGCAGCAGCCGCCAAATCATAGCCGGCACTGGCCGCCGTCTTACGCTGCGGCAAGGTGACGCCTGCAGCGGCATAGGCGGAAACAATTTCGAAGCCCCGTTCTTTCATGCTCATCGTTTCTGCCCCTTATCGTGATGACCGTGCTTCGGACGCGCTTTATATTCCGCGTCGCCGCCGCCGAGGAGGACCTTGCGGGAAAGGTTGACACGCCCTTGCGCATCAATTTCAACGCACTTAACCATGATCTCATCACCGATATGAACGACGTCTTCCACTTTTTCCACCCGTTCCTTCGCCAGCTGCGAAATGTGGACGAGCCCTTCCTTACCCGGCAGCACTTCGACAAAAGCGCCAAAATTCATGAGACGCGTAACTTTACCGACATAAGTTTCGCCGACTTCGACGTCCTTCGTCAGCTGCTCGATCCATTCTTTCGCCCTGTCGCCGCCGGCGGCTTCGACAGAGGCGATGGAAACGAGGCCTGAATCGTCAATATCGATCTTAGCTCCCGTTTCTTCCGTAATCTTCTTAATCACTTTGCCGCCGGGCCCGATAACGTCACGAATCTTATCGGGATCAATCTGAATCGTAATAATCCGCGGCGCATAGGGAGACAGTTCCGGACGCGGTTCGCTGATAGCTTCCAACATCTTATCCATGATAAAGAGACGGCCTTCATGGGCTTGCTGCAACGCCTTGTCGAGGATCTCACGGCTGAGGCCCTTAATCTTGATATCCATCTGAATGGCCGTTACCCCTTTTTTCGTGCCGGCAACCTTGAAGTCCATATCGCCGAGAGCGTCTTCCATTCCCTGAATATCCGTCAAAATCGTAAAATCATCATCTTTGGTAACGAGCCCCATCGCCACTCCGGCGACAGGCGCTTCAATCGGCACACCTGCATCCATCAGCGCCAGCGTGCTGCCGCAGACGCTGCCCATAGAGCTGGAACCGTTCGATTCAAGAACTTCCGATACGACACGAATGGCATAGGGAAAATCGGCTTCACTCGGCATAACCTGCGTCAAGGCCCGTTCCGCCAGTTTGCCGTGACCGATCTCACGACGTCCGGGACCGCGCGACGATTTCGTTTCACCGACACAGAAGGACGGAAAATTATAATGGTGCATATAGCGCCGTTCCGTTTCCATTCCAACACCGTCAATGTGCTGCGCTTCCGAAAGGGGCGCCAACGTCGCAAAACTCATGACCTGCGTCTGGCCCCGTGTAAACAGGCCGGTGCCATGAGTGCGCGTAAAGAGGCCGACTTCACAACTGACTGGGCGAACTTCATTGACCTGGCGGCCGTCGGGGCGAATCTTATCGACGGCGATCATGTGCCGGACGATCTCCTTGATCATCTTCTGGGTTACTGCCGCCACATCTTCCATATTTTCCGGGTAGATATCGGCAAAGTGTTCATAAATATCGGCTTCGACGGTATTCATCTTTTCTTCGCGAGCCATTTTATCTGCGTCGCAAATAGCGCCTTTCATGGCCGCTTCGCCATAGGCATGCACGGCTTCCACAATATCGGCCGGCACTTCGGCTTCCACGAACTCCTGTTTAGGCGTACTGATGGATTCAAGGAACGAAAGCTGGAACGCAACGACCTTTTTAATTTCTTCATGAGCAACCATGATCGCGTCAAGAATATCGGCTTCCGGCACCTGTTTAGCACCGCCTTCGACCATGAGGATCGCATCTTTCGTGCCGGCAACGACGATATCCATATCACTGGCTTCGCTCTGCGCCACTGTCGGATTAATGACGAATTGACCGTCAATGCGGCCGACACGCACGCCGGCAATCGGTCCGGCAAAAGGAATGTGCGACATGCAAAGCGAAACAGAGGCGCCGATCAGCGCGGCAATTTCCGGCGCATTATCATGATCGACACAAAAATCATAGGCTACGACATGAACTTCGTGGCGATATGTTTTCGGAAAAAGGGGACGAATGGGCCGGTCGATGAGACGGGCAAAAAGCGTCGCCGATTCCGGCGGTTTGGCTTCGCGCTTGATGAAGCCGCCGGGAATCTTGCCGACAGCATACATTTTTTCTTCATAATCTACGGTAAGCGGGAAAAAATCCGTCCCTTCTTTCGCTTCTTTCGAGCCCGTAGCCGTAACGAATACGGCCGTATCGCCATATCGCACCAAAGCGGCGCCGCTGGCCTGCTTGGCCAATTTGCCGACTTCAACGCGCAGCGGCCGACCGGCAAAATCCATTTGGAAAACCTGTTCCATTCCATTTCCTCCTTCAACCATTCCTCAAGCTGTTCTTAAAAAAAAGGCTGATGCGTATACATCAGCCTGATGGGTGCGATTATTTACGCAGGTTCAGCTTTTCAATAATTGCACGATAACGATCCAAGTCATGTTTCTGTAAATAGCCGAGCAAGTTGCGGCGTTGGCCGACGAGCTTGAGCAAACCGCGGCGGGATGCATGATCCTTCTTGTGGCTACGAAGATGTTCCGTCAGATAAACGATACGGCTTGTCAACAAAGCGATCTGTACTTCCGGAGAACCCGTATCATTTTCATTGGCGCCATATTTGGCAATAATTTCTTTCTTTTCTTCTACGTTTAACATTGTTCATTCCTCCTGTAAATAAAAATACACAAAATGCTGCGTGATCGTCGGAGATTTCGAGACACCCGGCATCTGTATGACAGTAGTTATTATACACTAGACGACTGACGATGTAAAGAAATGAGCGACCATCACCGTCTTTCCGTCAAAAAAATTTACTTCGCCGCCCGCCGCGCAAATGACTATACGGCATTATCCGCCCCGCATCTGCAATGGTATACTAAAGAAAAAAGGAGGTCTGATGATGAAAAAAGCCACGGGAATTATCGCCGCCCTGCTCATCGTCATTTCCCTGCCGGCCGCCGCTGCCGCTCATATCGGGCCTGACGGCTGCTGGAACGGCATTCGACTGGCCGGCAAGGTCCGAATCGTCAGTCATGGCGGCGACCTCAAAGTGAAGACAGTCGACGCCTTCCCCGACCTGAACGTCAAAGCCGTTTCAGCATTTCCCCATCGCTTGGGAGAATGGCAATTCGTCAGCAGCGGAGAAAACTTCACCATTCAATTTGTCGATTATTTTCCCGATCTGACGATCCGCTTCGTAACGGCATTCCCCGGCCTGCCGCACTGAAAGGGGGCGCATCACTTCACGGTTCTCAAGAAGAAATCCCCCTTAAAACGACAACCGACGTAAAACCAAAGAACCCGTCTCCGAAAAAAACGGAAGACGGGTTCATGCCGTTATCATCAGTCATGGCGGCAGCCGTGGCCGTCCGTATGCTCATGGTGTCGGCACAGGGCCTGCCGATCATTTGCAGCCAGTTGGCCGTCCAGAAGCTTCTGCACCGCCGCATCACAGCTGCCGCTGTTGCCGTTATAGCAAGTGATGCCGGCATCTTGCAACGCCTGTTGCGCGCCTTCGCCGATACCGCCGCAAATCACGGCGTCGACGGCATGGGACCGCAAAAATCCCGCCAAGGCGCCGTGCCCCTGACCGTCTGTACCGACGACGCTCGCCGCAAGGATGACACCGTCGGCTATATCGTACAGTTTAAAGGCTTCCGATTTGCCGAAATGGGGAAATATTTGTTCCTGATCGTAGGTAACCGCTATTTTCATTTCTTACCGCTCCTTTCTAAACACGCTGCCGGTCGTGCTTTCAGAAAATCCGATGCCGCCAATCTGCGGCGCCGGACAACAGATTATTTCGTCTTGACGAGAGGCGCCGCGGGATCGGCATTAATATATTGGACGGACAGCTTATTATCCGTTACTTCCTGAAGCAGTTCCATCGTGAGCGCCGCCCGTTCAACCGGATTGTCCCCCGTTCCTAAATGGATGGAAACGGAATCTTTCGTATAGGCAATAATATCGGCCGGATTGCCTACATTGATCTCCACGATTTCTTCCGTCACCTCCGGTGACAAGGCTTGGAGATACTGTATGGCGTTGACGATCTCCGGCTCGCCGATAACGTCGCCCAACAACAGCGTATCAATCTTCTTTCCCGTCATCAGGGGCGCCGAAAATCCTTTGATCTGCGGCTCAACGGCAATGACCGTTCCCGTCGCATCAACGGCGGCAAAACCGTACATCGTCGTCAAAACGGCTGCCGCTTTTCTTTCTTTCATGTCAATATGAATAACGGCGGGAAATTCACGCGTAATCTTGACGTCGCCGACACGCAGGTCCTTGCGCAGCCGGGCAGCCATATCGCTTACCGACAACTTAACCGTATTGACCGGTTCGCCAACGCCGGCGGCCCGATACACTTCGGCAAAGGACATCGTTTCATTGCCGTCGACGATGACGGCGCCGAAAGGAACCGGCGCCAGACGCAAGATGAGCCACAGGAAAAAGACGCCGCAAACAGCCGCGAACACGCGCAGCCGCCGTCGCCGCCGCAGGCGGCGCTGTTGCTGTCGCTGCTTCTTCTGCAGATTCTTCGCTTTTCGTCTGGCAATGCGCTGCAGCGCTTCTGTCGACATAGGCGACTGCCCGTCGTCATCGACGGTATATACGGCTTGCGCATCTGCGTCAAAGCGTCTGAACCGTCCGGTTTCATCTGCACCCGGACGGTTCACATCGTCATATAAAGTTGTTTCCCCTTCCGGAGGTATAAATTTTTCTTTCGTCATCATAAAGTCCCTGCACGCAGACGTAGTATATTAAAATTTCCCCGTTGCAGCTTCGAGCAAAATTTTTTCACATAGTTCCTCAAAGGATACGCCCATCGCTCTCGCTGCATCGGGAACGAGGCTGGTAGCCGTCATCCCCGGTACGGTATTGATTTCCAGGACAAAGAGATTTCCCTCTTTATCTGTCATCATATCGACGCGGGAAACACCGCTGCAATGAAGCAAATGGAACACGTCCAAAGCCGTGTCCTGCATTTTCTTCGTCATGGCATCGCCGATCGGCGCCGGACACAAATGCGTCGAAACGCCCGGTGTGTATTTTGAGTAATAATCATATTTTCCCGTACTGGAAACGATCTGGATCACGGGAAAAGCCGTATCATCCATAACGGCCACCGTAAACTCATCTCCGTCGATAAAAGCTTCGACAATGATGGATGTGCCATACCGGAAGGCCTCTTCCAACGCCGGCCGCAACGCGCCTGTCTCATTGACAATGACCGTGCCGATGCTGGATCCCTGCGCCGCCGATTTAATGACGACAGGCAAGGAAAAGGTTCGACCGATATCCGCTATGATGGAATCAAAGGGTTGTAATGAAAAATAATAGGCAAATGGGGCTGTCGGAATCCCGGCGCCTTGAAAGGCGCACTTGCTGATTACCTTATTCATACCGGCGGCGCTTGCCATGACGCCGGGCCCCGTATAAGGCATGCCCATCATTTCACACAGGCCCTGGAGAACGCCATCTTCGCCATAACGACCGTGAAGCGCATTGAAAACGACGTCGAACGTCCCTGCCGACAGGGTCTGCGCAAACTTTTCCGGCACCAGTTCGATAATTTCGGCCCGATACCCCCGGGTTGTCAGGGCCGCGGCAATTGCCGCGCCGGTGCGCCGTGAGACGTCAGCTTCCGTTGACGGCCCGCCGACGACAACGGCAATACGTTTATCCTTCGTTATTTCCATTACCACTGCACCTTCTTTCCCGCTGCGGCGACATATTGCTCACCGACTGTATAAATATCGCCGGCACCCATGGTGATAACCAGATCCTGCGGCTGCGCATGTTCTTCCAAATAAGCCAAGACCGCTTCTTTAGTCGGAATGTACAGAACGTCCTGATGCGACAGTTTCTGCACCATATCGACAATCAGTTTGCCGCTGACTCCCGGAATGGGATCTTCACCGGCACTGTATACATCGGTAATGATCAATTTATCGGCGCAAACAAATGATCGGCCGTATTCTTTTGCCAACAATTTTGTCCGCGTATAGCGATGGGGCTGAAAGAGACAGACAACACGATGTGTCCCCATGTCCCGAGCCGCCGTCAGGGTAGCGTTAATTTCCGTCGGATGGTGAGCGTAGTCATCGACGACCCAAACGCCGTTGACATGCCCTTTCGTCTGAAAACGGCGTCTGGCTCCGTGAAAATGCGACAGCGCCGTGACGATATCCGTAAAGGCAAGACCGCAGTACAACGCCGTCGCTATCGTTGCCAGGGCATTCAGAATATTGTGACGGCCAGGAACGGCAAGGGTCACATCGCCGAGAGCGGCGCCGTCGTGGAGTACGGTAAAAGTCAGCAAGCCGTCGTGATAAAAGACATTCGTTGCCTGATAGTCGGCCTCGTGCTCAATGCCGTACGTAATACAGCGGCGTTCCAATGTTGGCAGCAAGTCGCGAATATGCTCATTTTCCACACAAAGAACGGCCGCCCCTTCTTCTTTATCAAGGAGCTGGATAAATTGTTTAAACGCAGCGACGACATTTTCAATAGACCCGTAGTAATCCATATGATCGGCGTCAATGTTGGTGACGACGGCAATATACGGAG
Source organism: Megasphaera vaginalis (ex Bordigoni et al. 2020) (assembly GCF_900240295.1). Lineage (NCBI taxonomy): Bacteria > Bacillati > Bacillota > Negativicutes > Veillonellales > Veillonellaceae > Megasphaera > Megasphaera vaginalis (ex Bordigoni et al. 2020). Next base: position 235,371 of record NZ_OEQB01000003.1, read on the forward strand.
ATTCTTTCAAAAAAGAACCGTCGCTTTCGTCGGCTTCGGCAATTACATACCGGCCATGCCCCAAGACAGAATTACTGTGCAGATAATCCACTTCCCCGCCAATGACCAGGGTCGGATCCGTATTGTTTTCATAAAAAACCTGCCCCAACATGGACGACGTCGTCGTTTTCCCGTGAGCGCCGGCAACGGCGATTGCCTTGCCCCAACTCATGATATGTACCAGGGCATCGGCGCGATGAATGACGGGAATTCCCTGTTCCCGCGCCGCCTTCAACTCTTCATTCGTCTCGCGGATTGCCGAAGAAATAACGACGACTTCAGCGTCACCGAGATTTTCGGCTCTTTGTCCGATACAGATGCGCGCGCCGCGGGCGGCGAAATTTTCCGTTACTGCCGTCGCTTTCATATCGGAACCGGAAACGCTGTAGCCTTTATCAATAAATATATTGGCAATCGCCTGCATGCCGACACCGGCGATACCGATGAAATGTACACGCTTTACCGAATTGAGATTGATCATGATCATGCACCCTTTTCTAACGTTTGCTGTTCCTGGCAATGGACAGCGCCAATTTCGCAATATCTTCCGCCGCCTGCGGACGTCCCATGGCTTTGCTCGCCGCCGCCATCGCCTTCAAATTCCGCGGATCATCCTTCAGACGTCTGATTTCTTCCAGTAATTCCCGCCCCGTCAGCATCTTGTCCAAAATCATTTTCGCCGCCCCGTTCAGGACCAAGGCCTGCGCGTTATAGCGCTGATGATCTTCTGCGGCATAGGGGTAGGGGATGAGTATAGCAGGCAAACCGCGTACTGTCAATTCCGCCAAGCCGACGGCACCGGCGCGATAAACGGCCAGATCGGCCGCTGCCAAGGCTTCCGGCATATGATGCAAGTACGGAATAATATGGCTTCCTTCGCCATAATTCCCTTTGCCGTCGATACCGTCCAGCTGTTTGACGACTCGATCGTATTCATGATCTCCTGTGACATGCAGAATCTGTATATCTTTATCATTTCTGAAATATTGATGCACTTCAATCATCGCCGTATTGATGCTGCGCGCGCCGCGGCTGCCGCCGGCGACGAGAAGCGTAAACTTACAAGGATCCAGGCCCAAAAGCGCCTGTCCCTGCTCCTTTGATACGGTCAACACATCTTTGCGGACAGGATTACCGGTATAAACCAGCACGTCCTTTTTCTTAAACCGCTGCATCGCCTCCTTGTAACCCAAGGCTACGCGATTGGCAAATTTGCTTAAAATCATATTCGTCACACCGGGAATGACATTTTGTTCCTGGACCAACGTCGGAACACCGCTTAAACTCGCCGCCAATAAAACGGGACCGCAAACGAAACCGCCCGTTCCGATAACGACGTCAGGCTTAAATTTTTGTATGATTCTGGCAGCCTTGAAAACGCTTCCCGTCGTCTTTCCTACAGTAACGACGTTGCGCAACGAAATTCTCCGCTCCAACCCCCGCACGTCGAGGGTCACGAAGGGAAACCCTTCTTTCGGTATCAATGTATTTTCCAGTCCTGTTTTCGAACCTACGTATAAAAATTCCGTCGGCTCTATATCGGCTATTGCTCTGGCGATCGTGATTGCCGGATAAATATGGCCTCCCGTTCCGCCGCCGGAAAGAATGACACGGCCCATAACACGTCCTCCTTATCAGCACAGATTTTATCGTTCTTACAGACCGTTGACAATACCTTTAAAGATGCGGCCTCTCTGTTCATAATTATCATACATATCAAAACTGGAGCAAGCCGGCGATAAGAGTACGGCCTGCGGCTTCTTCGCTATCTTCCGCGCCGTCATGATCGCTTTTTCCATCGAATCTCCGACACAACGGATATCATTAACACCCGCTTTTTCAGCGGCAATGCGGAAACGTTCCGCAGCCTGCCCGATCAGGATCAATACATCCACTTTCACCGCCGCCAACGACATGAAAGCATCGAGGGGCGTCATTTTATCATAGCCGCCGGCAATAAGAATCAAATGTCCCGGAAAAGCTTCAAGCGCCTTGATTGAAGCGTCCGTATTCGTTCCCTTCGAGTCGTTGTAATAGGATACACCGTTCAGCGTGCGCACCCATTCCAAACGATGTTCGACGCCGTTAAACGTTTTCAGCACTTGCCGGATAACGGCGAAAGACGCGCCGCCGGCATGGGCCAAAAGCAGCGCCGCCAGGCAATTCTGAATATTATGTTTGCCGAAAAGCTTCAGTTCATCTTCACGGCAAATGACCGTGTCGATACCATCTTCGCGGAAAATAAGCTGCCCCTTCTCCGCAAAAGCGCCTGCCGGAACGGGGCCTTGTGTCGATATGTACACAACGTTTCCCGTCATATCGCCAGCCATGCCGCGCACCAACGGGTCGTCATAGTTCAGCACCGCCAAGTCCGTCCGGTCCTGATTGCGAAAGATCCGCTTCTTGGCCGCACCGTAGGCTTCCATCGTGTGATGGCGGTCGAGATGATCCGGCGTAAGGTTCAAGATAACGGCGGCTTTGGCTTTCATTGTCTGGGTAAATTCCAACTGAAAACTGGACAACTCGGCAACGACGACGGCATCAGCCGGTAAATCGGCAGCCTGTTCCGATAAGCCGACACCGATATTGCCGCCGACAACGGTTTGCCTGCCGCAGGCCTTCATGATCTCTCCGACCAACGTCGTCGTCGTCGTCTTTCCATTGGTGCCGGTAATACCGAGTATCTCGGCGTCCGTCACCCGAACGGCTACCTCCACTTCACTCCAAATGGGAATCTGCCGCCGCACAGCTTCTCTCATAATGGGTATTTCAGGAGAAATGGCCGGCGACGGTACGAGAATGTCGACACCGTCCAACAGAGACGCGTCCTGTATGCCGAAAAGCAGCGTCACGCCGGCCTGCCGTAAAGGCCGCCACCGTTCATCGGCCGCATCAATCGCTTTCATATCGTTCAGCGTTACCTTGCCACCGTGCGCGGCCAAAACGGAAGCTGCCGCCCTGCCGCTGATACCGGCGCCGATTACCAATATTTTTTTTCCTGAAAAATCCATTATACTCATGACTGCACCTGCTTTATAAAAAAATAATTAACGATCTCCCGCTAAGACGATAAGGATAGCTATAATGGCCATCAGCGCCGAAAAGCTCCAGAAGACCGTCACAACCTTTACTTCGCTCCAACCGGACAATTCAAAGTGATGATGAATGGGGCTCATCTTGAAGACGCGTACGCCCCGTGTCTTAAACGAAACTACCTGTATAATGACGGACAGTGCTTCCAGCACATACAGGGCGCCGGCAACAACCAACAACAGTTCGGTCTTGGTTAAGATCGCCATGGCCGCCAAGGCGCCGCCCAGGGCCAATGAGCCCGTATCTCCCATAAACATTTTGGCCGGGTGCTGATTATAAAAGAGAAATCCCAGACAAGCACCGGTTAATGCAGCGCAGAAAACGGCAAAATTACCGTAACCGAGGGCCAATGCAATGACCACGTACGCCACAGACGTAATCGCGCAGGAACCGGCCGCCAAACCATCCAATCCGTCCGTCAGATTCACGGCGTTGCTGGTACCGACGATCATGAAGAAAACAAAGATATAGTAGAAGAACCCCAAATCAACCGTCCAATTGGCGACAGGAATCCAGAGCGTTGTCGGAAATTCCAAATACACGTTCAGTACGAGACAAAAAACAGCCGCCAGTATGAACTGACCGCACAATTTTTGCTTTGCCGTCAGGCCCAAATTGCGGCGCTTGACGGTTTTAATGCCGTCATCGAGAAAACCGATGATACCGTGCCCGAAGGTCAGCAGCAGAGCCAAGTCCTTACGCAGTTCAAAAGGGTTGAAGAGCAGACAGGAAACGATGACTGCAACTAATATGAGAATACCACCCATCGTCGGTGTTCCCGCTTTGTATTTATGGCTTTCCGGCCCCTCTTCCCGTTCCGATTGCCGGGCGCGAAATTTTTTCAATTCTCTGATCACGATCGGCCCCAAGGCCAAGCCGATAACAAGGCTGACAACAAATCCCATGATGAGGGTACTTAACATTCACATTACTTCCTTTCAAAATACGTCAATATCTTTTCCATGGCAAAGCCGCGGGATCCTTTAAGCAAAACCGTATCTCCCGGCAGTAATACCGACTTCAGCATGGCTGCGGCTTCGTCGTGATTTGCCGTAATCCAGACATTGACCATTCCTTCCTTTTTGGCTTCATCGGCAATAAAAGCGGCTTCATCGCCCAAGACAATAAGGGCATCAATCGACGCAGCGGCTATTTGCCTGCCGACAGTCCGATGTTCCCGTTCCGTCCAGCCGCCTAATTCCAACATGCCGCCAAGGACGGCGATCTTCCGTCCCGTCGTCAGCGAGGCAAGCGTGGAAACGGCTTCGCTCATGGAAGCGGGATTGGCGTTATAAGCATCGTTGATAAAGGTGTACGGATCAAGCCGCACTAATTCCAAGCGCATCGGCACGCCGCCATATTCGCTTAATCCTTTACGCATTTGGTGCTCGCTCAAGCCCAAAACCCGTCCGACAGCGACGGCGGCCAAAGCGTTATAAACCGTATACTTGCCGATGACGGGCATCGTTATATCAAACATCAAATCAAAACAACGGCAGCTGAAGCGGAGTCCTTTTTCATTTGCCTCAATGCGGCAGCCTCGGATCACGGCATTACTCAAGACGCCGTAAGTGACGCTCTTGGCGCGACAGATATCGGCCATGGCGGCAACATAGCGATCGTCCTGATTGAGAACGGCCACGCCGTCAGATGGCAAAGCGGCGACAAGCTCCGCTTTGGCTTTGGCGATATTTTCCTGTGATCCCAAAAGCTCGATATGACTCTTGCCGACATTGGTGACGACGCCGATCGTCGGTTCGGCAATCGCCGCCAACTCGGCAATCTGTCCCAAGCCGCGCATGCCCATTTCCACGACACAAACGCCGTGATCTTCTGTCAGGTTCAGCAAGGTCTTCGGCAATCCGATTTCATTGTTAAAATTTTTCTCCGTCTGCAATACATTATACTTCTGCGCCAGTACCGTGGCAATAATACTCCGCGTCGAGGTCTTGCCGACGGAGCCTGTAACGGCAATGACGGGGATTGCGAAACGACGCCGATGAAAGCGGGCCAGATCCTGATAGGCCTTCAAGGTATCGGTGACCAAAAAAACCGTACAATCGCCGTATTTTTCCGTTTCCCTGGCAACGAGAACACCGGCCGCACCGCCTTCAAGGGCTGCAGCAATAAAACGATGACCGTCAAACGTATCGCCCTGCAACGCGACAAAAAGTGATCCCGGTGAAAGCGTGCGCGTATCGGTATCGATACTGCTGAACGCGTTCTCACGGTTTCCTCGGCGCAGAAGTCTGGCGCCGGTAGCTTCAATTACTTCGGCAATCGTAAAGGCCGCCATACTTATCTTCCTTTCAACTGTTGAACCGCTTCTCTTGCAACTTCCCGATCATCAAAATGGATCGTCTTATCTTTCAAAATCTGATACGTTTCATGCCCCTTGCCGGCAATAACGATGATATCACCGGCCCCGGCTATTTCAACAGCCCGCGTGATAGCCCGGCGGCGGTCGACAATCACTTCATACGTTTGCCCTTCTCTGAGTCCCTGCTTCACGCCTGCCGCCACTTCGGCAACAATGGCGTCCGGATCTTCCGACCGTGGATTATCGGAGGTTACAATGGGGATATCCGATTCCGCAGCTCCAATGCGTCCCATAATGGGCCGTTTCGTACGATCCCGGTCACCGCCGCAGCCAAAGACGGAAATAATCCGGTTCGGATGCATGGCCCGTGCCGTTGTCAACGCTTTTTCCAAACTGTCCGGCGTATGGGAATAGTCGACGACGATGGCAAAATCCTGTCCCGCTTCAACGAGTTCGAACCGCCCCGGAACGGAACGGAACGTCTGAATGGCCTGATCGATCGTCGCCGTGTCGACGCCTTCGGCATGGGCGGCGCCGATAGCCGCCAACGTGTTGTACACATTGAACAGCCCGGTAATATGCATCTGCAGATCAACGGAACCGAAGGGACCGGAAACATGGAACGATGATTTCTTCAATTCCACCTGCAACGAAGATCCCCGTAAGTCCGCTTCCTGTTCCACGCCGTACGTCAGCACGTTGCCGCGGCAGGCGGCCAGAATATCTTTGGCGTACGGATCGTCTACATTGACGACAGCCGTCTTATTGCCTTTGACCGTATCGCCCGCCGTCAGCCCTTGAAACAATTTGGCTTTAGCGGCAACGTAGTTTTCAAACGTCTTGTGAAAATCTAAATGATCTTGCGTCAAATTCGTGAAAACCGCCGTATCAAATTCGATTCCGGCAACGCGATTTAATTCCAGCGCGTGACTTGATACTTCCATTACAACATGCGTTATGCCGCGCTCCGCCATCAGATGCAGGAAATGTTGTAATTCCACTACATCCGGCGTCGTATTATGAATCGGCAGTTCTTCATCATCGATGAGCGCGTGAATCGTGCCGAGAACGCCGACATGATGGCCGGCGGCACGCAAAATGTGCGCAATAATATGGCTTGTCGTCGTTTTACCGTTCGTGCCGGTTACGCCGATCATGCGCATTTTTTTGCCGGGATAATCATAAAAATAAGGAACGATGTCTTCCAGCGCATGGTGAATATCGGGAACCATCAACTGTACGACGCGGTCAGGCAGATCCAGGTGCTTCGCCGTCAGCACGGCAACGGCTCCCTTTTCAACGGCTTGCGCGGCAAATTTAGCGCCGTCAACATGAACGCCTGCAATGCAGACGAACAAATACCCTGCTTCTATTTCACGAGAATCGGCGGAAATACCGCTAATCTCGGTCTTTACATTGCCATCTACATTATAGATCCCTTTTATTTGACGACTTAATTCTTCTACTGTTTTCATCCTTATTCCTCCCCTTATGCAGTCATGCTAATACAAACAACAATAGCAGTCTTAACCAGCATTAAGACTGCTCTTGCACTTCTATATCGTTGCGGCGGTATTGTCCGTCTGACGGCGATTCTGACTGTACAGAACGGCTGACGGTACGACCATTCCCAAATCGCCGGTCGCTATTTTATATATTCGTTCCGGCGACTCCATGCGTGCAATATCCACCTTTAAATCATCATTTTCCTGCTGCAGTTTCTGTATCTGCCTTTTTTCCTGCATCAGCGTATATCCGTAATCGATCCGCGCCTTTGCTAGAGCAACATTAAGAAGCAGAAAGAAGGCGCAAAGAAAAACAATAAACAGGGTTTGTGCAATCACTCTGCTGAAATGTTTTCTTTCCGCTACGCGCCGTGATGAAGGAAGCCCTCTATTTTCCTCATACGGTATATACCCTGCTTTTCTGGCCAACATTTGTTCAACACATCCCCAGTAATCGACAAAAAACTATATTTATCACAAGCGGACTGCTGTCCGCAATTTCGCACTCCGTGCCCGCGGATTGGACGCCAATTCCGCTTCTCCCGGCACAATGGGCTTGCGGTTTACCTTCATCGTTGCTTTATGTCCGCAGGTACAGACAGGCAAGTCTGGCGGACAGATACAGTCCGTTGCCAGCAGTTTCAGCGTTTCTTTGACAATTCTGTCTTCCAGCGAATGGAACGTGATCACACACAGCTTACCGCCCGGTTTCAACCGTTCCGAAGCGGCTTCGACGGCTGCGCGCAAGATCTTGAGCTCGCCGTTTACTTCAATGCGAACAGCCTGAAAGGTACGCTTGGCCGGATGAGGACCGTCTTTACGGGCCCCTGCCGGAACAGCCTTTTTGATAATCCGCACCAAATCGCCGGTTCGTTCAATAGGTCCTTCTTGCCGCGCCGCCGCGATGAACTGCGCGATCCGCTTCGCCCAGCGTTCTTCGCCGTATTCCCTGATAATTCGATAAAGCGCCTCTTCACTGTATCCGTTTACGATATCGTAAGCGCTGATATCGGCGCCTCGATCCATGCGCATGTCAAGAGGCCCGTCATGTTGATAAGAAAACCCTCTCTCCGGCACATCCAACTGATAGCTGGACACCCCCAGGTCGAACATGACGCCGTCAACGGCAGCAATTCCCAATTCATCCATGACTTCACGGAAGTGAGAAAAATTACGCCGTACCGGAATAAACCGGCATTTGGCAGCGGCCAACCGTTTGCCAGCGGCAGCGATGGCGGCTTCGTCCTGATCCAACCCGATCAGCGTCGCCTTCTCGGACAACCGCTCTGCCAATGCGCAGCTGTGCCCGCCGCCGCCCAACGTGCAATCAACATAAACGCCGTCGCGGTCACCGATAAGATGTTCGATTGTTTCTTCGCGCAAGACGCTGATATGATGAAAATCCATGAGCCCTCCTAGAAATCTATATCCAACAGGCCGTCAAGACTTTCCGCTATCTCTTCCATGGCCGGAACGGTTTTTGCCGCATATTCTTCATAAGCGGCCTTGCTCCAGATTTCGATCTTGTCACCCGTCCCCAGGACAACTACATCCTTACTCAGCTTGGCATAATCACGCAGCGCGCCGGGAAGCAGTATGCGCCCCTGCTTGTCGAACTCGACTTCTGCGGCGCTGCCGAAAACGAAACGTTTAAAGGCGCGAACATTTTCTTTTGAAGCCTGCAATTTTTTCATCGCCTGCGCCAACTGTTCCCAAGCCTCCTTCGTATAAACGGAGAGACAGCCTTCCAAGCCGCGGGTGACGACAAATGACAGGCCCAGTTCTTCGCGAAATTTAGCCGGCATGATCACGCGGCCTTTCGTATCGATAGAATGTGAATATTCTCCCATAAACATGTTGCCGTCACCTCCTTTTCGTTTCACTTTTCACCACATTCTACCACATTTCCACACAAAATGACAATGAAGATATTTCGTGAAAATCGGGATAAAAAAAGAAAGGTTACCGCTTTTATGCAGCAACCTTTCTGTCGGTACTATATCTTGTAGTTTTAAGGAAAAAACAAAGATAAATAATTTTCTAAATTTTTATGAATAACAATATTTTCGGCCGTAAGCTTTTGCAGATCGCACCTTTTTTTCAGTTCTGTCAGAGAATAGCGCCTGCGATCCGGCAACAGATGCCCTCGCCAGGCCAAATAGGACAATAACGTATCGCTGTCAATCCCCTGCTCGCGCAAGTAACGCACGGTGATGCCGTTCTGTCGTTTTGACAACCGATGACCGTCGCTGTCGACCAACAAGGGAACATGCGTATATGCAGGCGCTTCATAACCTAAGAGCCGTATCAGCCAAATCTGCTGCGCCGTCGATGCCAGCAAATCCGCGCCGCGCAGCACGTGGGTAACGCCCATCAACGCATCATCTACCGAAACCGCCAATTGGTAAGCATACATGCCGTCACTGCGACGTACAATAAAATCGCCGCAAGTAGCCGGCAAAAAAGCGTTTTTCCTGCCGAAAACACCGTCATTGAAAACGATCTCGGCGGCAGGCACACGGATCCGCAGCGACGGGGTCCGCGTCATCTGCCGGCGCTCCGCCAGGCTCATCTGGCGGCAGTGACCGTCATAGAGATACTGCTCGCCCGGATGAGGCGCGCCGATAGACTGCAGACGCGCCCGCGTGCAATAGCACGGGTAAAGCAAGCCCCTTTCCTGCAGCTGCCGAAGCGCTGCCGCGTAGACAGCGTACCGTTCCTGCTGCGTATACGGACCGGCCGGTCCGCCCGTATCCGGTCCTTCGTCCCATAACAGCCCCAGCCATGTCAGGTCTTCCAGAAACGCCTGGCGAAACAATTCTTTGGATCGCTGTTCATCGTTATCTTCTATGCGTAAAATCAGTTTGCCCCCCTGTTGACGAACTTGAAGCCAGCAAAGAAAGGCCGTCCAAACATTGCCCAAATGGAGATATCCCGTCGGGCTGGGAGCAAATCTGCCGCGCATGATCCCGGCAGTCATCAATTCGGCAGAGATATAAGATTCTTGAACAACGACGCGTCCTCCCGAATCTTAGTCTCGCTGCCCAGAACGCAGAGTTGATTATCCTGCATGACGGCACGAACGAGCGGAGCCAAGGCGCGGATATCGGCCGCCGTCGCCGCCAGGAGCTGATCCCGTATCTGCTGCGCCCACTCTTTCGTAACGCCGCTGTAATGGCGCGAAAGAGCTTTGGCAGTTCGCAACGCCGGCGTCAGCGGCGTATCGACGCGGCTCAGCGTACCGATAACGTACTTCGTCATCTCCCTGTCGGAAACGTCGAATTGCTGCAAGTAATCGGCCAAATCATCATAGGCCTGCAGACTGTTGCCGAGATTGGGATCCCGATAAGAGCAAAAGACCATATTGCCGTTGCGGTAAAAACGTGTAAAAGCACCGTATGCACCGCCTTGTACGCGGATTTTCGTCCACAAATATTCGTATTGCAAAATCGTACTCAGGACCAACATGACCCCTGTATACGAAAAGCCGTGCTTGCGGAAATTCCCCCCTTTTGCCACATATTGGACGGTGCCGCTCGTCATAATCCCTTCATTTTTAACCGTCCTGTCAAAGGAACATGTGCTGCCGCCGGCTTCTCCCTCTTCCATGGCGTCCGTCCACTGCGGCAGCAGACGCCGTACCCGTTTTTCTGCGGCAACGTCACCGGTAACGGCTACAGTCATGCGGGAACGTACAATGATCTTTTTCAAAACGGCCGCCAACGCCGCTGCCGTGACACCGCCATCTTCACGAATAGAAGCGGCTATTTTACTGACAAAAGCGTAATAAGACAACTCGCCGGCGTCGGCAAAGCCTTCTGCCGCCGAAACGTAGGATAACAAGCGGTGCATGACCAACGTCTGCCCGCGGCTGAAAGCATCCATATCCCACCCCGTTTTCGTCTCTTCGATCAATTCCGCAAGACGAGCGGCGTTGGTAAAGACAGTTTGCAAGGAAATTTCACGCAGTAAATCAATCAATTTATCGACATGAGTGTCCAAGCTTTTGGCCTTTATCCGAAAAACGGGAACGTATTCGTCCGGACTGTCTTGCTTGGAAAAGGCTTCTACGCCATAACTGATACCGCCTGTATATAAATCGATAAGCGACGCCAATTCACCGTACTCGTGCGCCGTCGTGTCCATATCGCCAAGCAAGTCGCTGAGGAGGTACACATAAGAAATTTCTTCTTCCGACAAGCCCCGTAAATCAAAGCAGGCTTCAACATAAGAAATGCCGTTCGTCACATCGGGTACGTGGCAAAGAGAAACACCGGCGGCAGCAGTCACGGTAAAGTCGACGCATTCCGCTTCTTTTTTCAGGTCTTGCCGCGCCAAAGTCGGAATGGAAAGCAGCGCTTCCGGCGTATCGGGCGTTCCCTGCTTCTCTTTCAACGCCCGCGTCGCCGCTACGATAGCGGCGATTTCCGCTGCCGACAGCGACGCTTTGTAAGCTGCAAGCTTTTCGGCCAACGCCTTGTCCCGCCGTTCCGCCAATCCTTTTTCCGGCACCAGTGAAATAAGCGCATAATAGGAATTATCTAAGATATATTTTTTGATAATATCTTCATAATAACCGTTTTCAATACCTGCACGAAGTACTCTCAACGCCTCTTCGTAGTGGAGCGCGGCAAGCGGATCGCCGTCATAAAGCCAAGTATCCATACAGCGGATACCGTAAATGAGACCTTTCGGACGACCGGCGAAATCGGCTTCACGCAAGGAAAATTCAATACGGTTCAAGGCGCCTGTCAGCAACACCTTATCGATGCCCCGTTCAACACTGTCCTGTAATACGCGGCGTACGACCGGTAGTATCTCGCCGGCCATTTCCGGCTCCGATCCGTTGACTGTTATCCCCCACAACGGCTGCAAAAGGCCGTCCTGGAAATCACCGGAAATATCCTTTCCGACGCCGGCATCGACGAGAGCCTTTTTCAGCGGCGCCGCCGGCGAAAGCAGAAAGACATAGGTCAGCACCTTCATTGCCAGGCCCAACGTCGGATCCAGGGCGTCGTCGATGACATAGGTCAAGCTGTGCAACGTTTTTTGTGCCGTCTTTTCCTCGGAAGCGATGCCGTAAGCATAGGACTTGACGAGCGGAGAACGAGACGGCTGCCGGCCGATTTCCGAATGAACGGCCGTCGCCGTAAACCGGCTCAAATATTCGCTGTCAATAAAAGACAGCGTAGCGTCAATATCCATATTGCCGTACAAGAAAATATAACTGTTGCTCGGATGGTAATATCGTTTATGGAAAGCTGTAAAAGCCGACTGCGTCAACGTAGGAATGACATCGGGATCACCGCCCGATTCGACGCCATACGTCGTATCGGGAAAAAGATTTTCCATGATCCGCCGCTCCAATTGAGCGTCAGGCGAAGAGAACACGCCTTTCATTTCATTATATACAACGCCGCAGTATGTCAACGGCTCTTCCGGCGTCGCCATTTCATAATGCCAGCCTTCCTGCATCAGGATCTGTTCGTCATGAAGCATATTCGGAAAAAAGACGGCATCCAGATAAACATCCATCAAATTTCGAAAATCCCGATCATTGCGACTGGCAACAGGATACATCGTTTTATCGGGGAAAGTCATGGCGTTCAGAAACGTGTTCAACGATCCTTTGACCAACTCGACAAACGGTTCTTTCAGCGGAAATTTCCGCGAGCCGCACAGCGTCGAATGTTCACAAATATGGGGAACGCCGGTGCTGTTCTGCGGCGTCGTCCGGAACGAAACGGAGAATACCTTATTATCGTCATCGTTTGCCAGGTACAGAAGCCTGGCGCCGGACTGCAAATGTTCCATTTCATAGGCATAACTGTTCAATTCCGTTACCGCTTCCGCTCGGTGGACGCGAAAGCCGTTGTATACTTCATTACATTTCAATGTTTGTTCCATAAAACACCTCTTTGCTTAACTGTGTAGGAGGAGCGCCGTCAGTTCTGCGACACTGTTCACCGTATAATCGGCCGGAAATTCCTGCCGTTCCGCTTCATTGCCATAGCCGAAAGCGGCATAAATAACGGGAATGCCCGTTTTTCTGGCGCCGATGACATCATATTTCCGATCACCGACCATAACGGCGCTATCGGCAGCGCCGCTGCCGATATGCCGCAACACGCGATCAATAACAACAGCCTTATCTTCCGTCCCGCCGAGAACACTGCCGGCAATTTCAGTCAAATACGGAGATAAGCCGAACTTCTCACAAATCGCCTCCGCATGCACCTGCGGTTTTGACGTGGCCACATAGGCCTTGCTGCCGGCCGACTGCAATTGCCGAAGCATGTGAATAATTCCCGCAAACGGCCTGTTTTCAAACTTGCCGATCGTGCCGTAACGTTCTTGAAAAAAGGCATACGTAGCCTGGGCTTTTTCTGGTGAAAATCCGAAGGTATCCAAAAAAGTCAGCATCAGCGGCGGTCCGATGATAACCTGCTGTTCCAATCTTCCCGCCGTTGCTTCCCCTTGCTTTTCCAGGGCATATGCGACGGATTTGATAATGCCTTCCTGAGAATCCGTCAGCGTTCCGTCCAAATCGAACAGAATATGTCTATACATGAGTTCCTCCCATCTTCTCTCTAATTTTTATATTATACCACAGTCTGTCATCGGCAGCACCGCTAACCCCCGAAAATAACAGAAGCCGCCTCTCCTGTCGGAAAGACGGCTATCAGAAAAGCATTTATTGCAATAATTTATCGGCCTTGGCGATATTGGCGCGAATGGTGGCGCAGCAGCCTTTCAAGGCCTGCAATTCGTCTGTCGGCAAATCGAAAACGACGACGCGTTCAATGCCGTTTGCTCCGATAACGGCAGGAACACCGCAAAAAATGCCTTTTTCGCCGTATTCTCCGTCAAGCGCGACACTGGCCGCCATGATTTTCTTTTCATCATGAAGCACGGCGCTCGCCATCGTAACGGCCGTCATGGCAATCCCGTATTCCGTACAGTGCTTGCCCTGATACGTGACCCAGCCGCCTTTAATAGCCCGTTCCGTCAGCTCTTTCGTATCGAAATCGTACTGCTTGTTTTCTTTCGCTAATTCCGTATACGGCTGCCCGCCGAAATTGACGACAGACCACGGCGTCATCTGTGAGTTGCCGTGCTCGCCCATCATGTAGGCCGTAAACGAATGATGTTCCACATCGGTCTGCTGCGAAATGGCACTGACCAAGCGCGACGTATCCAAGCCCGTACCGGTGCCGAAAACACGTCCCTTCGGCAAACCGCTCCGAGTGGCAAGCAAATGCGTAACGACGTCACAGGGATTGGTAATATTGATGATGACGCCGTCAAAACCGCCGGCCATAACCTTATCGATATATCCGGCAACGCCGGGAACGGTAAAGCCCATTTCGTCATCGCGGTTGCCTGTCGCGCAAAGGTCGATCTTGCCGATCGCATTGATGATAACGTCGCAATCTCCCATTTCTTCGTATTTAGCGAGCGTATAGTTGACGCGGTGCGGCATGAACATGACGGCATCCATCAGATCCTGCCGTTCACTGACAGCTTTGCTTTCATTCAAATCGCAAAGCTTGACTTCATCGGCTGTTCCGGTAAGTCCCAAGGCAAAGGCGACATGCGCCCCGACATGCCCTAACCCGATAACACCAACGGTCCTCTTTTTTACTGTACTCATCATGACCCCCTCATTTCTTTAACCAAATTTTACATGCTTAAATTTTATTGTACACCAAACAGTCGTGTTTTTCATCCTTTTTCTTTCTGTTTTTTTAATGATAAAAAAACTTCCCACCTTATGGGCAGGAAGTCTTTACCCTCTATTTGCGCGCCGCTTTTTTTCTGTCGTGTTTGTCCAAAATGGCCTTGCGGAGACGAATGCTCTTCGGCGTCACTTCAACGAGTTCATCGTCATTGACCCATTCCAGCGCCTGTTCCAAGCTCATAATACGCGGTGGTGTCAGCCGGAGCGCTTCATCGGAAGCGGATGACCGGGTATTGCTCAAATGCTTCTTCTTGCACGGGTTGACGTCAATATCGACATCGCGGTTGCTTTCGCCGATCACCTGCCCCAAGTAAATAGACTGAGCCGGAGAAATGAACATCACGCCGCGATCCTGAAGATTGTAGATTCCGTACGCCGTTGTTTCGCCGCTTTCAAAAGCCACCAGGCTGCCCCGTGTCCGTCCGGGAATATCACCCTTCCAAGGCGCATATCCGTGAAATACGTGGTACATGATACCGTTCCCTTTCGTAGCCGTCAGAAATTCACTGCGGAAACCGATCAGCCCGCGGGCGGGAATGATGAATTCCAAACGCGTATAGCCGGCGAGATCAACCATATTGACCATTTCGGCCTTACGCGTCCCCAGCTTTTCCATAACCGATCCCATAAATTCCTGCGGCACGTCAATCGTCAGCGCTTCAAGCGGTTCGCATTTCTGACCGTTGATTTCTTTCGTAATGACGCTGGGCTTGCCGACCTGCATTTCATATCCTTGCCGGCGCATTTCTTCGATCAAAACGGCAATGTGCAGTTCACCTCGTCCGGATACCTTAAAGGCGTCGGCACTGTCCGTCTCTTCAACGCGAAGACTGACATTCGTCTGCACCTCGCGGAAAAGTCGGTCCCGAAGGTGACGGCTCGTGACGAAATCGCCTTCCTGGCCGGCAAAGGGACTGTCATTGACATAGAAAATCATGGACAAGGTCGGCTCATCAATATTGATCTTCGGCAACGCTTCCGGATTGGTCACATCGGCAACGGTTTCACCGATTTTGATATCGGGAATACCGATGATGCAGGCAATGTCCCCCATCGCCGCGCCTTTTTCCTGTTCGACCCGGCTTAATCCTTCATACGTATAAACGCGGCTGATCTTCGCTCTGCGCTGGCTTTCTCCGTCAACAATCAATACATTTTGATTCGGCATCATGCTGCCGCGAACAATGCGGCCGACAGCAATTTTCCCGACATAATCATCGTAGTCCAACGTCGTGACCATGAACTGAAGCGGACCGTCGGCATCACCTTTCGGACACGGGCAATGCGTGATAATCGACTGGAAGAGGGGCTGCAGATCCGTCGCTTCATCTTCCATCCGGACCTTGGCGACGCCGTCACGACCGTTAGCATAGATAACGGGGAAATCAAGCTGATCGTCGTCAGCTTCCAATTCCATGAAAAGCTCCAGGATTTCATCTTCCACTTCGGCTACACGGGCGTCGGGTTTATCAATCTTATTGATGACCACGATAGGTTTTAATTTTTGTTCCAACGCCTTGCGCAATACATATTTGGTCTGCGGCATGGGACCTTCAAAGGCATCGACCAGGAGCAGGACACCGTCTACCATATTCAGCACGCGCTCTACTTCACCGCCGAAGTCGGCATGCCCCGGCGTGTCGACAATATTGATCTTTACACCGTCATGCATGACCGACGTATTTTTCGATAAAATAGTAATCCCACGTTCACGTTCAATATCTCCGGAGTCCATGATCCGTTCGGCGACCTTTTCATTCGAACGGAAAACATGACTCTGTTTCAACATGGCATCGACCAAGGTCGTTTTACCATGGTCAACGTGAGCAATAATAGCAATATTACGGATATCCTTACGTTCCATGTGGCTGTTCTCTCCTATACAAAGAAATAACAAAATTTATCTTGTTGTAACTTATGTAGTATAACACAAAAGATCCTGTTTGCCTATACACAGGATCTTTTTTACGAGCATTTTATTCTTCACCGATAATACGGACTTCCGTTTCCAGCGTCACGCCGTAAGCTTCCTTAACACGGCGCTGTACCTCATGGATAACGGTCAGTACATCTCGGGCCGATGCATTGCCGCGATTGACAACAAAACCGGCGTGCTTGACCGATACTTCCGCATCACCGCAGGACAGGCCTTTCAGCCCCGTTTGGTCAATCAGCGTACCGGCGAAATATCCCGGCGGCCGCTTGAACGTGCTGCCGGCACTGTGCATTTCCAACGGCTGCTTGCTGCGTCGCTTTTCCATGAGTTCATCCATCAGCGCCTGAATAACGTCTTGCCGGCCGTAATCCAAAAGCAATTCCACTTCAACGACATACTCCTGCAACTCCTGGAACTTGCTCATGCGATAGGAAAAGCCGAAATCGGGGGTAACATAAGTTTGAACGCCGCCCTGACCGTTAACGGTACGAACGCGGGATACGACGTGGCTCATTTCTCCGCCGTAAGCGCCGGCGTTCATGAAAACGGCGCCGCCGAGCGTACCCGGAATACCGCAGGCAAATTCAATGCCCGTAAGCCCCCTGTTCTGCGCAAAGGCGCAGACATCTTCCAGCATAAAACCGGCGCTGGCAAGAATTTTATTGTCATGTGCCGACAGGACCTTGTGCATGCAGTTCAACTGAATCACAACACCCCGTATGCCGCCGTCACGAACGAGCACATTGGAACCGCCGCCGAGAACCGTAACGGGCAATCCCAAACGCCGGGCCGCTCTGATGGATAAGGACAACTCTTTTACCGAATAGGGCAGCACCAGCACGTCGGCAGGTCCGCCGACGGCAAAGGTCGTATGAAACCGCATCGGCTCATGAACCAGCAGATGTTCGTCGTCGAATACCGTATGAAGTTGAGAAACAAACTCGTTTATTGCCGTCTTAGTGATCAAGAATGCTCATTCCTTCTGCCATTGCGTTTTGCACGATCTGATAAATTTCTCCGGCCTTCGCCTGCCACGCGTTATACGCCGCCAGATATTCCACCGCTCCGGAGCGCGTTTTGATAATGGCTGCCAGCCGATTCATCGTTTCCAGTTTCTTCTTAATCGGCTTATCGCCCATGGACTGCGCATAGGCCAGTTCAGCCTGTGTCAACAAAAATTCACGCACCATTTTTTCCGTCTTTTGATCTTCTGCCAATTTTTTTCCGGCTGCCAACAGTGCCACATATTCGGGACATGCCTGAATAGCCTGCGCCAATTCATTCGCCTTTACAAATACGTCCATCGCCAACACCTCTTATTGTAAATTCGCAATCCCTATGCCGCCCTTTGCCAATTTCGGAAATCCGAGTTGACGCAACGCTTCGTAAGAAACGATGGCAACGGCATTCGACAAATTCAGGCTGCGCGCTTCTTCCCTCATCGGGATGCGGAAGCAGCGTTCCGGCGCCGCCTTTAATAACGCTTCCGGAAGTCCTTTCGTCTCCTTGCCGAAAACGATCAGATCATCTTCATGAAATGTAATATCGGCATAACATTGTTCGGATTTTGTCGTTAAATAATAAAAACGATGCCCTTCATAGGCTTTTTGCACTGCCGCAAAGTTTTCATGAACCTGGACATCGACAAGATCCCAATAATCCAGTCCCGCCCGTTTCAGATATTTATCTTCCAGGGAAAATCCCAAAGGCTTGACCAAGTGAAGCATCATATGATTCGCCGCGCAAAGACGCGCTATATTCCCCGTATTTCCCGGAATTTCCGGTTCTACCATTACAATATGCATTCGTATCATCCCCATGAAGTATTGTACAAGAAACGGCGGAGAATAACAAGGCGTCCCTTCTCCATCTGCCGCAAAAATGAACGGTTCGCGACATTAAGAGGTATTCACAAACGGTCCGATTGCACGGATACACACCGGCAGTTTCTTCCATATCGTGCTGACTGACGGAAGATCATTTCGCATCGTCATAAGATTTTATGCCGAAAAACTATTTTATCTTTACATATTTTTAATCTTCAATCTTTTCGCCAGATCCCGCACTGCCCCTTCAACGTCATCGGTAAAACCCGGCGTTACACTATTTTGAATCATTTTGTTAATTATTATCAATAATCATAGGAATTATCGTTTTATTGCATTTACCTCATATTTATGGTATAATACAAACAATAATGACTATTATCAAAAAAAGATCTTATTAAAAGAGGTGTGTATCTATGGATTCATTTGACAACATTGCGCAATATCCCATTTATTTCGCCCCGGGCTGTAAACTGCTTCAGTTGGAACCGGAGATGGTTTCCAAAGTATACGATTACCTGCATCAGCTTTTCGGCAATATTAATCTGTATACTCGCTGCTGCGGCCTTGACGATTCCCGTCAGCAAGACGAAGAAGCGGTTTTCATCACGCTCTGCGATTCCTGTTTCAAAGTCTACGGCGAAACGTACGCAAATCTCCACATGCGCGATTTCTGGGACGTTTATGATGAATACAAGGATATTTATCCGTTGTATGATGAAGCGGCCGTTCGTAAAGCGCTCAATGAAACAATGACCGGCGTTTATCCGAAGGAAGGCATCAAAGCTTGGTTCAATAAATTCAATAATAACTAATTATATTTCGACGTATGATAAAAAACGGACTGCCGGCGGCGGTCCGTTTTTTTATCTTTTTCGTCATTGCCTTTCCCGGTAAACACGTTCAATTTCCGCTTCCAACAACGCTGCCTTTCGTTCCGTCTCTTCCATAAGCTGACAGGTTTTCCGCACAAAATCTTCATCGTCAATGGATTTTAAATTAATGCGGACGCTGTAAAAGGCCGAACGCATGGCGGCCCGCGCATTCATGGCGCCGATAACGCCATCCGTAATGACCCAGACATTGCCGTATCGCACGACCTGCACCGCCAAGGACAGTAAATCATACACACTGACGCCTAATGCCAAGGGAACTTCCGCAGCGTGGCGAAAGGCAGCCTGTACCCGTTCCGACCGGGATATCTCTGCCTTATTGATGCGCAAGGCCGTCAAAACGGCGGCAAACGCTTCGCCGTCCGCATCAATGGCGGCTATGTATTGCCGCCTCAAGGAGGCAGCCTCCGCCGCTGTCGCCGTCAACAGCGGCGCAACCTTTTCACAGCCTTTTTTATGAACAGTCAAATTGGCTACCATTTCCAAAAGCGCCGCTGCTGAAGCCGCCGTTAAAGCGGCAATGCCGCCGCCGCCCGGAACCGGCTCCGCCGAGGACGTCGCTGCCAAAAACTCTTCGATTACCGCTTTGCCAAAAGGCCTCTTACAATCAGAACAATCCTGTAATAACACCGTTTTCATCAATATCCATCCGATTCGCCGCCGGCACCTTTGGTAAGCCCGGCATAGTCATAATATTTCCCGTTTCACAAACAATAAACCCTGCGCCCGTGCAGACGCGCACATCTTTGACCGTAACGGTAAATCCTGTCGGCGCGCCAAGCAGATCGGCATTATCCGATAAGGAATACTGCGTTTTCGCTACACAGACAGGCATTTTGTCCAGCCCCAGTCTTTCCAATTCTTCCACTTGTTTCTTCGCTCTGCTTTCAAAGATGACGCCGTCACCGCCATAAATTTCCCTGACGATCGTTTCCAATTTTTTGGCAATAGATTCCGTTGCTTCATAAAGCGGTTTATACGGTTTCTTCGGTGCCGCCATGAGCGCCAGTACCTTTTCACCCATATCCAGTCCGCCGGCGCCGCCTTGCGCCCAGCAATCGCCCAAACTGACATCAACGCCGTAAGCGCGGCAAAGATCGGTCAATTTTTCAATTTCCGCCGGCGTATCGGTCAAGAAGCGGTTGATGCTGACCAGAACGGGAACATCAAATTTGCGCATATTTTCAATATGCTTGGCCAGATTGGCAAACCCTTTTTCCAGAGCGGCCACATCTTCCACTTGCAAATCGCTTTTTTTCACACCGCCATGCATTTTCAAAGCCCGAATTGTTGCTACGAGCACGACGGCATCCGGTTTAATACCGGCAAACCGGCATTTAATGTCCATAAATTTTTCGCCGCCCAGATCGGCGCCGAAACCGGCTTCGGTAACCGTGATTTCCCCCATCTTCATGGCCAGTTTCGTCGCTACGACGGAATTGCAGCCGTGCGCAATATTGGCAAAAGGACCGCCATGAACCAGCGCCGGTGTATTTTCCGTCGTCTGCACGAGATTGGGCTTGATGGCGTCTTTCATCAAAATAGCCATGGCGCCGGCAACACCGAGATCGCCGGCCCGAACAGGCTGCCCGTCCAAATCGTAGGCGACGATAATATTCGCCATGCGCCGCTTCAGATCCATCAGATCTTCCGCCAGGCAAAGGACGGCCATAATTTCCGAAGCGACGGTAATCATGAAGTGGTCTTCTCTGGGAAAGCCGCAAACGGTTCCCCCCATAGCGACGACAACATTACGCAGCGCGCGATCATTCATATCCATGACGCGTTTCCAGACGACCCGGCGGATATCAATGCGCAGGGAGTTTCCCTGATGGACGTGATTATCAATAGCTGCTGCAAGCAGGTTATTGGCCGCTGTAATGGCATGCATATCGCCGGTAAAGTGGAGATTGATATCCTCCATCGGCAATACTTGCGAATAGCCGCCGCCGGCGGCGCCGCCCTTAATCCCGAAAACGGGGCCGAGAGACGGCTCGCGCATGGCGACGATCGTCTTATGTCCCATGCGATTCAGCGCCTGCGCCAGGCCGATCGTCGTCATCGACTTTCCTTCACCGGCCGGTGTCGGATTGATTGCCGTTACCAAGACCAATTTACCGTCCCGGTTTTTGGACAGGCGTCGAATCGCGTCAAAGGATATCTTTGCCTTGTATTTACCGTATAATTCCAAATCATCTGCCGTCAAGCCCACTTTTTCCGCAATGCTCGTAATCGGTTCCAACGTTGTCCGTTGCGCGATTTGAATATCACTCAATACTTTTTCCATCGTCATCGTCAGCTCCTCGATAGTAGCAAAAAAAATACCGACATTCCGGAATCTCTGCCCAGACGGTCGGCTCGCATCGATCATGCTCCCTGTGGTCAACCCACTTCCGTCAGTCACATGATCTATGCATTTATTATACAAAACGGCATCTGTCTTTGTCAATCAGCCGTCCCTGCAAGGCCCCTGTCCGCTTATTCAATAAGCACCGTTTGTACAGCTGAAAGCGCAACTGTTCCGCCGATACGAAGCGACTGCAATTCCCCGTCATCGACTTTGGCAGCAATCGCAATTGCGCCGCCCGGCTGGCGCAATGTACAAGCTACATTCCGTCTCCCGACACAGGCCAACGCCGCCGCTGCCGCTGCCGATCCGCTGCCGCAACTTCGTTCCCAGTAACGTGTATCCGTTTCCGCCACATAGACGGCAGGAACCATGGTCAGCGCCTGCGTATCGACAATGATTAGCCCGTATGCCGCATAGGCGTCAGTAGAGACATATTCGCGCAGCGCCTGCCAATAAATTTCCTTATCGACGTTATCGCCGGTTTGTACGAAATAAACGAAATGCACGATTCCCGGCAACGTCACCTTGAAAAACCGGTACGGTAAATCATTGACGGGAATCAGCACGGCTTCCACCGACTCCGGCAGAGGCATATCAATGACGGCTTGAAAAACATCCCCTTTACGCTCAACGGCAACACCTAACGGCACAGTGCAACCCGAACAGGATACACGATACATTCCCTTGTCCTCTCTCGTCAAGGACAGGGCATAAGCGGCGGCACTGCGCGAAGCGTTACCGCAAAACTCGCCGCCCATCATATCAATGCGAAGAGCAGTGCCGTCTGCCGGATCCATGGTCAGATAAGCAACCTGTTCCGCTTCAAGTGCTTCGGAGGCGAGCAACTTGGCGGCTACAACACTATGATCAGCCCGATCGATTCGATCCAAGACAAGAATAGTCGTGTTCCCGCTGGGATCTGCCATTACATAATGAATAGTTTGCATCACTTTTCTCCTTTCTTTTTTATTATACCATATCCCGTCACCGCCAAAATAAAAAGGACCCGCAAAATTTGCGGGTCCTTCTGCCAAGACTTACAGAACCAACGTCGGCGCTGCATACGTACGGCCGAGCAATTCCTGATTCAGCGCGTACAGCCCCTTCGGATCGGAACCGAAAAGTTCGTATTTTTTGATCAGCCCGTCGGCATTCTTTTCTTCCTCTCCCTGCTCTTTGACGAACCAGTCGAAGCATTGCATCGTACGATAATCGTGAACCTCGTCGGCAGCTCTGTAAATTTCATTGATCAGATGCGTGACATATTGTTCATGGGCATAAGCGGCCTTCATCGGATCGATGATATCGTTACAGGCCAAAGACGGTTTTTCAATCGCCTCAAACGTCACGGATTCACCGTTATTATGCAGATATGTACGCATCAGCATCGCATGATCGTGTTCTTCCTGCGCCTGCACATCGTACCAATGAGCAAACCCGTCGAGTCCTTTATCGTAATAAAAGTTGGCGAATGCCAAATACAGGTACGAAGAATAAAATTCCTGATTGATCTGTTTGTTAATAAGCTCTTTTACTTTGTTATCCAACATGCTGCGTTCCTCCTTGTCTATTCGCGGACCAGGGCTATTCCTAAAAATAGTCATCAACGCAATCTCTATAAGATTTATACATAGTATACCACGTTTAAAATAAATTACAATGATTATTAACAAATAAATTGCTTTTTAAATAAAACTGCCGCCTCTCTTCTATAGAGCTGGCGGCAGTAATACGTTATTTTTTGACTAACTCTTCTTCTATCTGAATATGTAATTCATGAAGCTGTTTCGGCGTAACCGGTGACGGCGCTTCACTCATCGGATCGATAGCATTCTGCGTTTTCGGGAAAGCGATGACATCGCGAATGGATTTACGTTTCAGCATCAGCATGATCATCCGATCCAAGCCGAAAGCCAAACCGCCATGCGGCGGCGCGCCATATTCAAAGGCACGGAGCAAGAAGCCGAATTTCTGTTCCGCTTCTTCTTCCGTCAGGCCGATAGCTTTAAAAACGCGCTGTTGCAGTTCCGGCTGATAAATACGCAATGAACCGCCGCCCAATTCTACGCCGTTGAGAACGAGGTCATAGGCCTTGGCATAAACGTGGCCGGGATCGGTTTCCAACTTGTCCAGATCTTCGTCACGAATAGCTGTAAACGGGTGGTGCATGGCGACATACCGTTTTTCTTCTTCACTATATTCGAACATGGGGAAGTCGACGACCCAGGTAAAAACAAATTCATCTTCACGGATACAGTTCGTACGGCGTGCCATTTCCTTACGC
The DNA here is from genome assembly GCF_900240295.1 of Megasphaera vaginalis (ex Bordigoni et al. 2020). Classification (NCBI taxonomy): domain Bacteria; kingdom Bacillati; phylum Bacillota; class Negativicutes; order Veillonellales; family Veillonellaceae; genus Megasphaera; species Megasphaera vaginalis (ex Bordigoni et al. 2020). The sequence goes on from NZ_OEQB01000003.1 coordinate 259,358, forward strand.
AATTCTCCTAAAGAAGCCGCGACGACAGAAGGTTTGTCGGCAATCATCAACACCAAGTCGCCCGTTTCGGACCCGCATTCTCTGCCGATAGCCTGAAGCGTGTCTTCACCGAGGAACTTCTTAACCTGTGATTTCAAGCCGTCCGGCGTAAAGCAGATCCAGGCCAGTCCTTTGGCGCCGTAGGTGGCAACGTATTCTACCAGTCCGTCCAGTTCGCGGCGCGGTATCTGTGAATATCCCTTAACATTAATCGCCTTAACCTGACCGCCGTTTTCAATCACGCTGCGGAAAACTTTGAATTCCGTATCTTTGACGAGCGCCGTAATATCGTGAAATTTCATGTCGAAACGGAGATCCGGCTTATCTGAGCCGTAATTTTCCATTGCATAATCCCAGGTGATCCGTCGGATCGGCCGCTTGATTTCATGACCCAAAACGGCTTGGAAAACATGGCAAATCATAGCTTCCGTCAGCTGGAGAATATCTTCTTGACTCATGAAGGACATTTCCAGGTCAAGCTGCGTAAATTCAGGCTGCCTGTCGGCTCTCAGGTCTTCGTCGCGAAAACAGCGAGCGATCTGATAATAACGATCCATACCGGAAATCATCAGCAGCTGTTTGAAAATCTGCGGGGACTGCGGCAATGCGTAAAACTTGCCGTCATTGACGCGACTGGGCACGAGATAATCACGTGCTCCCTCCGGAGTGCTCTTGCACAATTCCGGCGTTTCGATATCGATAAAGCCGCGACTGTTGAGAAATTCACGCATAGCATGTTTAACGCGATGCCGCATAATCAAATTGTTCTGCATTTCCGGGCGACGCAAGTCGAGGTAGCGATATTTCAAGCGGATTTTTTCGTCGACATCGATATGATCTTCAATATAGAAGGGCGGTGTTTTGGACAGATTCAGCACGCGCATTTCTTCGCAGCGGATTTCGATCGTGCCAGTCGCCATCTTGGGATTTACCGTTTCAGCGTCACGCAGGCGGACGATGCCGCGAATGGCCAACACGTATTCGTTACGCACCTGTTCCGCTTTTTTGAACGCTTCTTCGGCATAATCAGGCGAAGCGACGACCTGCACGATGCCCGTGCGGTCACGCAAGTCGATAAAAATCAAGCCGCCGTGATCGCGGCGACGTTCCACCCAACCGCAAAGAACGACTTCTTTACCCGTATCGGCTTCCGAAACGGCCGTACAATAATGCGAACGACTTAAACCTTCCATTGTATCCATTACGTAATCATCCCTTCTTATGTGCTTCTACGTAAGCAACGATATCATCAAAAGCAACACTGTCCTGCGCCTTTGTTTCCATATTGCGAATCTGTGCCGTCTGCACCGTCATTTCCTCTTCACCGATAATGACCGTGTAAGCGGCGCCCAATTTATTAGCCGCTTTCATCTGCCCCTTCATGCTCCGCCCCATAACGTCGATCTCGGCATAAATACCGCGGCGGCGCAATTCTTGCTGCCAGCCGAAGGCTATCGTCTTAGCGGCATTCCCCAAGGCAACGATAAAGACCGGTTTATTTTCCGGAACCGGCGGCAGCAGACCTTGCTCTTTCAACGTGAGCAGCAATCGTTCCATGCCGATGGCAAAGCCGATACCCGGCGTCGACGGCCCGCCCACTTCGGCGATCAGGCCGTCGTAGCGGCCGCCGCCGCAGATCGTGCTTTGCGCGCCGAGGGGGGCATACATGATTTCAAAAGCCGTATTCGTATAATAGTCGAGGCCCCGAACCAACTGCGGATCCAGGATAAACGGAATGCCGATCTTCGTCAAATACGCCTGAACAGCGGTAAAGTGCGTTTTGCAATCGTCACAAAGATTTTCTGTCAATTGCGGCACGCCGAGAGCCATCATTTTTTCGCCGTCTTCCTTGCAATCAAGAACGCGAAGCGGATTTTTTTCCAAGCGGGCGTTGCAGTCGTCACAAAGCATCTCCCTTTTATCGGCAAAGAAATCCAACAGTTTCTGACGATAAACAGGGCGGCATTTGGGACAGCCGACGGAATTCAAATGGAGAACCAAGTCGTTCAATCCCAGTTCATGAAAAAGCTGAAAAGCCATGGCAATAATCTCGGCATCGACGGCCGGGTCCTTCGAACCGATCTCTTCGACGCCGAACTGGTTAAACTGCCGATATCTCCCCGCCTGCGGCCGATCATGACGAAACATGGGACCCATGTAATAGAATTTATGAATTTTCGGATCGCCATATAGTTTGTGCTCCAGAAAAGCGCGAACGACGGAGGCCGTATTCTCAGGCCGCAACGTCATGCTCCTTCCGCCGCGATCATCAAAGGTGTACATTTCTTTCGTGACGACATCGGTCGTCTCGCCGATACCGCGCAGAAAGAGCTCGGTACTCTCAAATATAGGTGTACGGATCTCGCCGAAGCCGTAGAGGCTGCAAATTTGCCGGATCTTCGCTTCCAGGATCTGCCATTCCGCCGTCTGCTCCGGCAGGAAATCCTGCGTACCCCGCGGTGCAGTAATTGCCATTATCTATCCTCTCCTCCATATACGACGGTACACAAACGACGGCGCTCTTCAAGCTGCGCCGCAAGTATCTGCCCGTAACGTGTAATATCTTTAGGCATGTAAAGCTTTTCCATCCGGTTCGATGTCGGGGAAATAAATTTGCTGGCGCTGCCCGGCCCGATGCCGATGACGGTCTGCCGTTCTTCCATCATCTCAATATTGTAACGACCGATCGCTCCCGGCAATGCGTACCCGATATTGGCCAAACCGGCGGCCATGTATTTCTGCCGATACAGATAATACGGTACATAGCCGGCACGTTGCAATTTCTCCCGGCAATAGTCTACCATTGCCGTCACCGCCTCCGCCGTGCCGATAGCGCGGCGCAAGTCGTGATGAAATAACGGAGCGCCCTTTTTTAATGCTAACGTATGAATTGTAACATTTTCGGGCCCCAATTGGCAAACGATTTCCATATTCTCCTGCATATTTTCCGGCGTCTGTCGCGGCAAACCGGCAATAAAATCCATATTGATCACAGGAAAAGCAAGTTTTTTGCACAAAGCCATCATGGTGTATATGTCTTCTATCCGATGCCGCCGTCCCAGCAGATCCAAGAGCGGTTGTTGCATGGTCTGCGGATTGACGCTGATCCGATTGACACCGTATCGCTTCAGCAACTGCAACTTCTCTGCCGTCGCCGTATCGGGCCGACCCGCTTCCACCGTCCATTCCGTCGCCGCCGTCACCAAGGGCTGCAAAATTCGCAATAACCGCTCCAGAAGCGGCAGCGGCAAACACGTCGGCGTCCCGCCGCCGACATAGACGGCATCGACAGTAAGAGCAAACTCGCGGCATAAAGCGGCGGCAGCAGCCCCATCCGCTTCCAGCCGCGCCAGAAAGCCAGCCAAATGCGAAGGCTCTTCGCCGCCGATCAGCCGTGACGGAAAAGAACAGTACAAGCAATGGCTGGAACAGTAGGGAATACTGACGTAAACGGCTGCCCTGCGCTGCCGGTTCGTTACATAGGGACGCTGCAGAAGCGCCATTTTCACCAATTCGGAAGCCGTTTTTTCCGCAACGCCATAGGTCTCCTGTAAACGGCCAACAGCCGCTTGCGGTGAAACGCCGCTGTCCAAAATATGATGTACCAGTTTGGTAGGCCGTACACCGATCAAAGATCCCCACGGTGACAGCGGCAAATGATAAATGTCGCGATGCCATTGCAGCAGATAATCTTTCATTTCCTGCCGCTCCCGCCGTGCCGTCAGTAAGGCCTGCCGCTCCGCAACGGCGCCTGCCTGGAGAAAGCGGCAACAGAGACGGCAGTTGCCGCCGCTTTCCTCAATGACGACCTGCGCGCCGACAGTACGCGGCTCATGACCGCCGCTATACCCCAGACAGGCCATGATCTGTCCGACATGGGAATGATACGTTTCAGGCCCCCTGTAGGTATAGGACTCGCGCCGATCAGGCATCCGCCGTTTCCTTATCAAGTCCGTCAGCTTGCCGCTTTTTTTCACATTCTTCGCAATAGCCGTAAACTTTCAGCTGATGATCGACTGTGTGGAAATGAAGGCGTTTCTGCAAAATCGTTTCCAACGTTTCCAGCAAATCGTCCTTGCATTCCCAAACCTTGCCGCAGCTGAGACAAATCAGGTGATGATGAAAATGGCCGTCTTCTTCGCAGTCGTTCAATTCATAGCGGCTGCAGCCGTCGTCAAAATCGAGCTTTTTCAACAGATCCATTTCCGTAAAAAGATCGAGCGTGCGGTATACGGTCGCCAAGCCGATATCGGGCGCAACTTTTTTGACGATTTCAAAAACATCTTCAGCACTCAAGTGACGGGCCGAACTTTCAACAAAAGCGCGAAGCACGACTTGCCGCTGTGACGTCATTTTGTATTTTTTATCCTTAATTTTGTCCTTCATGCGCTTCATCATCAGTTCCAGGACTTCTTCTTTCGTTTTTTCCACAGGAATCATCTGCCTTTTCTTTGTATGAATTATAAAACCATAAGTGCTTGCCTATAATTTGGAGAACCGCCGTTATCGGAACGGCCAAAACCATTCCCGTCACGCCGAAGAGCGTCCCGCCTACGAGAAGAGAGATCATGATGACAACGGGATGGATGCTGATAACGGCCCCCATAACTTGCGGCATGATCAAGTGACTGTCCATTTGCTGGACAACGACATAAAAAACGAGTACCTTCACAGCCAATGGCAAATCGACGGTTGCGCCGAGCAAAACTGCCGGAACGGCGCCGATAATCGGACCGATGATCGGTATCCATTCCGTGACAGCCGCCAGAAGACCGATAACCATAGGATAGGGCACGCCCATGAACCACATACCGCAAAATGTCAGCGTCGCAATGATGCAGCTCATCAGCAGCTGACCGCGAATATACCGGCTCAGGACGTGATGTATCTCAATGAAGACCTGTCGGATATGAGCCGTATAGCCGGGCGGATAAATGGCGATAAAGGAATTGACCATCTTCTTGCCGTCTTTCATGAAATAGAAGGTAATGAAAGGTACGACAAAAAACTCGACGACAGTACCGGCAATGACGAAAATGGACCTGATCAGATCGCGAATGCCGTCAATACCGTAATTGCTGATCTTGACAAAGGTGTCGTTGATAACGGCTTTCACCTGATCAGGCACATAGAACTGCGTCTGCTCATTTTCCAACTGTGTGACCAAGGCCGCCATCTGATTGACGATGGTATTGAAATTGGCGGCCAGTAAATTGACCTGCGCCAGGAGCGGCCGCAAAATAATGTTGGTAATAATGAACAGGGTCAAAAGCAGTACGGCAAAGGAAAGAATGATAGACACACCGACAGGTACATCCCGCTTCGTTATCTTTTTCAGCCCCTTGCCGATACCGTCCCGGACAGGAATCAAGACGAACGTGATGATCAGCGATACGACAACGGGCCAGTAAACGGCATGAACCGACAGGAAGAGTGCAACGGCAAAAACGGCGAGTACGACGCGCAGCCAGAATTGAGCTTCCTTATAGGCCGTCATCAGTTACCAGCTCCCATCCAGGAACGGGTTGTTCAGCCGCTCTTTGCCGATTGTCGTCGCCGGCCCGTGTCCAGGCAGAACGACAGTCTCATCAGGCAAAGCCATCAGCTTCGTATTGATGCTGTCCAATAGCGTAGCCGCCGAACCGCCGTACAGATCGGTCCGGCCGATGGAATATTGAAAGAGCGTATCGCCGGAAAAGACAACGCCTTCGCCGTATAAGCTGATTCCGCCCGGTGTATGCCCAGGCGTTTCATAGGCCGTAAACGTCAAGGTCCCCAACGTAATTGTATCCCCGTCATGCACGATATAATCAGGCGATTCACATTCAATGGGCTTGCCCATAAAAGCAGATAAATTATTATGTGAATTGGAAATAAGCGCCACATCGCCGGCGCCGACATAGACGGGAACATTTTTCCGTATCCGCAGTTCCTGCAGCGCGCCGATATGATCGGCATGACCGTGCGTCAGAAAAATCAATTTTAACGTTAACGACTTTTCCCGCAACGCGGCGTCAATTGCCTGGTAATCCCATGCCGGATCAACAACCATCGCTTCTTTCGTCGCATCGTCGTAAACGACGTAACAATTCGTCATAATCGGTCCGAGCATCATCATTTCATATTTCATTGACATTGCACATGCCTCCTAAAAAGTTTTCCGACTATCCAGCAAAATCGTCACCGGGCCGTCATTTTCCAGCGACACGACCATTTCCGTCCGGAACCTGCCTGTGCCGACGGTGATGCCTTGCCGTTCTACGTGGCGAACAAAATCGGTATACAGTAATTCCGCCAACTCCGGAGCCGCCGCTTCCGTAAAACTCGGCCGTCTGCCACGACGCGCATCACCGCAAAGCGTAAATTGCGATACGACGAGCATTTCTCCGCCAAAATCCAACAACGAGCGGTTCATCTTTCCCTTATTGTCTTCAAATATCCGCAAGTTAACTATTTTTTCCGCCAAGTATGCCGCATCTGCCGGCCCATCTTCCCTGGCTACGCCGAGAAGCACGGTCAAGCCATGCGCCGCCGTCCCGACCAGTTCCCCCGCCGACGTGACGGACGACTGTAAGGTCCGTTGTACTACTGCCCGCATCAAGTACCTCCCGTATATCGATCAACTGTATAAACATCTTTCAAGCGCCGTATTTTCGTAGCGATGAACTCGAATTGCGACAAATCTTTAATGCTGATTCCCATGTGGATCGTCACTATTTTGGCATCGTTTATTTTGGCATTCATGGCAACGATGGAAATTTTCAATTCCGCCAGCGCCGCCATAATTTCGGCCATAATGCCGGTACGGTCATAGGCCGTAATTTCCAGGTTAACTTCAAAGGTCTCGGTGCCGCCATAATCCCATTCCACATCGATAAGCCTGTCGATATCGGCCTGTTCGTTACTGATATTGGGGCAGTCGGCGCGATGAACGGAAACGCCGCGACCTCTCGTAATAAAGCCGACAATCGGATCGCCGGGAACGGGACTGCAGCATTTTGCCAAACGGACGAGAAGACCTTGTTCTCCCTTTACCAGGATACCGGAGCCGCTCTTATGCACCGTTTTTTTCGGCCGCAGCTTTTCGATCACGTCAATATTCGACAGTTCTTCCTTCTGCACATCCTTTTTGTGGAATTCGAGAAGTTTAATCAGCACCGTATTCACGGCAAAACCGCCGTACCCGACGGCAGCCGTCAAATCCTCTTCACTGCCGGCATTCATTTGCTTGGCGACGCGGGCTAAACGGCCGCTTTTATTGAGTTCCTTCCAATCATGGCCGAGGCGCCGGCATTCTCGTTCCAGCGCTTCCATCCCTTTGACAATATTTTCTTCGCGATTTTCCTTTTTGAACCAACTGCGAATTTTCGACCGGCTCTCCGAGCTGCCTACTATTTTCAGCCAGTCAAGACTCGGCTTACCCATTTTTGACGTAACAATTTCGACAATGTCTCCGTTTTTCAACGCATAATCGAGAGGCACGATTTTGCCGTTTATCTTCGCGCCCACGCAACGATGACCGACATCGGTATGAATCCGATAAGCAAAATCGATGGGAATGGCGCCTTGCGGCAAATCGATGACGTCACCGCGCGGCGTAAAAACGAAAACTTCATCGGAAAAAGCGTCCAGTTTCAAGGCGTTAACAAATTCCTGGGGATTGCTCGTATCCTGCCATTCCAGCAAATTGCGGAGCCAGCCCATCTTTTCGTCAAACTCGTTCTTACCGCCGTTGGCATTTCCTTCTTTGTAACGCCAATGCGCCGCAACACCGTATTCGGCAATGTGATGCATATCCCAGGTTCTGATCTGAATTTCTACTGGCTGCCCGCGCGTACCGATAACAGTCGTATGGAGTGATTGGTAATTATTGGGTTTCGGCATGGCGATATAATCTTTAAACCGGTAAGGAAGGGGCTTCCAAAGGCTGTGTACAATGCCCAAAACGCCGTAACAGTCCTGTACCGTATCAACGATGACCCGGATGGCGTACAGATCATAGACCTGACTCAAGTCGCGGTTATCTTTTTTCATTTTTTTATAAATACTGTAAAAATGCTTCGGCCTGCCGTTGATTTCAAAACGTATCTGCGATTCCCCCAACGATTTGCGCAGCACTTCAATCGCTTCATTCACAATTTCTTCGCGAACATGACGCTTCTGTTTCATCTGATCGACAAGATCATAGTACTTGTCCGGTTCCAAGTACCGGAAGGAGAGATCTTCCAATTCCCATTTAATATTGAAGATCCCCAACCGGTGCGCCAAAGGCGCAAAAATCTCCAGCGTTTCCTGGGCGATCCGCTTCTGTTTGTCGCTGCGCATATATTTCAAGGTACGCATATTATGCAGCCTGTCAGCCAGCTTGATGACAACGACGCGAACGTCTTTCGCCATGGCCAGAAACATTTTCCGCATACTGTTGATCTGCTGATCTTCTTTGGTACGATAATCAATGCGGCTCAATTTCGTTACCCCGTCAACGAGGAACGACACTTCTTTGCTGAAAAGCCTCGTCAGATCATCAAGAGTACATTCCGTATCTTCGACAACGTCATGAAGTATGGCCGCTGTAATCGTCGTCGTATCTATTTTCATATCGGCCAGAATCTGTGCCACTGCCAGGGGATGCAGAATATAGGGTTCACCGCTGACACGATGCTGTTCCTGATGGGCGCTTTCGGCCAATTCATAAGCTTTTTTTACGTCACTGCAATCAGCTGCAGGCTGGTACTCGCGTATCGTATTCACCAAGCGCCTGAATTCTTCTTCCTTATTTTTAAACTCCATATCGATTCCCCCTAGTGGCTGCCGTATTGCATATACGTAGCCGATGCCGCCAGACTCATCTTCCCTTCGATCGGCGGCAAGTCACAATATGTTTCATCTTTCTCGCAGTGAACCGTCAATATCTCCAACTCGCGAAAGACCTGCAACGCCGCCTTGATGACATGTCCCGTATAACGGCCGTCCTCAAGGGTGATCAATCGGCGTTCCAATTCCCATAACGGCAACCGCCGCCGGGCGGCCAACAAGCCCTTCATTTCTTTGTAAATATCGGCCATGACAGCCCGATTCAAAACGACCGACGGCGCATCGGCATGAATATCTTGCAGAATCATTTGCGGCGAAACGCTCCCGTTGAATTCATTGCGCTCCAATTGAAAAGCCAATTCCGCATAATCACCGGAAAGAATATCGCCGTACCGGTCGGCCATGGACCAACCGACACCGCTGACCCGCCGCTTTTCACCGGCGACAATGCGTAAATGATTTCGTTCTTTGCCGATCGTCCTCACTTCAGCCAATCTGCATCGCGGAGAGGCAAAAACGGGACGGCTGTTGGCCATGCCGTACGGTTCCAACAGGCTGAGCTCGTCAATAAGCGCGAGCGATATGTCCTCTAGCGGCAACGTCCAGTCAACGGCTACCGTCGGAATATAATCGCTTGCCGCCAAATGTGCGGCTGCATATACCTGCAGCCGCTGCCGCAAGGGTTCAATATTTTCGGCCCTTACGGAAAAGCCGGCCGCCATCGTATGGCCGCCGTACTGGATCAACAGATCATCGGCGCTCCGCAAGGCCTCATACATATTGAAATTGCGGATACTGCGGCAAGATCCTTTGCCGACACCGTCTTTTACGGTAATAACCAGGGCCGGCCGATAGTACCGTTCCACCAGCCGGGAAGCGGCAATACCGATGACCCCGCTGTGCCAGCCTTCCTGATAAACGAGAAGCACTCCATCTTCCGCCTGCCCCTTTGCCTCTATCTGCGCTATCGCCTCTTCGGCAATCATGTGTTCCACTTGCTGCCGTTCCCGGTTCAATTCGCTTAACGACGCCGCGATAACGGCCGCCTTCTCCGCATTTTCTTCCAGCAATAATGCCGCTCCCCGTTCGGCATGACTGAGGCGCCCCGACGCATTCAGCCGCGGCGCCAGCGTAAAAGCGACACACCCCGAAGAAACGGCTGACGCCGTGAGTCCGGCTGCCGTTATCAACGCCTGAATACCGATATTGCTGCCTTTTTTCATCCGTTCCAGTCCGTGGCGCACAAGAATTCTGTTTTCCCCCGTCAGCGGCACCAGATCCGCGATCGTACCTAAGGCGACGATTTCCGTGAAAGCCGTCAGCGCTTCCTTAAAATGACGCTGCCATAAAGCTCTGGCCAAGGTAAAAGCGACGCCGACGCCGGCCAAGTCCTTGCACGGATAGGCGCATCCCGACTGCTTCGGATTCAATACGGCAACGGCCTGCGGCAATGTTTCCGGCGGCTGATGATGATCGGTAACGATAATATCCAGTCTTGTTGAAAACTCATTGATCAACGTTGTTGACGAAATGCCGCAGTCAACGGTGATCAGCAAATCCGCCGTTCCCCGCGACAACTGCTGCAAGGCTTCCCTGTTCAGTCCGTATCCTTCACTTTGCCGTTCCGGTATATAAAAAGAGGCAACGCCGCCAAGAGCGGTCAATACCTGCTGCAACAAAGCCGTCGACGTAATGCCGTCAACATCATAATCCCCGTAAATGACGATCTTTTCCTTTTTCTTCACAGCTTGAAGGATCCGATTGACAGCCTTCTCCATCCCCTGCATCAGGAAAGGATCGCCGCAGTCGTCAATTGTGTCGTATAAAAAATGCCTGCCCGCCTCTGCAGTACGAATCTGCCGATTCCACAAAACATGGGCCGTTGCCGGCGATATATGCAATTTTTCAGCCAGCTGCTCCAATAGCGAGGCAGGAACAGCTTCATTAATCCATTTCTTCATGAAATCACAACGCATTCTCATAAATAATCACTATCAATTATGTTTTTATTTTATCATATTCTATTCTCAAAATAAAGCGTCGTATTCATAAATAATTCCTCATTTTACGTACTTTTCACTTTTATGAGAATGAGAAAAGTCTAAAAAAACGGCCGTAACTATTATCTGTATTTTATTACCATATCGGAAAAATAGCTGGAACAATAAACGGAACCGGCGCCGGCGACTTATCCCGTATTGGGTACCGTTGTTTTCTGCCCCTTATTCCGTCTACGCCTTTTACAAAAAAAAGGTGAGCCCATAAAGGGCTCACCTTTTATAAAACAGTTTATTTCGCCATTTCTTCTTTCAATACTTCCGCCAACCGTTTGATACCTTCAACAATGCGGTCTTCAGGCATATTCGAATAATTCAGACGGAAATGATTGGCATTGCCGCCGTTCGGATAGAACGGACCGCCGGGAACGTACGCTACATTTTTGGCCAATACTTTCGGCATAATTTCCTTTGCATCCATACCTTCCGGCAAAGTTACCCACGTAAAGAGACCGCCTTCAGGGAAGGTGTAGGTAACGCCTTCAGGGAAATATTCTTTCATGCTGTCGCACATTAACGTGCGGCGTTTGGCATAGAGGGCTTTGATTTTTGCAACATGAGCGTCCAGATCGAACATATCGATAAAGAAAGACGCCTGCCGTTGTGCGAACGAAGAGGACTGCAAATCAATGGCTTGTTTCAATTTAACCATCTTGTCGATGATTTCCGGATTAGCCACCATCCAGCCTATACGCAGGCCGGGCATGAAAATCTTCGAGAAGGAACCGAGGAAAATGACATTTCCCTTCGTGTCCATCGATTTCAAGGACGGAACGACGTCGCCGTCATAACGAAGTTCGCCGTACGGATCATCTTCGATAATGGGGAAATCGTATTTATTGACAATATCCATAACGGCTTTGCGGCGTTCTAAAGGCCACGTGATGCCCGTCGGGTTCTGGAATTCGGGAATGACATACATCATGCGAACGCGATCATTTTCCGCCAAGATTTTTTCCAACGCTTCCGGAATAATGCCTTTATCGTCGGTCGGTACTTCGATGAATTTCGGGAAAGACAGTTTAAACGCGTTAATAGCGCCGAGATACGTCGGGCTTTCTACGAGAACAACGTCATCTTTATTCAGGAAGATCTGTGCCAACATGGACAACCCTTGCTGCGAGCCTGAGGTAATAATAATTTCTTCCGCCTTGCAGTCAACTTGAAACGCCTGTTTCATACGAGCGGCGATTTTTTCACGTAACGGATTATACCCTTCCGTCGTCCCGTATTGAACGGCTGCCTGACCTTCTTTGGCCAAAATTTCAACGTCAACCTTTTTCATTTCTTCCAACGGAAACAGCTCCGGAGCCGGAAGTCCGCCGGCAAAAGAAATTACTTCCGGCATCGTCGTCAACTTCAACAATTCGCGGATTTCAGAAGCCTTCAAACTCATTGCAAGATCAGAAAATTTCATTACAGTCACTCCTTCTTCTAAACACTTTACCATTATGACAAAATAAAAAACGCATACCTTATGATTTTATTATATCATTGGTATGCGTTCTTTTCAATTCTATTTATGTGAAAAATAAATTAAAGTTTTACGTTTATCTTCATCCATTTGCTCAATAAGTTCCTGCGTCGTATCAAACCGCTCTTCTCCTCGAATACGCTTATAAAAACGCAGGGAAACGGTCTTTCCGTACAAGCATCCCTGCCAATCGAAGACATTGGTTTCTATTCGCCTGTACTGATTGGAAAACGTCGGGTTGTCACCGATGTTGGTCATCGCCCGGTGCCAGGTGCCGTCAACTCGGATCCGTGTGGCATATACGCCGTCAGGCGGCATAGCCATATGCGGCGGAAGCAGCATGTTGGCAGTAGGAAAACCGATGGTTCGTCCCCGCCGATCGCCTTTGACAACGATTCCTTCCACTTCAAACGGACGGCCCAACAACAGCGCCGCCGTCTCCATGTGCCCCATACAGACCAGCTTACGAATAGCCGTGCTGCTTATCGGCGATGCTTTGCCAGGTCGTTCCAGGAGAGAAAGGGCATGAACGGGAATATCATATCGGCTCATAAAAGCCTGCAATGTTTCCGTATTGCCTGCAGCCTTGCTCCCATAGGTAAAATTCGCTCCGACGACGATGGCGCTCGGCTGTATATACTGTATGAGTTGTCGGCAAAAATCATCGGGCGATTCGTCAATAAGCTGTCGGTTCATAGGCAGTAACACCAGCGCATCAATGCCGATTTCCTCAATGTAGCATGTTTTTTGCGCTACCGTCGCCAGGCGCAGCGGTTCATGTTCCGGCGCCAGAATTGATAACGGATGCGCAGCAAAGGTGACAACAGCAGTCAGACAGCCTTTTTGACGGCCAATCGCCATTGCCTTCTCCATGACCTTCCGGTGCCCCCTGTGCACGCCGTCGAAGGTCCCTAACGCGACGACGGAATGACTGATTCCCTTTATTTCCTGAAAAGAGTGAAAAACGTTCATCTGTAATTAACCTCATCCCATCTGTGCAAACATTTTATGCGGACGCAAAACGTGATGTTCCTGATCGAAGCGGGCAATACCGACCAATCGATCGTCCTGCCCGTATACGCGAACGACACTTCCTGCGGACAAACAAGGTCCGGCAAAAGGAACCGCTTTCCCCTGAAGCAGTTCGCCGCATTGCCTTTCATTGAGGGCCGCCGCCGGCAGCCCCTGAATCGCCGTATCAGGCGGCAAGATGTACTGTTCCGGAGTCGCCCTCAATTCTTCCAGCGTCGCAGCCTCAGCAATCGTGAAAAGGCCCGCTTCCAAACGCACGAGATAAGTCATACAGGCACAGCAGCCCAACCGTTCACCCAGATCACGGATCAGTGAACGGATATAGGTCCCCTTGGAGCAGGTGATTTCCAAGAGACCGCGTCCCTGCGCCGCATCGTATGCCAACAGCTGTGCGGCATGAATTTCCACAGTGCGGACCGGCATTGCAAAATCCGCACACTGACGTGCCAATTTATATGCTTTGACGCCGTTAATGCTGATCGCCGAATAACGTGACGGCCTCTGCTCGACAAGGCCTGCGAAAGATGCGACAACGGCTTCCAACTCCGCAACCGTCACCTGCGGCAGCCCGCTTTCGGCCACGACGACACCTGTACTATCTTCCGTATCCGTAGAAAACCCGAAAGCAAACTCGCCGCGATACGTTTTCACGTCGCTGTCGCCATACTCGATCAGCCTCGTTGCCTGTCCCAAATAAACGGGCAGGACACCGGCCGCCAGAGGATCGAGAGTGCCGGAGTGGCCGACCTTTTTCAGCTGATAAATGCGCCGCACCTGTCCGACAACATCGTGGCTCGACATGCCCGACGGCTTCAGCACATTGATGATCCCGTTCATCATAAAGCCTTCATGATTTCTGCGGCAATCATCTTTTTAGCAGCCGCCAACGAGGCGAAGAGCGTGCAGCCTGCCGCTCTGACATGACCGCCGCCGCCGAAGACGGCGGCTATGGCGTTGACATCAACTGTTTTGGAACGCAAGCTGACACGCGTTTCCTCAGGGCGCTCGTATTTCACGGTGAAAGCGACATCGACGCCGCTGATATTGCGGGCATAATCGATATAACCGCCTGTATGTTCGCCGGTATATTGCAGCAGCTCCGGGGTAAAAGCAATGCAGGCAATCCGTTTCCCGCCGAGAAGTTCCACCTTATTTAACACTTCCGAAAGCGCTCTGATCTTCTGCCACGGGCAGGCGTCCAGGTGTTCGGAAATAACATTGGGCAGCGCACCGGCATCAACGAGGGCCGCCGCCGTCCGCAATGTATGTCCCGTCGTATTCCCGAATTTGAAAAAGCCGCAATCCGTGGCGATGGCGAGATAAAGCGCCGTCGCCATCGTCGGCGTAATTTCCGTCCGCCACGATTGGAAAAGCGAGGTCAGTACTTCGCCGGCAGCGGCATGATCGGTGCGAATATATTCCCAGTCGGCAAAATGCTCATTCGAAATATGATGATCAAGATTGAGTACCTTTCCCTGCATCAACGTTTCTACCGCGCCAGTCCGGCTCTTTGCCGTCGCGTCCAGAACGACCGTAAGCCACGACGCGTCGACAGTCACCGCGTCGGGCTTCTTGATCTCTGCCGCTCCCTGAAGAAAAGAAAAGGTGTCGTCAATCGTATCATCGATAACGGCGACAACGGTCTTCCCCTGCCGCTGCAACCATTCATACAGAGCCAACAACGTGCCGATCGCATCGCCGTCGGGGCTGACATGAACAGTCAGCAATATCTTGTCATATTCGTCAAAAATACGGCGTATTTCTTGCGGTGTCGTGTTCATGACTGCACTCAATCCTTTTTATCCATATCGGTCAGCAGCTTATCGATCTTCATGCCGTAATCAATAGAGGTGTCTTCCTTGAATGCGATCATCGGTGAATACCGAATCCCCAGTCGCCTGCCGACTTCGGAACGAATATATCCGTTAGCGCTCTGCAAGGCCTGCAACGTCTCTTTTTTCGCGGCATCATTGCCAAAAAGACTGACATAGACCGTCGCCTCTCGCAAGTCGCCGGTAATCCGGGCATCGGTGACCGTAACAAAACCGACGCGGGGATCCTTCAGTTCCTGCAAGATAATCTGTGAAACTTCCTGCTTGATAAACTCTTGTATTTTGCGTATTCGTAACTCTCCCATGGATTTCCTTTCCGGACATTATTCCGGCGCGACTTCCACCATTTCATAGGCTTCAATCTCGTCGCCCTCTTTAATGTCACGATAGTTTTCCAACGTAATCCCGCATTCGTATCCCTCTACAACCTCTTTGACATCGTCCTTGAAACGACGCAGGCCGTCGACTTCTCCTTCATGAACGACGATACCGTTGCGGATCAGCCGAATCTTCGACGAATTAGTAATCTTGCCTTCTTTGATATAGGAGCCGCCGACAATAACCTTCGGCGTCGTAATGACCTTACGCACTTCGGCACGCCCGAGGATATGTTCTTCATACTTTTTATCGAGCATCCCCTTAATAGCCGCTTCCACATCGTTAATGGCATCGTAAATGACGCGGTACGTACGCATGTCAACGGTTTCCCGTTCCGCCGCCTTGCGGGCCGCCGCATCGGGCCGGACATTGAAGCCGATAATCAGCGCATTCGACGCCGAAGCCAACATGATGTCGGATTCCGTAATGGCGCCGACACCGGAGTGTACGATGGAAATACGGACTTCATCGCTCTTGATCGCCATCAGCGACTGACTGAGCGCCTCTACGGAACCTTGCACGTCACCTTTGACGATGAGCGACAATTCTTTCAATTCACCTTGTTGTATCTGGTTGAACAGATCGTCAAGCGTCACCTTGGCGTTGACATGAAGTTCAGAGGACCGCTTCTTTTCAGCCCGTTTTTCCGCTACGGAACGGGCCGTCTTTTCATCCGTCACATGAAGAATATCACCGGCCTCCGGCACATCGTTCAACCCCAGAATTTCGACGGGAATCGACGGTTCCGCCTTCTTCACCCGTTCGCCGCGTTCACTGTTCATGGCGCGAACTTTGCCGAAGCAGGTTCCGACGATGATCGTATCGCCGACATGAAGCGTTCCCTTCTGGATCAGGACGGACGCGACAGGGCCGCGACCTTTATCCAGTTTGGCTTCGATGACGACGCCTTGTGCCGGACGATGGGGATTGGCCTTGAGATCGGAGACTTCTGCAAGGACGAGAATGTTTTCCAACAATTCATCCAAGCCGACCTTCGTGTGAGCCGAGACGGGAACCATAATTGTATCGCCGCCCCAGTCTTCGCTGATCAGCCCGTATTCCGTGAGTTGCTGCATGACATTCTGCGGCGCAGCGCTTTCCTTATCGATTTTATTGATGGCGACAATGACGGGAACGCCGGCGGATTTGGCATGGTTGATGGATTCGATGGTTTGCGGCATGACGCCGTCATCTGCGGCGACGACAAGAACGGCAATATCCGTAACCTGTGCACCGCGGGCACGCATGGCCGTAAACGCTTCATGCCCGGGCGTGTCCATGAAAACGATCTTCCTGCCCTTATACCGTACCTGATAAGCGCCGATATGCTGCGTAATACCGCCGGCTTCGTGACTGGTAACGTTAGTTTCGCGAATCGCATCGAGCAGGCTGGTTTTGCCGTGATCGACGTGTCCCATGATCGTGACGACAGGCGGACGAGTCTGGAGAGAATCTTCGGCATCGATAATTTCTTCGATTTCCGTCGGATCCTCCGGCGCCGCCTCCATCGTTACGGCAACATTGAATTCATCGGCAATCAGTACAGCCGTATCGTAATCGATCTCCTGATTGATCGTCGCCATAATGCCGCCCATAAGGAGCCGTTTAATGACTTCACCAACTTCACGCCCCAATTTTTCGGCAAAATCTTTTACACTGATCGTTTCCGGCAGTTCGATCGCCGTCGGATAGTTTTTCTTGCGCGCCGGCGCCGCATTTACCTGGTTTTGCTGATTATGCTGCGCCTGACGGTTATTTTTATTCTTCTTGCCTTTCCCCTTATTCAGCACATTGGAAAGAAGCGTGTGTGGCCGACTGCCGCTCCCCTTGGCGTTGCCGCCGTTCTTATTGCCGTGGTTTTGGGTGCGGCCGCCTTTGCCGTGACCACTGTCACCGCTTTGCTGACTATGACCGAAATACTTCGTCCGTTTGGCCTCGCCCTGTTTATGCTGGCCACCCTGTGTCCCCTGAACCGCACCTCCGGCGCGGTTGTCACGCTGTTCTGTCTGCTGGTTGCGCCGCCCATTGGCGGTATTCTGGCGGTTGCCGCGGTTCTGTTGGGCGCCGTTCTTTCCGCTCTGGCCGTGACGCTGCGCGCCTTGCTGACCGTCGCGCTGCTGGCCGTTTTGATTGCCCGACTGCTTACTTCGGTTATCAGGCATCTGCCGAACGCTGCGATCCTTCTGCCGCTGTTGCCGCCCGTCTGCCGCATCAGTCGCTTTTCGCTGCCGCGCTTCACGCTGCTGCGGCGGTCTTACGGCGGCGGCTTGCGGTGTTTTACCGCCCTGCCGGCCGGCGCTCTGTTGCGGTTTCGGCGCATCCCCTTGCTTCTTTCCTTTAAAACTCTTATCCAATATGGATTGTATTTTATCGTCAACGCCGGTAAAATTACCAGCCTTTATATTATGTTCAGCCAACTTTTGAATAACTGACTTTGTCGGCACGCCATATTCACGTGCGGCTTCAAATATTCGTTTTGTCGTCATCTAGTTACCCCCTTCAGTTAGTACGTAACACGTCTTCTATGGCTTTGGCAAATCCCTTATCGGTGATCAGAACGACAACGCTTTGTTCTTTCCCCAGGGCATTGCCCAATTCTTCTTTCGTATATATTTCCAATAAAGGAATCCTCTTCTGTTCTGCCAGTCTCCTGTAATTTCCGGCCGTTTCACTGCTGCCGTCACTGGCCAGGAAAGCCAGAGGAACCGTCTTTTTCTTCAAGTATTTATCGACTGCAAAGGCGCCGCTTACCGTCTTGCCGGCACGCTGGGCAAGACCAAGCAGACTCAATACGCTGCCATCTTTCATGTCAGGCTTTGCCGCAACGATTCATAAATTTCTTCAGAAACATTCGTTTTCAGCGAACGTTCCAGTCGATGCTCCTTATACGCCTTTTCCAGACAGGCTGCATCGCGACAGACATAAACGCCGCGGCCCGCTTTTTTGCCGCTCTCATCAATTTCCACGACATTCTCCGGCGTGCGAACGATACGAATCATTTCCTTTTTGCTCTTCTGCGCCTGACAACCTGCACAGACTCGGAGGGGAATCTTCCTTTTCTTGATCATTGCAGCCTCCTAATTCTCGTCGGCACGTGCTGCCTGCAATTCGTCAGGTACGCCCATTTCCGCCATCAGATCCACATCGGTACCGGCGTCGGCGGCAGCCGCCGGCAGCGCCTCACCGGCCTGACTTTCACTCTTAATATCGATCTTCCAATTTGTCAATTTAGCAGCAAGCCGCGCGTTCTGACCGGCTTTGCCGATCGCCAGCGACAGCTGATAATCGGGAACGACGACGCCGGAAGTCTTGTTCGCTTCATCTACGGTGACCGAGATGACCTGCGCCGGACTCAAGGCATTGGCTATATAGACAGCCGGATCTTCATCCCATTTCACGATATCTATTTTTTCATTCTGCAATTCGGTCACGATATTCTGCACGCGCGTCCCCTTCGGACCGACACAGGCGCCGACGGAATCGACATTTTCATCGCGCGAGTAAACGGCAATCTTGGATCGGCGTCCCGGTTCACGGGCAACGGATTTCAATTCAACGACGCCGTCGTAGATTTCCGGCACTTCCAGTTCAAAGAGGCGCCTGAGCAACCCCGGATGAGTCCGCGACAAAAGGATCTGCGCTCCTTTTGTCGTCTTGCGGACTTCGACGACATAACACTTGATCCGTTGCCCCATGACATAAGTTTCCGTCGGGATCTGTTCCGATACCGGCAGGACAGCTTCCGCCTTCCCCAAATCGACATACACATTCTTCTGTTCAATGCGTTGAATGATACCGGTTATAATGTCATCGGTGCGATTCGAAAATTCATCGTAAACGATACTCCGTTCCGCTTCACGCAAACGCTGAATCATCACCTGTTTGGCCGCTTGTGCCGCAATGCGGCCGAAATTCTTCGGTGTCACATCGATATTGACGACATCGCCTTCTTCATAATCCTCATCCAGCTTCTGCGCTGCCGCCAGCGAAATCTCCGCCAACTCGTCGGTCACTTCGGAAACAATCGTCTTAGCCGCCATAATACGGTACTCGCCGTTGGTCCGATTCAATTCGACAACAGCGTTCGGATTGGCGTCCGGTTCCTTTTTATAAGCCGTGATCAATACGGCTTCCAACGAATCACAGATAACATCGGGTGAAACGCCCTTCTCCTTCGACAAAAATTGAATTGCATTCAGTAGCTCTTTATTCACTTCCATAACCTCCAACTAGAAATCTATGTGCAGTCTGATCTGTGCGATATCCTTTTGATCGATCGTCCTTTCACCTGACGCCGTACGAAGGGTAATCCGGCGGTCGGTGCTTCTGCCGACCAATTCCGCAACCAACAGCTTCGCGCCTTCATAAGGCTTAAAAAAATGAACGTCAACCTGCCTGCCTTGATACCGTATAAAATCGGAATCCCGTTTGAGAATGCGATCCAGGCCGGGAGATGATACTTCCAGCAAATAATTCTCTTTTATCGGATCTTTTTCATCCAACACCCGGCTCAGTTGTTCACTGACCTTCTGACAGTCTTCCAGATCGACGCCGCCTTCCTTGTCAATAAAGACGCGCAAATACCAATCCCGTTCACGGACGTATTCGACATCGACCAATTCCAACGGCGTATGAGCGATAATCTCCGTCACTTCCCGAGCTACAAATTCTTCAATTTTTTCTTTTTTCATGACCGTCACCATTTGCCTTTGCTAACGTATTTGCATAAAAGTTGAGAGCGGGTTTCCACCCACTCTCAAAAATAAACGTCTCGTTTCTTTCAGTATACCACTATCGACGATCCGTGACAACGCAGAGCACGCGCCGGGCCTATCTGTCCGCCTCAATCCGCAGCCTGGAAAGAACGGGAACGAGATGCTTCTGCAGCGTCCCTTTCAAGACCTTCAGTTCTTTGCTGTCAAACTCATGCACCAAGTTGGGAAAATTATGTATCCGCTGTTCTGCAAAAAAATCATCGCGAAGCACGTTGTACATGAGCGAAAGGCCGCTTTTCGTTTTACCGTCGTAATACGCCAGGATCATATAGGAACCGTTAATGATGCGTACAGCTTCTCCCGGACAAATGATCCGCGTAAAGCCTGCGCACGTTTCCGGCAAAAACTCATCCCAAGCGACGACAGGCACGCCTTTCCGCTTCAGGATCTCGCTGAAATTCCGTTCCCGGTGTACATAGTCGGCGTCGATACGGTCGGCCAACCGCGTCTCCGTCATCTGCCGGAACAGCTCGAAATCATCGGTAATGAATTCGATCAAAACGAACTCAAGCATCCCCAGATCCGTACGCAGTGAAAATTCTTCCGACTGCAGATTCAAAACGGCACGAACAGACCAGCCGTTATTGTCATTGCGATAAGAAAACAGCAGATATTCGACAGCTTCACCGCCTTTCTCGATCATCTCTAAATGGCGGTGTAACTTAAAATCTCCCACCTGAGGTGGGAGAATATCGAGGATATTCCATTGTGTTATACGTGCAATCAAAGCATCATTCATAGGTAAAGTAAAATGGTGCGGTTGGCGGGAGTTGAACCCGCACGACCAGAGGTCACTGCCGCCTGAAGACAGCGCGTCTGCCATTCCGCCACAACCGCATAATAACTAGAACTCATACAGCTTTCTGTACTCTTCTTGATTTTGCAATACTACTTTAACATATTCTCGCGTTTCTGAAAAGGGGATTTCTTTAATTTTTGAAAAACTTTTATCCCAACCGTATTCCTGCATCCATTCGTCGACATGGCCGCGGCCGGCATTATAAGCTGCCAGAGCCAGGATTTGATTACCGTCGTACTCTCGCAACAAGTAGGAGAGGTACCACGTCCCCATCTTCAAATTTTGCTCTACATCTTTCAGCATTTCAGGCGTAAAATGCTGAATACCCATCTGTTCCGCTATCCACGCGCCCGTTTCCGGCATAATCTGCATCAAGCCGCTGGCGCCGCGATGAGACGAAGCGCCTTGGTTGAACTTGCTCTCCGCCAGGATAACGGCGGCGACCAACGCAGGATCCACCTGATCTTCACGGGCATACGTCTGAAGCGTCACGCCGTAATCCATGGGAAATACGTATTTCTGCACCAAAACATGACGCCATGAGACGAAATAGGTTCCGGACAGAACGACCAGTATAATTGCCGTTATAAGATTTCCCTTATGGTATCGACTGCGTTTCAATACTATCTCCCTGGAGACCAAAATTTGACATCAGCCTATTCCAGCAATGCCGAACCTGCTCCCGTGTCGCATCGACAGCACCGGTATTATCAATGATGACCTGTGCCAACGCCCGTTTCTCCGTTATCGGAAGTTGGGCGCGCATACGTGATAAAGCTTCGGCCTCCGTATACCCGTTTCGCTCCATTAAACGGCATAACTGCGTCTGAGGATCAACGTATACGAGCCAAACTTCATCAACATACGTATTATATTTTATCTCAAATAGCAGGGGCATGTCAAGAAATATGAACGGATATTTTGCATTATTTTCCCATGCCGTAATATGCTCGTCAATTTCTTCCATAATCAGCGGAAAGAGGATCTGCTCCAGCTTTTTCTTCGCGCCGTCGTCCCCAAAAACGCAGGCGCCTATATACTGCCGATCCATCGTGCCGTCAGGCAGCAGCGTCTGCGGGCCGAATGCGGCGGCTACCGCCGCCAGCCCCGGTGAAGACGGCCGGACAACATGCCTTGCCAAACCGTCACAATCGATCACGGCGGCGCCAAGAGTACGGAGCATAGCCGTAACTGTGCTTTTCCCCGATGCAATACCGCCTGTAAGCCCGATCCGATACAACCGAATTCCTCCCTTATCGTTGACACCGACGACAGTAATGCGTACCTCTGCCGCCTTGCTTGACGTATGTAATAAGTGTGCCGCAACGTTTGCAAGGTTGTCCCTCTCTGCCGTAAACGGCAAGGTTCTCCCTGTTTTTTCCCTCATTGCCGCTGCCGTCGACAAAATCACGAATCGTCGTGCCGCCATGAGCGATACCTTCTGCCAACACCTTGCGGATCGCCGCATGCAGCCTGTCGGAAGCGGCACGGCTGATGCGGCTGCAACGTCGCGCCGGCCGGATGCCGGCCAGAAAAAGCGCTTCGTCGGCATAAATATTGCCCAATCCCGCCACTGCCGACTGGTCCAGGAGCAACGCTTTAATGCGCCGCGTCGAAGCATGCAGCAACTGCCACAAATAGTCGGCCGTAAAGGCTTCGCCGTTACCGTCAGGACCCAACGAATCATATCCCTCGACGCCAGTTTCTCCCTGCTGCGGCACGAGCCAAAAACAACCGAAAGTACGCACATCTCCATAGACGAGACAGCCTTTATCCAAGGTGAAGATCAAATGACTTGACGGCGGAACGGGCCGTTCGTCGGAAAGGTAGCGCAGCGTGCCGGTCATGCGTAAATGAATTAACAGCATCGACGCATCATCAAGTTGCACGCCGAGGTATTTTCCCTTGCGCGTTACAGATCGGATCCGCCGTCCCGTAAGAGCACCGATAAATGCAGTCGCCGTCCTGTTTTTGAGGAGGCGCGGCAACCGCACTTCCACGGCCTCGATGCGCCGTCCCTTCAAGGTCCGAGCCAAATAAGCGCGGACAGTCTCCACTTCCGGTAATTCAGGCATGATCTCCTCCTATTTTGCCGCTTCCCAATCTTTGCCCCAGTGAATGTCCACAACGAGAGGTACCGCTAAAGTCACGACTTGTTCCATCGTTTCTTGCAGCAAAGCCGCCGCCGTTTCCCGCTCCGCCGCCGGAACTTCCAGAACCAGTTCATCATGGACCTGGACGAGAATGCGGCTTTTGAGATTTTCTTTCTCCAGTTTTTCCTGCACCTGATTCATGGCTATCTTGATGATATCGGCGGCGCTGCCCTGAATAGGCGTATTCATCGCCGTCCGTTCGGCAAAAGATCGGCGGGTAAAATTCTTGCTGTTGATCTCCGGCAACGGCCGAATTCTGCCGAACATCGTCTTGGCGATGCCCCGTTCCCTCGCGTCATCAATCAGGCTGTCCAAATATTTCCGTATCGTTCCGTACCGGTCGAAATAAGATGTAATATAGTTCTTGGCCTGTTGCCGCGTAATGCCTAAATTGCGTGCCAGACCGAAATCGCTGATACCGTAAATAATGCCGAAATTTACGGCCTTGGCGTGAGACCGGAGTTCAGCAGTGACCTCTTCCCACGGCACACCGAAAACCTCTGCCGCCGTGCGGCGATGAATATCCTGGTTTTTCCGAAAACCGTCAATCATCGTCGGATCCTGCGACAGATGTGCCAGCAGACGCAGTTCAATCTGCGAATAGTCGCCGGACAGAAGATAGTCATACCCGGGTCCTGGTACGAAAAACGAACGGATCTTTCGTCCCTGTTCCGTGCGAATCGGTATATTCTGCAAGTTCGGATCGGAACTGCTCAGTCTTCCTGTCGCCGTCACCATCTGGTTGAAAGACGTGTAAATACGCCCCGTTTCCGCTGAGATCAACGGCTCCAACCCGTCCAGATACGTCGAGATCAGTTTTTTTAATTCCCTGTAGCGCAGTACCTTGAGAATCAGCGGATGCAGTCCGCTCAATTCCTCCAATACGGCTTGATCCGTCGAATAACCGGTCTTCGTCTTCTTGACGACGGGAAGTCCGAGTTTTTCAAAAAGAACGACGCCGAGCTGCTTCGTTGAATTTACATTAAACACCTCTCCGGCGGCATCATAAATTTCATTTTCCAAGGTATCGGCCTCAAGCGACAGCTGCCGATCCATTTCTTCCAAACGCTGCCGGTCGACGGCAAAGCCCGTCATCTCCATGACGGCCAGCGTATGGAGCAACGGACGCTCGATCTCATTGTACAACGGCAGCAGCTCGTGCTGCGCCAAGGCGGCGTCGATTGGCGGCCATAAACGATAGACAAAAGCGGCACAGGCCGCCGCCTGCCGCGCCTCATCGCCCGCGTCTTCCCGAAAATCCACGGCAAAGGCTTCGGACAGATACGATAAACCGTACGCCGTCCGTGACGGGTCAAGCAGATACGCCGCCAGCGTAACATCACGCACGGCGATTCGCCGGCCGCCCGTAATCCCATAGGCCGCTTTCAACAATTTTTTCCCGTCCGAAGTGATAACGCCGGCCGCCGTCGATAATGCCTGAACATAGGTCTCCAAATCCGCCGCCGCAACAAGGAGAACACCGTCTTCCGTCGCAATGGCCAAAGTCCGAAAAGAAGGCGCCGGCTGCCCGGCCGCATAGACGGCCTCCGCCGCAACGAGCCGACGACACAGCCGTTCAGGCGGGAAATCTTCCTTCGTGAGCAAAGTCATCTCCGGCACAGTCGTTTCCACCGTTTCCAAGTCGGCAAAGCGATCAAAAGACGCCAATCGGGCCAAAAGGTTTTTAAACCCCAAGGTGCGAAACAACTCCGTCACTTCACTGACGCGAGGGTGCGGCAGGAAATCAGCCAAGCCGTACGCCAACGGCACATCACAGCGGATCGTCGCCAGTTCCCGGGAAAGGAGGGCCTGCGCGTGATTGTCAGCCAACTTTTCCCGCAACTTCTTGCCTTGCACGTCATCAAGATGATCGTAGACTCCCCGTATCGTTCCGTAAGCATCCAACAGCTTCAACGCCGTCTTTTCTCCGACACCGGGTACGCCGGGAATATTATCGGCGCTGTCGCCCATGAGCGCTTTCATCTCAATGACCTGCGCCGGCCCGTATCCGTACGTTTCCCGCATTACTTCCGGTGTGACAGCCAACATATTGGTTATCCCTTTTTTAGTCAGGTAGACGGTAATCCTGTCATCAACAAGCTGAAGCGCATCACGGTCCCCGGTAATAACGGCGACGTCCAGATCGGCAACTTCTCTGGCCAGCGTGCCGATAATATCGTCGCCTTCATAGCCTTCCACTTCCAGAACACTGATCCCCAAACAGGCCAGCACTTCGCGAATCAGAGCAAATTGGGGCCGCAACTCGTCAGGCGCCGGCTTGCGCGTCGCCTTATACCCGTCATACAGTTCATTGCGGAACGTATGCTTATCCTTATCAAAGGCGACGGCAACGTATTGCGGATTGATTTCCTCATAAAGCTTCAACAACATTGTGAGGAACCCGTATACGGCATTCGTATAATTCCCATGACTGTCGGTCAGCGTCGGAATGGCGAAAAAAGCCCGATATAACAGACTGCTGCCGTCAATGATCATCAGCTTTTCCTTCATAATTCCTCTCTTCTACCTGTTTAAAAACAATTTAACAAGATTGTAGACAATAATGATAAGCGCAGTGCCGATCAGATATGGCGCGGCAACGAGCAGCAACCCGAAAACGCTGACGATCACGGCGACAATACAGAAAACAATGAATCCCAACGCCAGCTTGACGCGCCAGTTCAGATTGCTGCTGTATACGTTGAAGCGCGCTCCTGCAACGTCATCATGAGCCACGCTGCGCTGCTGTCCGGCAGCGTGGACGGTCCCGTCTTCTTCTATCGTTTGTCCTTGGAAATTATCCCGCTCTTCTTCGGACATTATCTTTGTATCCTGTTCCATCCTGTATATACCTGCCGCATCTGCAATGCCGCCATCGTTACCGCCGCCAGCACCTGATTCCGAGCCGACGACAGACTGCATCGCAATGCCTCCTTCCTGAAGATTTTTCTTTTACTATCGATTTTTCATCGTTCGCTCAATATTTCGTTTCGCTTCTTTTTCCGCCAAGTCTCGGCGTTTATCGTAAAGCTTCTTTCCTGTTGCCAAGGCTATGGCCACCTTTACTCTTCCCTTTTTAAAATACAAGCTCAAGGGAATCAAAGTATATCCCTTCTCTTTGACATTTCCGAAAAGCTTCAGTATTTCATATTTATGCATCAACAGTTTTCTCGTCCGCAGCGGATCGACATTGAACCGATTGCCTTGTTCATAGGGACTGATATGCATGCCGAGCAGATAAAGTTCACCGTTTTCAATGCGGCAGAAGCTGTCTTTTAAGTTCACCTTCCCCTGACGCAGCGACTTGACTTCCGTTCCCGTCAGGGCCAACCCTGCTTCGAAGGTTTCATGAATAAAGTAATCGTGGCGCGCCTTGCGGTTATCCGTAATATATTTTACGCCTGCCGTCGTCTTAGCCAATCGCACTTCCTCCTACTTTCTTTTCTTACTTGTCTTGCGTTTCTTTCTGCCCTTTTTATTCTTGCTCTCTTTTTCCGTTTTCTTGCCTTTTCTGCTCTTTTTTCCGGCTTCGTCTCCGCCGCGGCTTTCCTTGCCGCTCTTGCCCCGTTTACGACGACGTTCGTTATTTGCCGCCATTAACTGCTGCAAATCATCCAACGATTCTATCTTGCCGGGAACAAAATCTATTTCACACTTTTCGACGTTGACCTGTGCCAGCGTAACGGTCAGCGCATCGCCCAAACGGTAGACATTGCCGCTCCGCCTGCCGATCATCGTATACGTTCCTTCATCGAATTCATACTCGTCGTCAGTCAGAAAAGAAATATGTACCAGCCCTTCAATGCCGTTTTCCAGCGCGACGAAAAGGCCGAAAGACGTAATGCCCGCAACGTGCGCCTCATACGTTTCGCCAATAAAGGGTACCATATATTCAGCCTTCTTCAGATCATCCGTCTCCCGTTCCGCCGTAACGGCAATCCGTTCGCGCGTACTTGCCTGAGCGGCCGCCTCCGTATGAAAAAGACGCGACTCTTCGATTTCTTTTTCTTTCATCTTGCCTCGTTGCTGATAAGTCCGTATAAGGCGATGAACCATGAGATCGGGATAACGCCGAATCGGCGAAGTGAAATGCATATAACATTCGGAAGCCAGTCCGAAGTGTCCCGCATTTACCGTAGAATAGCAGGCCTGCTGCATCGAGCGAAGGACGATCGTCTGCACGACAAGTTCCGCTTCCGTTCCCTTAGTCAGATTCAGAAGTCGCTGAAAATCAGCAGGCGTAACCGCATCCGCTGCCGGAATAGGCAGATTAAAAGCGGAAAGGACCGTTTTCATCAAGGTGATCCGCTCCGGATCCGGCAATTCATGAATCCGATAAACGGCAGGGTTTTCACTGTCCCGCAAATAAGCCGCAACCGTTTCGTTGGCGATCAACATCGATTCTTCCACGATCTGTTCGGCAATCGTCCGTTCCCTTTTTTCCAACCGCAGCGGTTTCCCTTCTCGATCCAAAAGGATTTTGTATTCGGGGAAATCGAAATCGACGGCGCCGCGGCGAAGGCGCATCGCCTTCAAGATGTTCGACAATTTCTCCAGATTTCGCAGCATGGGAAGGAACGGCTGCAAATCGTCAGGAACAATATCATCGACAAGCGCTTTTTTGACTTCTTTATAATTGCAATGCCGTTTGACATTGATCACGGCCGGCCCGATGTCGGCCCGAAGGACCTTACCCGTTTCGTCGATTTCCATGACGCAAGTCATGGAATACCTGTCTTCGCCGGCATTAAGGCTGCAAATGCCGTTGCTGAGAACCGTCGGCAACATGGGAATCACCCTGTCCACCAGGTAAACGCTGGTGCCCCGTTCGTACGCTTCTTTGTCAATGGCGCTGCCTGGCCGCACGTAGTGACTGACATCGGCAATATAGACGCCGAGACGATAGTGTCCGTCGGGCAAGAGAGCGATATCAATGGCGTCATCCAAATCCTTGGCATCTTCACCGTCAATGGTGATCAGCGTCCTGTCGCGATAATCACGGCGATCATCGGTACAGCGGACAGCCATATTGATGCGAGCCGCTTCCTGAAGAACGGCTTCGGGAAATGCGAAGGGCAACTGATGACGGGCCATAATAACTTTTATGTCCAAATCTTTATCGCCGTCATAACCGAGCACTTCCAGAATGCGGCCTTCGGCCTTGCGCTGTTCCTGCGGCCACTGCGTGATCCCGACGAGGACTCTGGCGCCGCTGCGGGCATTGCCGTCTGCTTGAAGCGGGATGTAGATATCTTCCCGGATCCGTTCGTCATCGGGCGTGACAAAACCGAAATTTTTCTGTCTGTCATACGTTCCGACCAGCGTTTCATTCGCCCGTTCCACAATGCGGACAATCTCGCCTTCCCGTTTATGACCGCCATCGGCACGATGAATGATGCGGACGACAACTTTATCATTATTCATTGCCGTATGGCGATGCTGCTCGGCAATATAGACATCTTCCTTCATATCTTCACTGAGCACGAATCCGAAAGCCTTCGTATACCCCTTATAAATGCCGACGATCTCCAACGGTTTCTTGGTTGCCAACAAACGATCTCCTGCGACGCCCACGAGCCTTCCCTCCTTTATTAAAAAAACGTTCCGGCGCACGGACCGGATGACCTGCTTACTGTACGTTTCAATTATACCATGACCGGGCCATAAACACCTACAACCGCTTTCTGTCCCTACAAAAAAAGACCTGCAGCTTCAACTGCAGGCCCGTACATCGCTCAAAAGGTATTCATCATTCGTCCCAAAATCAGTGTCAGTATTCCGAACAGAACGGACAGAATGATCGTTATTTTTGACAACAACGCATCCAACCCGCGCGCTCTGCTGCCGAATAAATCTTCGGCACCGCCGCCGAAGCCGGCGCCCATGCCCTGCGTCTTGCTCTTCTGTGCCACGACAACCCCGATGAGAAGCAGTGCCAATAATACTACTGCAATTTGCAATACGGTAATCACGCTATTCCTCCTAACCAAACATACCTAACAGTGTTATTGTACACTTATTTATATTTTCTATCAATAGGTGACTGCGCTTTATTTTCACTGTGACGCATTTCCAGATACCGTTCCAATTTCCGTTTGACCCGCTGTAAGGCATTGTCAATGGACTTGACATGGCGCTGCAGTTCCTCCGACATTTGCTGGTACGATTTGCCGTCCAGATATGCCAACAGTACCTTCCACTCCAGATCGCTCAGAATCTCGTTCATCTTCAACTCCATGTCGCAGATCTCTTCACGGCTGATAATCAGTTCTTCCGGATCCGTTACGCTGATGCCCGTCAGGACATCTTGCAGTGTCCGATCAGATTCTTCCGCGTAAATCGGCTTATTCAGCGATATGTAAGAATTAAGGGGCATATGCTTCTGTCGTGTTGCCGTTTTGATGGCCGTAATAATCTGCCGCGTAATGCACAAATCGGCAAAAGAACGGAACGATGCCAGTTTATCATTGCGAAAATCGCGGGTCGCCTTGTAAAGACCGATCATTCCTTCCTGGATAATATCTTCTTTATCGGCGCCGATAAGGAAATACGAGCGCGCCTTCGCCTTTACGAAATTTCTGTACTTGTGGACAATGTAATCCGTAGCATAGCCGTCATCGGTTTCCTGAGCCAGCGTGACGATTTCTTCGTCCGTCATCGTTTCAAACCGCCGGCCGATCAGACTATCTTCTGTTTCTTCAGCCATTTCATCGCTCCTATTTTGATCTTCTCAGTTCCTCCAGCTTTTTCAGAACATCTCTGTCCCGAACGCGGTAAACGACTTCATTACGGTTACTTCCGTCAGCAACGCCGCCGTTCCCGACGTGATACCGTTTTGCCTCTTCGCGAACGCGCCTGACGTCGTCCGCCAATTCCCGGGCCGATAGGCGGCAAGCGCCGCTGCCGAGAACCTGAAATTGTTCCGGTCCATCGGAGGTAGCGACGTAAATCGTCCGCTGACGATTCCGGCAAGTGTAAACCAGCTTTTCGATTCGGCTGTCGGCAGTCTCATCCTTATCGGTAAATAAGACGGTGCAGTCGGTGCCGATATGCTGTATTTTTCCATCGTCGTCGGTGTGCATGGCGTCAAAGACGACGACGATCTCGATGCCTTTAGCCTTGCCATAACTGGCCAGCAGAGACTGCAGCCGCTCTCTGCTGTGCTCCAGCGATTCCCGTGCCAGCTGTTTCAGCTCATCCCAGGCAAAAATAATGTTATACCCGTCTATAAAATACAGATCCTTCATGGTCATAACCGCCGCTGACGCACAACTTCATACATCAGCAGGGCTGCTGCCACTGACGCGTTCAACGAATTAACATTGCCGAACATGGGAATCTGTACCAGCACATCACACGTTTCTTTCACAAGCCGTGAAATGCCGCGTCCTTCACTGCCGATAACCAGAATGACAGGCGCTGTCAGCGAACTGTGGAAATAATCGACAGTACCGTCCATGTCGGCACCGATCACCCAAAATCCGCGTTTTTTCAATTCCTTCAAAAGCCGCGTGCTGTTGCCGATCTGTACGATAGGCATATACTCAACGGCGCCGGCCGAGGTTTTACCGACAGTCTCGTTCACAGGCGCACTGTGCCGTTTCGGCAGCAGAATCGCATCAACACCGGCGCACTCTGCCGTACGGATAATGGCTCCCAAATTATGCACATCTTCAATCCCGTCCAACAGAACCAAAAAAGGCACCTTTCCCTTGTCTGCCGCATCGGCCAAAACCTCAGTCAAATCGGCAAAATCAATGGCCGCCGCCACGGCAACGACACCTTGATGCGCCGTTCCTCCGGCCAACCGTTGCAATACCTTTGACGGCACCATTTCCACGGTGACGCCGCGTTCGCGGGCAATTTCATAAATTCGCTGCAAAGGCTGCGACGGACGACCGTTCGCCAAATATAGTTTCGTAATGGACCGACCGGCACGCAATGCCTCGCTGACACTGTTGCGGCCCGTAATAATACATTCGCTGCTCATCGTCATTCCCGCTCTTTCACAACATGCACCGTCCGGCAATAATCCCTTGTGCAGGTGTAAACCATTTCCATCATTTCAGTCAACCGCTCCGCATCTTCAGCCATAACCAGATACCCGATCAACGCTTCCAGCGCCGTGCTGTCGTGGTATTCGGCGACAGACGCGCTCCTCGGCACTTGCGAATAGGCATTGCGCGCCCGCCTGCAACAGGCGGCTTCCTCTTCCGTCAACGTACGTTGAAGCTGCCGGTACACATACGCTTGTACTCTGGCCGAAACAAATTCCGCTGCCAACGTATGTAAAACTTGCACGTTGGGAATCCCTGTCGCCACCAGGCGGCGCCGCAGATACAGCGCATAGTAAGCGTCACCTACAAAGGCCAGGGAAATGGAATCAAGGCCGATCGCCTGCTGCTGCGGCACATCGAGTCGCCTGCCGGCGGCAAAGGCGTCATAAGCCTTTTTTTTTAATGATATAAATTGTTTGAATTTCACTTTTTCCAATGCGCTCCCTGCGGCGAGTCTTCGATCGTAATGCCGAGCGCCGCCAGTTTATCGCGGATAGCATCTGCCAGCGCATACTGCTTTTGCGCACGGCATTCCTGGCGGATCTCCAAAATGGCCGCCATCAGCTTCGCGTAATCTTCATCATTGGCACTGCTTGCCGATCCGGTCCAACGCGCTTCCAAAATGCCGAGAATATCGGTCATGGTCTTGAAAATGCGTTTGACTTCGGCGAGCACGGAGGCATCGACAGGTACGCCGTTGGCAACAACATCATTCTTGTAGATATTGATTTTTTTGGCCAACTCAAACATGGACGCGCTGGCAAGGGCCGTGTTAAAATCGTCGCACATAGCCGCTTCGTAATCTTCTTCCGCCTTTTGCGCATCAGCCAACAGCTGTTTTCCTGCCGCAGACTGCGCACCGCTCGGTTGTTCCAGCAGGAAAAGCGTATTGTCAATCGCCGTGCCGAGACGTTCCAAACTGCGCGTCATTTCTTCCAGGCGTTCGTCGCTGAAATCCAGCGGGCTGCGATAATGGTTGGAAATGAGGAAATAACGGAGCGCATCAGCGCTGTAATGAGCCAACACATCTTTGACGAGGAAAAAATTGTTCAACGATTTGCTCATTTTTTCCGAATTGATCGTAATAAAACCGTTATGGAGCCAATATCTGACCATAGGACCATGACCGCAAAAAGCTTCAGACTGGGCGATTTCATTTTCGTGATGCGGGAAAATCAAATCACTGCCGCCACCATGAAAATCAAAGGTATCTCCCAAATACCGATTACTCATTGCCGAACATTCAATATGCCAGCCTGGGCGCCCTTTACCCCAAGGACTGTCCCAAGCCGGCTCGCCCGGTTTTGCCCCCTTCCACAAAGCAAAATCCATCGGGTTTTCTTTGCGATCATCAATCTCTATGCGAGCGCCGGCCATCATATCATCAAGCGTACGGCCGCTGAGCTGACCGTAGTTGGCAAAACTGTCCACCTTATAGTAAACGTCATGATCAAGGACGTAAGCATGTCCCTTTTCAATCAGCGTCTCTACCATACGGATGATATCTCTCATATGATCGGAAACGCGCGGATACTTGTCGGCGCGACGTACGTGAAGCGCATCCATAACTTCGAAATAAGACGCAATGTACCGATTGGAAATCGTATCCCACGATACATCTTCCCCATTGGCGGCATTGATGATTTTATCATCAACATCGGTAAAATTCTGAATATGAAGCACTTCATACCCGAGATGTTCCAGATACCGTTTAATGACATCCCAAGTCACAAAGGGCCTGGCGTTTCCCATATGGGAATGATTATACGGTGTAATGCCGCATACGTACATCTTAACCTGTCCGGGCGTTACGGGCACAAACTTTTCTTTTTTACGCGTCAGCGTGTTATATACCATTAATTCTCTCATTCCGATTCCCTCCCGAAAATGCATACAAAAAGGCCGCCATCCCCTTACAGAGACGGTGGCCCGCGGTTCCACTCTGCTTTACGGTTCTGCACCGCAATCTCAAAGGCCTATAACGGAGCCGTCCGGACCGGATTACTGTCACTTCACCCGGTCAACTCACAAAGGCAGCTCTGCTGGCTCGTCTGCGTAAGGAACTCTCAGCCACCGTTTCCTTTCTCTGTCGCGGTCACCAGCAAAAAATTTTGCTCATCGTTGTTGACATGGATTATTATTTTGTACTCATTATAATACCCAGTAAGTGCCATTCTGTCAAGGAAATTTACTGTAAAAGTCCACTTTTCCCAATTCGTTCCAACACTTTCTCCCGTCCCATCAACGCCGCGATGACATTAAGATCAGGGCCGTGCATAACGCCGGTAAGGGCTACACGGATCGGCATATAGACGGACTTTCCTTTTACCTTAAGCCCTTTTTGAATTTTTTTAAAGAGAGGCTGTACCGCGTCGGGTGTCACTTCGTCAAGCGCGGCGAATTCATCGGCAAACATCTGCAAAACGGCAGCCGCCGTTTCTTCGTTCAAGACGGCTGCCGTTTCTTCGTTTTCCGGTGTAAAATCATCACTGAAAAAGATTTTGGCTGCATCGACAATCTGTGCGCCGTACTGGAGATGTTCGCGCAAAGCGTCGACCATGGTCATGAGCCACTGACGCTGCCCGTCGTCTATTTCTTCCGATACAAAACCGGCTTGCTGCAAATGAGGCAGACAAACATCAAGCAGTGCTTCCGGAGTCAATGCCTTCATATAGTGGAAGTTGATCCAATTCAGCTTTTCAATATCAAAAACAGCCGGATTTTTTGCCACTCTGCCCAGTGAAAAAGAATGGATCAATTCCTCTTTCGAAAAGATTTCCTGATCCGTTTCCGGTGTCCACCCGAGAAGAGCGAGGAAGTTGACAAGGGCTTCCGGTAAATACCCCAAATCACGATATTGCTGTACAGACGTGGCTCCGTGCCGTTTACTCATTTTCTTTTTATCTTTACCGAGAATCAGCGAAACATGAGCGAACGTCGGCGCAGCAAGCCCCAAGGCCTTGTACAGAACAAGCTGACGCGGCGTATTGGATAAATGTTCTTCAGCGCGGATGACATGGGTGATTCCCATTAAGGCATCATCCAGAACTACGCAATAGTTGTAAACGGGAACACCGTCAGACTTGACGATAACAAAATCGCCTACTTTATTGGCGTCGAAAGATACATGACCGCGCACGATATCATCAAATTCCAGAAGTTCATCGGGCGGTGTGACGATGCGGATGACATAAGGCCTGCCTTCCTGTAAATACCGTTCGACCGTTTCCTTCGGCAAGTTACGGCAATGACCGCCATAAACCGGAGTCTCTCCCTTATCCATCTGCGCCTGTCGTTCCGCTTCCAGTTCTTCAGGGGTACAGAAGCAGTAATACGCTTTTCCTTCAGCCAGCAGCTTATCGGTATACTGCTGATAGCAGGCGAGCCGTTCCATCTGGCGGTACGGACCGTTCGGACCGCCGACGTCAATCCCTTCGTCCCAAGTAATGCCGAGCCAGCGCAACGCTTCCTTAATATTTTCTTCCGACTCCCGTGTCGAACGCTTCTGATCCGTATCTTCAATGCGGACAATCAACTTTCCGCCTGCGTGCCTGGCGGCCAAATAATTGAAAAGAGCGGATCTGGCACCGCCGATATGAAAAGGCCCTGTCGGGCTGGGAGCAAAACGAACGCGCATTTCTTCTGACATCATACTGCCTCCTACTATATTGTCCTGTATTTGAGTATCATGGCCGCCGCCTGTGCCGCCATGCCTTCTTCTTTGCCGACGAAGCCGAGACGTTCCGTCGTCGTCGCCTTTACCGATACAGCTGCCGCATCAATTTGCAGAGCAGCCGCAATATTTTGAATCATTTCCGTTACATATGCTTTTATCTTCGGACGCTGCGCCATAAGCGTCACGTCGACGTTAATGACGCGACAGCTGTTTTCCACCAATATCTGTCGCACTTTCTGCAATAAAACAAGGCTGGAAATATTTTTAAAAGTCATATCACTGTCGGGAAAATACGTACCGATATCCTTCAAGCCGGCAGCGCCGAGCAGAGCGTCCATCAGGGCGTGAATCAACACATCGGCATCGGAATGGCCGGCCAGTCCCTTCTCAAAGGGAATCTCAACGCCGCCGAGTACCAGCTTCCTGCCGGTAACGAGCTGATGAACATCATAGCCGCTGCCGACCCGATGCTCTGTCGGCCCGTTCATATAAAATTCCAGAATCGGCACATCATCCATCGTAGTCACTTTATGATTTCGTTTATTGCCCTGCAAGATGAGGATTTTTTCCCCCAGTACTTCTACCAACGACGCGTCGTCAGTGCCGCTGATCCCGGTTTCCTTGGCATGACGATGTGCCTGCAACAGCGTATTTCGCCGAAATATCTGCGGTGTCTGTACGGCGATCAGTCGGCTTCTGTCCAATGTCGTTATTCGTTGCAGTCCTTCCGCTTCCGCTATTTCCTTCATTTTTACCGTATCCGTTACGGGAATGGCATAAACGGCCGCATTAGCATGGGCCATCGTCGCAACGGCATTGTCGAACCATTCCGGCCCCGCCATAGGACGCGAACCGTCGTGAACCATGACGATCTCGGATGTTGCGGCAGTCGCCAGAAGACCGTTATAAACAGAATCCTCTCTCTCCGCACCGCCTAAGACGTATTTTATCGGAACTGCCGGCTGCAAAGAGGCGACAATCGCTTCAATCATCTTCCGATCCACTTCGGCAAAGACAATGACGACTTCGGAAACGCAAGACGCCGCCAACACATTTTTTAACGTGTGCGTCAAAACGGGACTGCCGCACAAGGGGTAAAAAAGCTTATTCTGTTCGTATCCGAAACGCCGGCCGGAGCCGGCAGCCACGAGTATTACAGAAACGTTCAATCAACTCACCTGCTCATTCCGAAACACGAACAAAAATCATACGGCCTGCAGAGGTTTGCAGTACGGAAGTCACTGTTACCGGAACCGTCTTTCCGATATATTTCTCACCGTTTTCGACAACGATCATCGTACCGTCATCCAAATACGCCACCCCTTGATTGTTCTCTTTACCGGCTTTGACAACGAGTACTTCCATTTCTTCCCCCGGTATCAGCGACGGCTTCAAGGAATTGGCCAAATCATTGATATTCAGTACAACTACGCCTTGTAAAGCGGCGACCTTATTCAGATTATAATCATTCGTCACAATCTTGGCATTGATTTTTCTTCCCAAACGAACCAGCTTGGAATCGACCCCCTGCACATCATCAAAGTCATCATGAATAATCTGTACTTCAACAGGGTGATCTTCCTGCATTTGCTTTAAGATATCCAGTCCGCGCCGCCCTTTGTTCCGTTTCAGAAGGTCGGAAGAATCGGCAATGAGCTGCAATTCCTCCAAGACGAATACCGGTATCAGCAAAGGACCTTCCAGAAAACCGGTCCGGAAAATTTCGGCAATGCGACCGTCGATAATGGAACTCGTATCCAGTAATTTCCCGGAAAATTCCCTTTCCTTTTTACGGTTTTCCTTACCGGCTTTGCCGAAGGGAAGAGCAGACACCATTTGGATGATTTCATTCTTCTTACGCATGGCAATACTCATTCCGGCATACCCGAAAACAATACTGAAAACAATCGGTCCATATGCGCCGATAATCGGCAGGCGGGCAAAGGCAAATCCAATTAAGGTAGCAATAATAAGTCCAAAAAGCAGGCCCAAGGTCCCGACCATCAGATCCTGACTGGCGAAAGCGCCCAAACTATTTTCCATCCAATGAATCGCAATCCAAAGAAGACGCAAAATGAATGATGAAAGCAAATACCCGATACAGGCCCCCAAAACGGCGCTGAGAATATAGGCGACGATTGTCACGACAGTCGTGCCGAATATGCCGGCAGTCCCGCTTTCGATCTCCAGTTCGGCGCTAAACAGCGGCATCGAAACAATTTGATCGGCAAGCATGACAAAAATCAGCGCGAAAACCAAAGAAATAGCTGCTTTCATCACCTTATTAGCCATATTTCGCCCATTGAACCGCTTATTGTTTTTGCCTTCTGCAGACGGAGCGGTTTCCTTCCTTTCCAACATATGGTTCACCTCCTTTTAAGATTCACGATAATACGATTGTACACGTTTTTAATGTATCATCCGTTAAAAACTTTTGCGGCAAAATAAACTCTGCCGAAAACAACATTTCGACAGAGCTGCATCTGCACGTTCTTACCGATGAAATCCGGCACGCGCTCCATAGCTGCAAAATCTGCCGGAGCGGCAATCGGATCGCTGATAACGATAATTGACAGGTTGTACCCGTTCCTGCTGTCCCTGCGTATTGATCACATACGTGTCATGATTCACAATCGGCTCCATACGCCCGTCAGCCATGATCCGATAATGCTCGTAGTTTACGATCGGGCCTGTCATGCCGTTCGAGCCCGTTGTATACACAACTTGCCGATTGTTCACACTTCCCACCGGCGAAGATGCCGAGACCGTACCGGCTGCAAAAAGGACGGTAGCACACAAGGCACAGACCAGCGCCGTAAGCATACGACGCCTGTCCGTCTGCTCCGTATCCATATGATTCCTCCTCCATTAAATGGTCATACTATTGTTAGTATAACACATTATTTATAAAAAAGAACAGTTTTTCTCTTTAACCTGCCGCTTTTCCGATCAAAAAACCGCCGCTACAGCTTCTTGTAACGTAGCAACGGCTATAACGCGACAAGACGCGTCGACGGCTCCGACTACTTCTTCATGGTTTCCCCGGGGAATGATAAAACGTTTGAACCCCAACTTGACGGCCTCCCTGATACGGCGCAGACAATGGGGTACACGGCGAATCTCACCGGTGAGGCCGACTTCACCGAGGCAAACCGTATTGCTGTCGATAACGCTGTCGCGACAAGACGACAGGATCGCCAAAAGGATGGGAAGATCAGCTGCCGTCTCCGTTATTTTCAGGCCGCCGACAACGGTAAGATAGACATCTTGAGCCGCCAGTGAAAGACCGACCCTCTTTTCCAACACCGCCAGGAGAATGATCAGCCGATTATAATCCATGCCGACGGCGGTACGGCGCGGTACGGAAAAAACGGATCGCGTTGTCAAGGCCTGGATTTCGCCCATAAGCGGCCGCATACCGTCCATGACGGCGACGACGGCAGAACCCGAGTTCGCCGTCGCCCGCTCTGCCAAGAGCAGTGAACTCGGGTTATCCAATTCCGTCAGCCCCGTTTCCGTCATCGTGAACAATCCGGATTCATCAGTCGAGCCGAAACGGTTCTTAATACTCCGCAAGATGCGGAATGGGTACTGCCGCTCTCCTTCCAGGTAAAGAACGACATCGACAAGATGCTCCATAACACGCGGCCCGGCGATATTTCCGTCTTTTGTCACATGCCCGATAACGATAACCGGTATTCCCGTCGTCTTGGCAAAGGTCAGCAAACGGTTCGTTCCTTCCCGAATCTGCATCATGCTGCCGGGAGCGCCGTCGCATTCACTGCCGTACATGGTTTGAATAGAATCAATGATGAGCAGTCCCGGATGTTTCTTTTCCGCTTCCGACAAAATAGCATCCAAAAAAGTGTCCGCCTGTATCCAAAGGCCGTCGGCGGCCAAGCGAAGCCGGTCTGCACGAAGCTTAATCTGCCCGGCCGATTCTTCGCCTGACGCATAAAGGACGCTGCCTTGATGACGGCTGACTGCAACGGACAACTGCAAAACCAGCGTTGATTTGCCGATACCCGGATCACCGCTGAGAAGCATCAGCGCACCGGGTACGATGCCGCCGCCGAGGACGCGATCCACTTCGGCGATCCCCGTTGTCAGCCGGCGCATCTTTTCCATAGCGATTTCGTTAAGCAAGGCCGGCCTGACGCTGTCCCCGTCTCGTTTCACTGCCGCAGCTTTCTTCGGCCCATCTTGAACGATGGTTTCTTCGCGAATCGCATTCCATTCACCGCAGTGCGGGCAGCGGCCAAACCAACTGCAAAAGACGCTGCCGCACTGTTCACAGACATATCGTTTCTTGCTTTTAGCCATTTACTCTTTCTCCGTCGTAAACACAAGTTTCTTTTGATCGCCGCCATCAACATGGACGCAATTGCCGCTCTTCAGTTCGCCGCTTAAGAGCATTTCGGAAATAGGATCTTCTACAAGTTTTTGTATAGCGCGCCGCAGCGGTCTGGCACCATACGCAAAATCACTTCCTTCGCGAACGAGAATAGTGTCGGCAGCCGCTGTCCAATCCATGTTGATGCCCTGTTCTTCCAAACGTCCCGTCAGTTCCCGCAACAGAAGCGACACAATACGGCGCAGGTCTTCTTGCTTCAACGGCTTAAAAACGAGTATTTCATCAATACGATTTAAAAATTCCGGACGGAAGAAGCGCCGCACCTCACTGAGAATTTCATTCTTCGCCCGCTGAAATTCCTTCTCACTGTCCTGCTTGCCGGCGGCAGCGGCAAATCCCACCGTCGGCCCTGCCGGCTTCAAATGAGCCGCCCCGAGATTGCTGGTCATAATAATGACGGTATTGCGAAAATCGACGGTTCTTCCCTTGGAATCGGTCAATCTGCCGTCATCCAGCACTTGCAGCAAAATGTTAAAGAAATCGCTGCTGGCCTTTTCCACTTCGTCAAAAAGGATGACACTGTACGGCTTTTCCCTGACCTTATCCGTCAGTTCCCCGCCTTCTTCATAGCCCACATACCCCGGAGGAGCCCCAACCAGGCTGGCAATGCTGTGACGTTCCATAAATTCAC
Source organism: Megasphaera vaginalis (ex Bordigoni et al. 2020) (assembly GCF_900240295.1). Taxonomy (NCBI): domain Bacteria; kingdom Bacillati; phylum Bacillota; class Negativicutes; order Veillonellales; family Veillonellaceae; genus Megasphaera; species Megasphaera vaginalis (ex Bordigoni et al. 2020). Next base: position 299,489 of record NZ_OEQB01000003.1, read on the forward strand.
TCATATCGATACGGATCATCGCCTCTTCACTGCCGAAAAGCTGGCATGCCAACGTGCGCGCCAATTCGGTCTTGCCGACACCGCTGGGACCGAGGAAAAGGAAGGAGCCGATCGGCCGCTTCTCATCCTTTAAGCCGGCCCTGGCTCGACGCACCGCCTTGGCCACCGCCGTAACCGCTTCATCTTGACTGACGACGCGCTTGTGCAGTTCTTCTTCCAGATGCAGCAGCCGCTGCGACTCCGTCTCCGTAATTTGCTGCACCGGAATCCCCGTCCAAAGTGAAACTACCGCGGCAATGTCCGCTTCCGTCACGATCAGTTTGGCATCATCTTGCTGCTTCCGTTCGCGCTGCAGTTGCGAGATCATGTCATTCAACTGCTGTCCTTCGTCACGCAGAGCTGCGCACCGTTCGAACTCCTCAGCAGCCAACGCCGCCGCTTTTTCTTTGTTAATATCGGCCAACTGAACTTCCAGTGCTTTCAGCTTCTCCGGCGGCGCATATGCGGCCAACTTTACCTTGGCGGCCGCTTCATCCATAATGTCGATCGCCTTATCCGGCAAATACCGGTCGGAAATATACCTGGCTGATAATTTTACGGCTTTTTCAATTGCCTCGTCGGTGATGCGCGCATTATGAAAAGCTTCATACCGGTCTCGCAAGCCTTTCAGTATCTGAACGGCTTCCTCTTCGGACGGCTCTCCCACGTGGACCGTCTGGAAGCGGCGCGCCAAGGCGGCATCCTTTTCAATATACTTTTTGTATTCGTCCAACGTCGTCGCCCCGATACATTGCAATTCACCGCGAGCCAGCGCCGGTTTCAAAATATTTGCCGCATCCATCGTCCCTTCGACGGCGCCGGCACCGATAAGCTGATGCAATTCGTCAATAAAGAGAATAACCGAATCATCTTTTGCCAACAGTTCAATTACCGCTTTGATTCGCTCTTCAAACTCGCCGCGGTACTTCGTTCCCGCAACCAAACCGGCCATATCCAGGGAAAAGACACGCTTTGCCGCCAACAGTTCAGGCACCGTTCCGTTGACGATCCGCTGCGCCAGCCCTTCGGCTATCGCCGTCTTGCCGACACCGGGAGCCCCCAACAATACAGGATTATTTTTTGTCCGACGGCAAAGGATTTGAATAACGCGTTCTATTTCCTTTTCTCTGCCGATTACGGGATCTATTTTTTCACTTTTGGCGGCGGCATTCAAATCGCGGCCGTAATTTTCCAGCGAAACTTTGCCGTTTTCTTCCGCGGCGGCGCCTTCATCCGGAACCGCTCCCAACAGCTCATTCAGCTTCCGCACGATCTGTTCCAGATCAATATCCATCGTTTCCAAAATTTGAACGGCCATCCCCGTCCCTTCAGCCAGGATACCGGCCAGAATATGTTCTGTACCGACGTATTCCTGTCCCAGTCGGTTCGCCTCGGCAACAGCCATCTCCAGAACCCGCTTCGTTCGCGGTGTCAACGCCAGACCGGAAGCGCCTTTCGTTCCGATACCAACGGTATTTTCAATAGCGCGGCTCACATTTTCCTGTGTTACCCCCAACTGAGCCAGAAGCTGCCCGGCAGAACCGCCGTCAGCCATTACCAGCCCCAGCAAAATATGTTCCGTGCCGACATAGTCATGATGAAACCGCTGCGCCCCTTCTTGGGCATAATGCAGCACTTTTTTTGCGTCATTTGTAAATCTGTTGTACATGTCGTTCCCCCCTCATGCACGTGCCTGCCCGTAAAGGGTTTGGCATTTTATCGTAATTATCACAATTTATATGGCATACGCCGCCAGCGTTTCACGGATAATATCCGCCCGTACCCGGTCTTCGGCGTCATCATTCTTTCCAGCACCAGATTGCCGTAAATGTGCGGTTTCGCAGAGAAAGAGCAGGGCTTCATAGACAGAAGGCCGTTCATGAATGATGCCGAGATCAATGCCTAAGCGCAAATCGCTCAACAGGCGAATCGCTTCCTCCTGCTCCATGAGCCAGGCTTGCGAAAGGATGCCGTAACTGCGAAGAACACCGTCGCGGAGACCGTTTTCGTCTCTCTCCAACAGTTGCTGCCGGCAATTCCGCTCTTCCTTGACAATTTGCGTAACAATTTTTTTCAACTGCGTCAGGACATCGTCTTCCGACATCCCCAACGTAATCTGATTGGCGATCTGGAAAATATTACCGATATATGTATTTCCCCGGCAATAGACGCCGCATACGGAAAATCCGAATTTGGTAATGCCCTGAACGATCTTCTGCATCCTTTTTTGTGTCACCAATCCCGGCAAATGCAAGGTAACGCCGGCAACCAAGCCGGTTCCCGTCAAGGCCGGATTCGCCGTCAGATAGCCGAAGTCATCGCGGAAAGCGAAGTTGAGCTTGCTTTCCAACGTATCGTCAAGCTGCAAGGCCGTACGCCATACCGTATCCAACGCCGCACCGGCAGCAGCCGCCTGAATGATAAAATGTTCACCTTCATTCACAATGACCTCCGCAGCGCCGTCTTCTCGCAACAGCAGGCCTTGTCCCGTCCCCGGCTGACTCGGCGCGATAAAATGCTTGGCCGCAGCCAAATCCCTCTCCGCCGGAGACAACTTGCCGAGTTCGAGATATTCATAGCGCCCCGTTCCCAACTGTTGTAAACGCGGTACCTGCGCCTTCGCCTCCGTCAGGACGGCTTGCAGTTCCGCAGCCGACGCTTTACCGGGAAAAACATACTTTTTCAGGTTCCGCACCAAACGGATCCGGCTTTCCAAAACGATATCGGCAGCTTCACCGGAGCCGTCCTGCCAGGGCAGCAACGGTGCCGTAAGCAATTCTGCAAACATCCCTATCCCTCCTTGCCGCCACGCTGCTGTTCAAGGGCGCGAATTTCGTCACGCACCGTTGCCGCATCTTCATACGCTTCCGCGGCAATGAGCTTCTGCAGATGTTGCCGAAGCCGCTTCAGCTGTGTTTCCGTACGAAACACGCCGCTGCCCCGTTCGGGCACCTTGCCGACGTGTCTGCCGTGACCATGTATACGCCGCAGCAGCGGCGTCGCTTCTTCTGCAAACGTTTCATAACAATCGGGACAGCCGAATTTTCCGTTGCGATTGAATTCTTCATAAGTCGTGCCGCAGCTGTTGCAGCGCAATTCCTCGCCGTACCGGCCGTGATGGTCGGGATAAGCCATTTTACGAAAGAAATCATTATCGACAATATTCGACTCTCCGTCGCTTCCGAAGGGACTCTGTTTTCCCGCGCAATCGGCGCAGAGATGAATATCCGTGCGACGGCCGTTTTCTATTTTCGTAATATGCACGACAGCTTCGTGCTTCTTACAGTGATCACAAAGCATGGTACACACTCCTTCCTGTAACGCTATATCGCTATCTGTTTCAAAATACGGCTAATGACGGCAAAGCGCTTTGACGCGTCGTCAATTTCAAGGAAAAGCGCCTGAAAAGTATGATGGAGGATAATGGCTTCTCCGTTGGTAATTACCTTGTTCCTGATCAACTGAAACAGTAAATTATCCAAGTCATCCAAGGTAATACTCACGGCAGGCAGGCGCTCCGTGAGCAAAGCCGGTGTATGGTCCGCTTTTTTTGCCGTCAGCCTGACAATCCGTACAAACCCGCCCGAACCGCGCCGCGATTCAACGAGAAATCCCCGTTCATTAGAAAAACGTGTGCTCAGGACATAGCTGATCTGAGACGGAGCGCATTCCAATTCATCAGCCAGCTCATTTCGCCGCAAAATAATATTCTCTTTTTCTTCTTCCAACAGTTTATGCAAAATAAACTGTTCAATTTTATCTGCCAATACGCTCATGCTGATCACCTTTCTTATCGGTATCTATCCTATCTCATTAAGATAAACTTTTTGACCTTACACTGTATATTATATTCGTCTTTTTGACTTTTTGCAAGAAAAGTCGTCATTCCATTCCTGTATCCGTTGACTTCTTTATCTCCGAACAATCTGCATAAATCGTGCGCTGAAATGCGCCGTCGCAATTGCAAACCCGATTCCGGATATAGTAAAAGCAGGAAGACCGGCACAGTCCTCCTGCTTCTGTGATTCTAAAAAGATAGTTATGATTTTTTACTTTCCGCAGCAAAAGCATTTAATGCCGCCGACAGGGGTACCGTCAAAATGACGCCGAAGCTTCCGGCAAACCCTTTCATAATCTCAACGCCGACGGAGTTGGAATTAATGAGCTGTAAATACGGCAGGTCATAAACATAATCCAATACCCAAACACTAAGTGAACCGCCGAAGAAAGCCAAAATCAGTGTCGTCGCCATGGTTCCCATCACGTCGCGCCCGACATCCATGCCGACGGCGAAGAGTTTTTCCCGGGAAATAGCGGGGTTTTCTTTGACCACGGCTGTACAGGCCGCCGTAATATCCATGGCAATATCCATAACGGCGCCGAGGCTGGCAAAAAGAACGCCTGCAAAGAGCAGCTGCCCGACGTCGATCGCCGTGTTCTGCGCAACGAACAGCAGGCTTTCGATATTTGACACATTATATCCCGAAAGGTTGGTCATCTGTCCGAAAATCAGCGCTGCCGCGCCGGAAACAACGACGCCGCCGAGAGTCCCCAAGAAGGCGATGCCTCCTTTGCGGCTCCAACCGTTTATCAGGTACATCGTTGCCGCTAAAATTACGGCTGCTGTCAAAACAGCGGCAACGACGGGCGGCGTCCCGCGGAAAATCATAGGAAAAAAGAGATAGACAAAGCAGACAAAGGTCAAGACCAGGGCCGCGGCGGATTTCATGCCTTTTTTACCGCCAATAAGCGACAACATGAGCAAAAACGTGCCGATGTAAAGATAAATCGGCAGTGATCTGTCGACATTATAAACGGTATGCAGATCCAGAGCCCCGACGACGCTGGACAAAACGATGACCTTCATGCCAGGCTCACAGATCGTACCGAACAAAAGTCCGTTCGGACAGTTTGCCGCCACGAGCCGACCCTTTTGGCTGCCGCTCGTCATCTGCAGCAATACCTCCTGATCGCCTGCACGACTGCCGTCCTCCTGCAAATTATCCCGCACGATCTCAGCAACAGTTGCCGTTTCAAAGGTCCGCCCTTGGGTAGCGACCATTTCCGGCTTCTCTACATGCTGAAAGTTCTGGAGGAAAAGCGCGGCGCCAAGAAGCACCGCGATTATCAGTGCAAATCGTTTTGCTTTTTGCAAGGTCATCAGTCTTTGACGATGCTGTACGCGTCATCAATGGGCGCGCCGCTTTCAACGTCATATGTGTTGATCGTGAATGACGTATCGGTCACGCGAATGACGGAATATGTCGGACGCCAGGTCTGACTTCTGGCGGCAATATAATCCTGCTGCTGCGGAATCAACTCATAGAATTTGGACCCTGTCGCCGAGTTGGAGGACATATAGAAAACGCCTTGCGGATTGTGCAGTACGCCCTGCTTCATATCGGCAATCGTATAACACAGGTTCTGTGACGTGTACATATCCTTAAACGCGCTGTTTTTCAGCGCCGTGTCCAACAAGCTGTGCGATTGTCCGCTCTGTCCCTGACCGCGCAGGTCGCTGAAAGACAGATGCTTCTTGCCGTCACTGCTGATCTGATAAGTCCGCGCATACGTATGGTCATGTCCTTGCAGAACGACGTCGATATGATTGGCGTCGTAGATCGGCGTCAGCTGCGTACGCAAGAGGATGCCGTCAGAATCGGAATGATCGAGACCGCTGCCGTAAATATCCTGGTGCATGACGACGATACGCCATTTGGCATCCGGATACGCGGCGATCGCTTTTTGAATCAACGCCTGATGATCGGCGGCATTATAGTTATTGGCATTAATGACGATAAAGAGCGCACTGCCGTAAGCATAGTAATACCCGTGCCCGGCAACGGTCGGATTCTTTTCTTCCACAAACGGGTTCGGCACATTGAAATGGTTCCCGTAGCCGACGGTCATGCTGTCATGGTTGCCGATGCTCGATGCTTCCGGCAAGCTGCGCAGAGCGCGGGCCGACAGATACCCGGCATATTCTTCTTCTTGCTGTAAAATTTTAGCCGGATCCTGATTGGCTGCCGGTTCATTGATCTGGTCGCCAGGCGAAACCAGGAAATCGATATCCTGATGCTGCGCCAAAGCGGCATTCAGCGTCTTGTTCCAGTTGTACGCATCGTTTCTGGCCGCCATATCGCCGTTCATCTTCTTCGCGCCGTCGGCAGGAGTCTGTCCTTTCGAAGCGCCGATCTGCGGGTCGCCGACATACATGAAGGAAAAATCATGCGGATTTCCGGTCTTGATCATTTCGGCTTTCTGCCATTGCCCGTTCTTCTTAACTTGATACCAATACGTCGAATCAGCCTTCAAGCCGCTGATTTCAACCTTGTTCGCATAATAGGTTTTGCCGCCAATAACCGTTCCTTCCTGACAGACGCCGCCGAAAGTCTTGGCTTTCGACATATCCTCGTTGCGGGATATACGCACTTCCGCACGATCTGCCTTTTCCTTCGAATACCAGGCAAAGTTCAACTTCGATTCATTCGTACCGGGGGCAATCGAAACCTGCTCGTAATCACTTTTGATTTCTTCCCAATGCGCCTTCCATTCCTGCCAGTCCGTGTTATCGGAAACGGCGGTCCGCGTCGTCGCTTGCGGCGTCAGGGAAGCATCATTCCAATGACTTGTCGCCGCAAATACGCCGACAGAAGCCATACATAATACAGCAGCAACGTACGCAGTAATTTTCTTTTTGTTCGTGTGAAAGGAATCCATCGATTCAACATCTCCTCGTCATAAATTATAAACATGATTTCTTTCACTATACCGGTACTCTGTAATGAATCGCCGAGCTTTCTGTCAAAGTCCTGTAAAAAAAACAGGCGAAACGCTGCTCGCTCCGCCTGCCGTACTGCCGGTTATTTTTTTATATAATGCCAGATCAAGGCCTGTGTGCCTTCATTCTCATAGCCTGCCGCGGCAAGTTCTTCAAAGTTTTCCAAGGCTTTCTGTAAAATATCCAGGGAAATCCCTTTCTTTTCACTTTCTTCCTGCGCCAACTTGAAATCCTTGATGATGTGTTTCATATAAAATCCCGGCGCATAGTCATGTGCCAGTATTTTCGGCCCTAAGCTGCTGAGCTGCGCACTGCCGCCGGCGCCGCCGGAAATCGCCCCTAAGAGCACGGCCGGATCGAGACCTTGCGCGTTACCGTATGTTAACGCTTCACACACGCCGCTGAGCGCGCCGGCAATGAGAATCTGGTTCGCCAATTTGCCGTGCTGACCGCTGCCGGCTTTTCCCAAATACGTAATCGTCTTACCGACGGCGCGAAATACGGGCAACAGCGTTTCAAAGTCGCCCTTTTTCGCCGCCCGCCAAAAGCGACAACGTACCGGCAATGGCGCCGCTTTCGCCGCCGGTGACGGGGACATCGAGGACGTGAAAGCCTTTGGCCTTGCCGTCCCGGTAAAGCCGCTCGGCCAAGGTCGGACTCGTCGTCGTACAATCAACCAGATACGTTCCCGGTGCCGCGGCGTCAAATATATTGCCTGCGCCGTAATAAACCTCTTCGACATCAGCAGGAAACCCTACCATGGTCATGACGAGATCACAATCGTTGACACATTCACCGATAGTCGGAAAGAATGCGGCGCCCGCCGTCAGAAGCGCTGCCGCTTTCTCTTTCGTACGCGCGTAGATCCGGACAGAAAAGCCCGCCTTCAGCAAATTGCGTACCATCGGTTTGCCCATGATACCGACGCCGATAAACCCTATCGTCTTCATGACAGTTACCTCCTATTTTTTATACCCCGTCGTAAAATCCACTTCATTCTGCAACGGCTTGCCGTTTATGTACGCCTTCAAATTATCGACGGCGATACGGACGATCGCGTCGTGCGTCGCCGCCACATGATAGCCGCCGGAAATATGCGGTGTAATATAGATGCCTTCGGTCCGCCACAAGGGATCTGCGGCAGGGAGAGGCTCCGGATCCGTAACATCGACAGCGGCCCCCGCCAGGTGACCGGACGTCACGGCGGCACATAAATCTTGCTGCACGACATTGGAACCGCGACCGATATTTAAAAACCAGGCGCCCTTTTTCATTTTTCCGAAACGCGCCGCATCATACAAATGATACGTTTCCGGCGTATCAGGAAGGCATGAAGCCACGATATCGGCCTTCGCCAACTGCCGGTCGAGATCAGTAATAAGCGCCATTTCATCCGCGCCCTGTGCAGGCGTCACGCTGCGGCGGCGAATGCCGATGACATGCGTCCCCAAGGCCTGCAGCCGCCGCCCCAACTGACTGCCTATATCCCCGTAACCGACGATCACAGCTGTTGCACCGTAAAGAGACGTAACGGGGCCTTCATCCCGCCAAAGGGCCTGCTTCTGATTATCATAATAAGCGTATAACCGTTTCATCATGGCTAATAGCTGGGCCAGCATGTGCTCGGCCAAGGCCAATCCGTAGGCCCCCGTAGCATTTGTCAGCAACGTGCCAGCCGGCAAAATGCCGTCACCGCAATACGTATTGGCGCCGGCACTGTTCAGCTGCAGCCAGCGAAGCTGCTTGGCCTGCTGCAGCAAAGACGGCTTCACATTGCCGATAATGACTTCGGCGTCAGCCAGATCCTGCGGCTTGACAAGAGCACTTACCGGCCCCTGCACATCGGCATAGACTACGGTATTGGTGCCGGCAGCCGCCTCAATGAGCGTTTTATGTTTCTCCGTAACTTCCATTGCAACTAAAATTTTCAACTGAAAACCTCCCCATATATGGACTCTTCCGGCAATATCACATAGGGCGGGAACTATTTTTCTACCAGTCCAGTTTTCCCGTCAACAAGTAGACGAGCAATCCTTTTTCCGCATGACGGCGATTTTCGGCTTCATCCAAAATCGTTTCCAAGTGCTGCTCCATGACCTCTTTGCTGATTTCGAAGCCCGGATGGATAGGCATATCATGGAATACGAGCGCCTTTGTGCCTGCCAGTAATGCCGCATCGATTTGATACGGCATCATCTGCTCAATGATGGCGTTCTTCTTTTCCTCATAGGCAGGATTCGTAAAAAATTCCATGTCGACCCATGTATCGGTATAGACGCAGTCCACGGCACCGACAATTTTCTTCAATTCTTCTTTGCTGACAGTCGGAGAAATTTCATGATAACGTCCCGTGGCCTTCAATGAATCGTAAAAATCACCGCCCACAGCCATGACCTGACTGAAAGGTGTCAGCCCGTACATCTGCCCGCCTAAGGCCGTAACGATTTCAGATAAAGAATTAAAGGTATTGTTTTTGGCGCCAATGTACAGAACCGATGCCGAGAAACGCCCCAGCTTTTCATATAACGTCAGCATATCCGCCAACGCCTGCGTCGGGTGAAACGTATTATCGCAACCGTTGATAACCGGTACAGTAGCACTGTTCATAAAGGCCGCCGTCGTTTCAGCTTTCTTGAATCGCCCCATAATACAGTCCACATTGCGGCAAACGTACTGCACTTCACTCATCGTATCGCCGATCGTAAAATTGCTGTCACTCCATTTTTGATTATACGCCTTTCCGCCTAATTCTTCCATGCCTATGACGAAAGATAAATATGTCCGATTAGAGGTTTTTTCAAAAAGCGTATATAATTTTTTCCCTGATAAAATATTCGCATATGCCTCTTGATTTTCTTTTATTTTCTTTGCCAACAATAAGATGCCCTGTAATTCATCAGACGTGTAATTTTTAAAGCTGTTAACGTGTTTCATCATATCTCCTCCATAAATACATGCCTCCGTCGAATGCATTTATCGTATCATATAAAGCGTATTTTTTCAAGTAATTATACAATATTTTTGCATTTTTAATTTATTTGTTCAAAATAAAAACCGGTGATTCCAAAGGAATCACCGGTTAAAAGGTTTTCTATTTACTCAAGCTTCTTACGCTTTTGTAACGTTAGCAGCCTGCGGTCCACGAGCGCCATCGACGATGTCGAATTCAACTTCCTGACCTTCTGTCAGGGATTTGAAGCCGTCTTCCTGGATAGCTGAAAAATGTACAAACACATCGCCGCCATCTTCTCTTTCAATAAAGCCATAACCTTTTTCTGCGCTAAACCATTTTACTTTACCGTGCATACCAAAATCCTCCTAAATAAAAACAATTCCAGCTATCTTGTAGCTCTTACGTTAGTGTATCATAATCAAAGTGGCATGTCAATGTAATTTCCTCTCATAATTATAAATATTTTAAAATTTTTATTCATATTTATCTTATTAAGATTTATGATTACTGCTGTTTTATAGGTCTTTTCTAAGATAGTGACAAAAAGAATACGTATATTTATTAGATTCATTTTTTTCAAACCGTTCTGCCGATTCCAATTGCCACTGCCCTTCTTCAAAAGGTGGGAAAAATGCGTCGGCTTCGAACACGGCCTCTATTTTTGTTAAATAAAGACTGCAGGCAAACGGCAGAAATGCCGCATAAAGCGATGCGCCGCCAATGACGAAGTACTCTTTCGACGGCTCCATGTCCTGTCTCAAATCCGCAACAGAATGATATACCGCAATATCCTTTCGACGCTTACCGTAATCCGCTTGAGACGTTAATACCCAGTGACTGCGACCCGGTAAGATTCCCGGCAAGCTTTCAAAGGTTTTCCGTCCCATAATCATCGGGTGCCCCATCGTCAACGCTTTAAAGTGCCGTAAATCCGCCGAAATATGACAGAGTAATTGATTATCCCTGCCGATGCCTCCATCTTCCGCAACGGCGGCGATCAAGTGCAGCATCAGACAGCGACCTCCATCGATAATTTTCCTAAGTGCCGATAATTATCCAGTGTGATATCCTCTATTTTAAAATCATAAAAATCTCGCACCGCCGTATTGATCAGCAAGTCGGGCGCCGCCATGGCGGCATCACGCCGAGCCAATTGCTGCCGCAATACTTCTACATGATTTTCATAAACATGGGCGTTATTAATGACATGTGTGAAAAGGCCCGGTTTCAGTCCTGCAGACTGGGCAATCAAGTGTACCAAAACGGCATACTGGGTCATATTGAAGGGAACACCGAGTCCCATATCGCCGCTGCGCTGTATCAACATGCAATTCAGCCGTCCTGCCGTAACATCCCAAAGCGTCTGAAAAGCGCAAGGCTGCAGCGCCATATCGTCCAGATCATCCAAGTTCCAGAGGGAAACGATCATGCGGCGACTCTGCGGATCTGTCCGCAGCTGCTCCAAAAGCGTATCTACCTGCCTGTATTTCCGAATCTGATATCCGTAAGCCTTGCCGATCGTGCCGTCAGGCCGCATCCATTCGTCCCAAACGTGGCAATTCATCTTCTGCAACTCCCGTACGTCGTTGCTCTGAAGCTGCCAGATCCAAAGGATTTCCTTCACTGCCGTCTTAAATGCGACGAATTTCGTCGTTAAAATGGGAAATTCCGCCGCTAAATCAAACTGCATGACTTGATGCGGTAACTTGTACGTCCGAATCCCCGTTCTGTTATTGCCATAAAAACCGTGCTCGATGATGTTCTCAACAATATCGAGATATTGCGTATCTGCGCTGCTCATGCATTTCACCTCATTATTCATCAAATTCTCGAAGCGCTTCCAAAAAAATATGCCCATATTTGTGAAGTTTAAAGGAGCCGACTCCTTTTACTTCTCCCAACTCGTCAAGCGACTGAGGCCGCCGTCCTGCAATTTCCCACAACGTGGCATCGGAAAAGATAACGAAAGGCGGGATTTGTTCCTCTTTGGCCAATCTGTACCGTAACGAACGCAGGATTTCAAACACTGGTCGCAACGCAACTTCGTCGATATCGGCAGAAAACCGTTTTTTCTTTTCCGCCGAAGGAGCGGCGGCAATCCGTTTCGTTCTGACGACGGTCCTGCCGCTCTGCAGTTGTTCCCTCCCTGCCGCCGTCAATGACAGGACAGGATACTGACCGTCGGATTGTTCAAGGAAGTGTAACTGCAAACATGTTCGAATAAGGCTGCGAATCTCTTCCTGGGAAAAATCGCCCAACATGCCAAACGACGCCTTCCCTTCAAACCCGTAACGCCTGACCTTGGCATTAGCCGTCCCTTTCAGTATATCACAGACCATTGTCATCCCGAAACGGCCTTTCAGTTCATCGACACAAAGGCAGATCAGCCGAACTTCCGGCGTAATCTTTTCTTCCACCTTCGGACTGTCGCAATTACCGCAATGGCCGCAGTCACGCCAAGCAGGCGTCTCGCCGAAATACGCCAAAATGGCGCGGCGCAGACACCCCGGCTGCTCGCAATAGTCGATCATTTGCCGAAGCAGGAGCTTTTCGTGCCGCTGCTGTTGTTGATCATGCACGGATCTTTCAATCAAATAATTCTGAATCATAATGTCCTGCCTGCTAAACAGGAGAATGCATTCGCCGGGAGCTCCGTCGCGCCCGGCACGACCCGCTTCCTGATAATAACTCTCCATATTTTTCGGCATTTGATAATGAATCACAAATCGGACATTGCTTTTATCAATACCCATTCCGAAAGCATTCGTAGCTACAATAACTGCCAGCCGGTCATACGAAAAGGCTTCCTGCACGCGCCGCCGTTCCTCATCGGACAAACCGGCATGGTACCGGCCGACAGAAAAGCCCTGACGCTGCAGTCGCTGATAAATACGATCTACATCTTTGCGCGTCGCCCCGTAAATAATCCCGCTGTCACGCCGGTGTTCGCGCAAATAGGCTTCCAAAAAAGCCATGCGGTCGCCGTTGCCGACAACACGAAAATACAAGTTCGGCCGGTCAAAACCACCGATAAACAACTGCGGTTTCTGCAGCCCCAAGAGCGCCAACATATCACCCTTGACCTTTTCCGTCGCCGTCGCCGTAAATGCGCTCACGACGGGACGCTGCGGCAACGCCTCGATCCAGGAACTGATCGCCCCGTAGCTTGGCCGGAAATCATGTCCCCATTGCGATACGCAATGGGCTTCGTCAATGACGACCATGGCAAGCGGCAATTCCTTCATCAGCGAAGTAAAGAATTCATTTTGCAGTCGCTCCGGCGAAATATACACCAACTTGAACTTACCCCTGCAAATTTGCGAAAATCGTTCCTTCGATTCTTCAAAGGTACATTGACTGTTGATAAAAGTCGCGGCAATCTGCTGATTCAGAAGGGAATCAACCTGATCTTTCATCAGGGAAATAAGCGGTGAAATAACCAAAGTAAGACCGGGCATCAGCAGCGCCGGGATCTGAAAACAAAGTGATTTTCCGGCTCCCGTCGGCATGATGACCAAACTGTCACGCTGCTGCAGCAATGCAGTGACAACAGCTTCCTGCCCGGGCCTGAACGCCGTATATCCGAAATACTGTTTTAACACATCTGTCGGCTGCATAATAACTCCATTCAACAAAACGTAAAAACGGGACTGCCATAAAACGAGTCCTTCCTCATTTTATTACAGTCCCTATATTATATCAAATTTATTTTTTCAGTTCTTCTGCAAGAACGGCTCCCAAACGCTTGATTCCTTCAACAATCCGGTCTTCAGGCATATTGGAGTAGTTTAGCCTGAAGTGATTGCCGTGACCGCCATTCGGATAGAAGATATCGCCCGGCACATAAGCGACATTCTGCGCAATACATTTGGGCATCAATTTTTTTGCGTCCACATCGTCAGGCAAGGTAACCCACGTAAACAGGCCGCCTTGCGGATACGTAAAGGTGACATCGGCGGGGAAATACGTCTTCATCGCGTCACACATCAGATCGCGCCTTTTCGCATAAAGCGCCGTAATACGGGCAATGTGCGCTTCCATATCAAACAACTTACAGAAATACGCCGCCTGCCGTTGTCCGAACGTGGATGTGCCGAGATCGACGGCCTGCTTGAACTTGACAAATTTATCAACGATGTCCGGTGCCGCAACGATCCAGCCGAGCCGCAGGCCGGGCATAAAAATTTTGGAGAAAGAACCCAGAAAAACGACCTTCCCCTGCGTATCCAACGATTTTAAAGACGGCATTTTTTCAAGACCGTAACGAATTTCGCCGTACGGATTATCTTCCAGCACGACAACATCGTATTTGCTGACGATATCCATAAAAGCCTTCCGCCGTTCCAGGGGCCACGTTACGCCTGTCGGATTCTGGAATTCAGGAATGACATAAATCAAACGGACAGCGTCGTCTGCAGCTAAAATTTTTTCCAATGCTTCCGGAATAATCCCCTTGTCATCTGTCGGCACTTCCGTATAGCGCGGTCCGGCGGGATCAAAGGCCATGATAGCCCCCATGTACGACGGGCTTTCCATCAAGATGGACTGCCCTTTATCAACCAGTATCTGCGCTAAGATGAACAGCGCCTGCTGCGAACCGGTCGTCACGACGATATGTTCCGGTTGGCAATCGACGAAAAATTTATCCTTCATTCTCCGGGCAATTTCTTCACGGAGCGGCACATACCCTTCCGTCGTTCCGTACTGCACGGCCTGACGTCCTTCTTCGGCATAAATAGCCGCATCCACCTGCTTCATCTCTTCAATCGGGAAAAGCTCCGGCGCCGGAAGACCGCCGGCAAAGGAAATGATTTCCGGCTTTTCCGTCAGCGCTAATAAGGCCGCAATATCGGACGACTGTAATGAATTGGCAAAATTTGAAAATTTAGTCATGACAAACACCCCTTTTAATGATAAATCCCCTAATGGCATACATTATACCATCGCTATGCGTCATTGGCAATTTTCATTTTCCATCATTTTTATTCCCGCGCCGGTTATTCCGCTGCGGCCGGCACGCCGCCACATCACTGTGTACCGGAATGGCGCCAGCAAAAGACCCTTCCGTATCGGAGATACAGAAGGGTCCGCATCCAAACCGGTTAATTGAAAACGCCCGACGTCACTGCTTATTGCCGCGTGCAGACGAGTGCACGCCGTCCAGCGACCGATCAAATGTAAACGACCATATTTGCGGCGTATCCGGCCCGACTTCCATGTCTATCTGCGGATGAGCCGGCACGTTCCGCCCCGTTTTATCCTGATAATAGATCATACCGCTTGCCGCATCGTATGTATAATCACTTATTTTCGCTTTCTTATGCGCTGCGTCCCGAACCGTTGTCGCAATGCCGAAATCGTTATCGTTCGATACGAACATCGTTTTATGGTCATAACTCATCGTCAGCCCTTCCGCTTTTTCCGTATCCCAGCCGTAACGCCGCAAATCGGCAATCAGCGTCTTGACCGGAAGATACGGCGCCAGCTCTTCGCGGGACGCAAATTCGATGTCCTTGCCGTTGATTTTTGTATTCGTAACATCCGTACCGGTCGAAAGATCCACCATATAGACCCTGTTCATCATTGATTTATCGGCTTGCTTTCCTTGCTCGATAATCAAGACGCGATGATTGTCGATTGCATAAGCATCGCCTAATTTCGCATCCCCCATCTTCTTGTACGTCCCTTCCAGCGGATAAGCATACGTTTTATAAGTACAATCCGTCGGATTCCAGTCAAACAAGCGGCAAACGACTGCATTCTTCGTTTTTCCGCCATTCGTCAAGATACTTTGAACCAAAAACAGGATATGGCCATTGGGCATGATCGTCAAACCTTCAGCGCCGCGATTGGGCGTCCGTTCGCCAGCAATAGCCGGCAACCCGTTTTTAGGCGAATATTTCTCAAGAATTCTCGCCTGCCGATCCATTTTGACGACAAACGGGCCATATTCATCACTGATCCAGATATTGCCGTCCCGATCACGGGCAATGGCTTCCGTATCCAAACCGTTTTCATCGAAAGGAAGCAGCTTGAGATCACTGGACAGCGCCACTTCCCCGCTGGAACCGGTCTCGCCGGGAGGAACGGGACGGCCGGAAATCGCGTTTCCCGATGGATCCTTAATCGGCATAACCTTTACTACGGCGGCTTTTCCGTCAGCTAAAACCACTTCGCCGATTTCAGGGTGGAAATCAGGAGCCGGGAAGAGCTTGGAAGTGTATTTTTTACCGTTATAGATGACATCCATCCCATCCAAATTCGGCCCTCTGTCCGTGATTGTCAATAAACGCGGCGCTCCCTCTTGCGTATATCCTTCAAAAGAAAGCCCTGAGCCGAAAGCCGCGTTCAGGCCATTGGGAAATATTTTTTTATCGGCTGCGGCGCTGGGGACATAGTACCGTTTATCCATAACCAGCGGATATTTTTGATAGGTAACGATCTGCGCGGCATGAACGCTAAAAAAAGCCGCTGAACCCCCCAGACACAACCCAGCCAAAATCATCATTATTCTTTTCTTTTTCATAAAACACGCCTCCGCTTCACTATATATTGTTTTGCTGCACGCCACACCGTCATCCTCCGCTGAATAAGCGTAAAGCCGGCTTCACCGGCCGGCTTTACCTTGGTTGGGGTTTCGTACTGGGGAGCAACCTGTATGTATCAACTGTAAAACAGAGCCTTATCCATCTGTTCTACAGGGCTAACCATAGCGGTCTTAACCCTGACCGGGGAGATAAGAGGATCACCTCCGAATTAGAAGTAGAGTGGTTTATCCGTCGACTCCTTGGGAGGCTTGTCGTAAATACTAAGACGGGTCAGTTTTTTCAATTTCGCCATCGCTTCAGCAACTTTACCGGTATGTGTCACGTACATCGTCAAGGCCGTCCCTACCGCTGCAGCTATTGCTAATCTTTTCATTCCATGCCCTCCTTTATTTACGTTGTACCTTTACTATACCCGGCGTGCGTATATAAATGATTGAAATATCGTCAATATCTTGTAAAATCATAAAAAAAGAGAAAGTATCCGTTGCGGACGCCTTCTCTTTTTATACTCAGGTAGTTATTTTATTTCAATTAACCGATATTCACGCGTACCGAGGCACATTTTTTCAGCATGCTCCAAAGCGGCTTGCCAGTCCGTTTCCGGCTCGATATCCGTAAAATAATCCCCGTTATGCTCTTTAGTACTCAAAACGCTGTTGGCCATAACCGGCTGCCGATTGACGGCATCGACACAGGCCTGGTCAAGAGCCACCAGATCATAAGACGCAAACATGCCGATGTCAGGAACGATGGGCACGTCATTTTCAGAATGACAGTCACAACACGGCGATATGTCAACGGCCAGACTGATATGGAACGTTTCCCGGCCCCGGACGATAGCCGCCGTATATTCGGCCATTTTCCTGCTCAACACCGTATAGGCTTCATTCCAAACAGGCGCAATGGCGTCGACAGGACAGACGCCGATACACCGCCCGCAGCCGACGCAAATTTCCTCCGTGATGAAAGACTTGCCGTCCGTTACATGCACCGCATCATGCGCGCAGATTTTTTCACACTTATGACAGCCAATACAGTATTCCTGCTGAACATAAGGCTTGCCTGCACTGTGTTGTTCCATTTTACCGGCCCGAGAACCGCCGCCCATGCCCAAATTTTTGATGGCGCCGCCGAAGCCTGCCGCCTCATGCCCCTTGAAATGAGTCAGGGAAATGACGATATCGGCATCCATCAAAGCGCGGCCGATTTTGGCCTCCTTGACATATTCGCCGTCCGGCAGCGGCACCAGCGCCTCGTCCAGCCCTTTCAGGCCGTCGGCAATAATGACCTGGGCGCCTGTCGTGTACGGTGTGAAACCGTTTTTATAGGCCGATTCAATATGATCGACGGCATTTTTCCGACCGCCGACATACAATGTATTGCAATCGGTCAAAAACGGTTTGCCTCCTAAAGACTTGACAATTTGCACAATCTCGGCAGCGTACTGTGGACGAAGAAAGGCCAGATTACCCGGTTCCCCGAAATGCAATTTGATGGCGACAAACTTATTGGTAAAATCTATCTTTTCAATCCCCGCTGCCCGCACCAACCTTCCCAGTTTATGCGCCAGCCCTTCCCCTTCTTTTGTCCTCATCGTAGTAAAAAATACATCTGACATGATTATTCCTCCCCTATACTTGACATACATGACTCCATTCTGACGGAAAAGATGCGCTTTTCCTATACCCGCTATTATCATACCCGATTTACCGAAAAAGGAAAAGCGGCAGATGCGAGAGAATCAAGCGCCATGAATTCCCCCTTTACCGTTTTCGTCCCACCGTAAAAGCGGCTACGAAACATGCAGAAAAGCCGGAAGCGGCAGGCTGAAAGATTACGCCGTCCGCCGTTTCACCAGGCGCCCTATGCCGCGCCGCGCGCCCCCTTCGACGCATCTATCGCCTCGCTACGCCGCAAGGTACAGAATAATTCTTGGCAGCCAATTACTTCATCAAATGCAAAAACGAACTTTCAATTCTCCATTATGAGAATCAAAAGTTCGCATTTGTCTGTCTTGGTGGGCGATAACAGGATCGAACTGCTGACATCCTGCTTGTAAGGCAGGCGCTCTCCCAGCTGAGCTAATCGCCCGTATGGTGACCCCTGCGGGATTTGAACCCACGTTCACGCCGTGAAAGGGCGGTGTCTTAACCACTTGACCAAGGGGCCTTGGCTCCTCAAGTAGGACTCGAACCTACGACAAATCGGTTAACAGCCGATTGCTCTACCAACTGAGCTATTGAGGAATACGGTTCCATTCGTAAGGAACAATACGTATTATAGCAGAGAAGGTATATTTTGGCAAGTATTTATTCAAAAAAAAGCTGCCGTCCGAATCGGACGACAGCTTTTCCCAATCATATGATAAATTTACTGATCTTACATCATACCGGGCATGCCGCCGGGCATACCGCCAGACATACCGGCCGGAGCAGCACCTGCCGGTTCCGGTTTATCGGCAACAAGCGTTTCCGTTGTCAGTACCAAAGCGGCAATAGATGCTGCATTTTGGAGCGCCGAACGAGTAACTTTCGCGGGATCAACGATACCGGCTTTGATCATGTCGACATATTCTTCCGTCAACGCGTTAAATCCTACACCATCTGCAGAAGCTTTCACTTCGGCAACGATAACGGATCCTTCCAGGCCGGCATTAGCGGCGATCTGGCGTACAGGCGCTTCGACAGCGCGTTTAACGAGGTTAATACCAGTCTGTACGTCGCCTTCTTCTTTAAGGGCATCCAACGAAGGAAGAATATCAATAAAGGTCGTACCGCCGCCGGCTACGATACCTTCTTCGACAGCTGCACGCGTCGCATTCAATGCATCTTCCAACCGCAGTTTCTTTTCTTTCAATTCGACTTCCGTAGCGGCGCCGACTTCGATGACGGCTACACCGCCGGACATCTTAGCCAAACGTTCCTGCAACTTTTCTTTATCAAAATCAGAAGTCGTTTCGGCAATCTGCGCTTTGAGCTGTGCAATGCGGTCTTTAATGGCAGAAGCATCACCGTGCCCTTCAACGATCGTCGTTTCATCTTTGGTAACGCGGATCTGACGAGCCGTGCCGAGATCTTCCATGGTAATGCTGTCCAGTTTACGACCTACATCCTCCGTAATAACCGTAGCACCGGTCAAGGTGGCAATATCCTGCAACATGGCTTTGCGACGGTCGCCGAATCCGGGAGCTTTCACGGCAACGGCCTTGAAGGTGCCGCGCAGTTTGTTGACCACTAAGGTAGCCAATGCTTCGCCTTCTACGTCTTCAGCGATGATCAGGAGTTCTTTGCCCGCCTGAACGACTTTTTCCAGAACAGGGAGCATTTCCTGAATGGATGCGATCTTGCGGTCTGTAACCAAAATGTACGGTTCAGACATAACGGCTTCCATCTTATCCGGATCGGTCACCATGTACGGAGAAATATAACCGCGATCAAACTGCATGCCTTCTACAACGGAAAGCTGTGTTCCCATCGTTTTCGATTCTTCAACGGTAATGACGCCGTCTTTGCCGACTTTTTCCATAGCGTCGGCAATCAAGCCGCCGACTTCTTCATCGCCGGCAGAAATGGACGCAACCTGTGCAATAGAAGATTTATCGGATACGGCGATGGAGCGGGATTTAATTTCTTCTACGAGCTTGTTGACAGCTTTTTCGATGCCTCGTTTCAAAATCATCGGATTGGCGCCGGCAGCTACGTTGCGCATCCCTTCCTGAATCATGGCTTGCGCCAGCAAGGTGGCCGTCGTCGTGCCGTCGCCGGCTACATCATTGGTCTTCGTCGCAACTTCTTTGACGAGCTGAGCGCCCATATTTTCAAAGGGATCTTCCAATTCGATATCACGGGCAATCGTGACGCCGTCATTGGTAATAGTCGGTGCGCCGAATTTTTTATCCAATACGACGTTGCGGCCCTTAGGCCCTAAGGTAACTTTAACGGCATTGGCCAAGGCGTCTACACCGTTGCCCAAAGCCCGACGTGCTTCTTCATTAAACAAAATTTGTTTAGCCATTGTTATACACTCTCCTGTTCGGAATATGGAATGAATCAGATAATTGCCAGAATATCACGTTCGCTGACGATGAGATATTCGTTTCCTTCAAACTTCACTTCTGTGCCTGCATATTTAGAGAAAATAATCTTGTCGCCGACAGCCACATCCAAAGGGATACGCTTGCCGTCGTCCTGAACCTTGCCGGCTCCGACAGCCACTACTTCTCCCTGGCTCGGCTTTTCCTTTGCCGTATCAGGCAAATATATACCGCTGGCAGTTTTTTCTTCCTGTTCCAATACGCGAATAACTACGCGGTCTCCTAAAGGTCTAATCATTTTCATATTCCTCCTTAAGTTGTTGATTCTTTTTATTAGCACTCATAATATCCGAGTGCTAATTACACTATATATATTACCCACTAAAGGTGAAAAAGTCAATACCCCTCATTTTTGATTTACTATTTATTTACCTTCCCGTTTTTCCCATTGCGCGATCAGTGCCGCAGCAATTTCTTTTAACGCCTTCCCCGTCTTCATGCTGTATTGCCGCATACGACGATATGCTTCGTCTTCTGTAATATCGTAGGTTTCCATAATCAGCCCTTTGGCCCGTTCAACGAGTTTGCGCTCTTCAATCTCTTCATGCAGGTCGATAATCGCCTTAACCGCTTCCTGTTGACGCCTGAATTGTAAGACGGCGACTTCCATGGCCGGAAAAAGGTTCCGCGGTGTTACCGGTTTGACGAGATATCCGAAAATTCCCGAGTCTTTAGCCTGATCGACTACTTCATGCTGATCGTATGCCGTCAATAATAAGACGGGCGCCAATCCTTCATGAGCAATCATCTTCGCTGCATGAATGCCGTCGAGCTTCGGCATCTTGATATCGAGAAAGACGAGATCCGGCCTTTCCCGACGTACCAGCGCCAAGGCTTCGACGCCGTCTGCCGCCGCTCCGACAACCTGATGACCGGCCTCTTCCAGCATTTCACACAGGTCCAAACGAATAATAGTTTCATCATCGGCGATTACGATCCGATATCCCATCAGCGTTTCTCCCCCTTCTCTTTCGGAAAAGCAATGACAGCCTTGGTACCGTCGCCGACATGAGACGTAATTTCTAACGTGCCGTGCAAATCCTTTTCCACTAAAGTTCGGACTATCGTCAGTCCCAAATGTTTTCGTTCCTGCGCCGTCGCGGCAAAGGCGAAACCGCAGCCCGTGTCACTGACGGTCAAGGTTGCCGTCCCGTCCGAACACAGGATCTGTATCGACAGTTCGCCGACATTACGCTCTTCAAAACCGTGAATAACGGCATTCGTAATGAGTTCATTCAAAGCCAGTGATAAAGAGGTCGCCTCATGTGACGGCAAATACAGCGACGTACCGGAAAAAACGGGAGTAATAACACATTCTTTTCTGGCTAAACTTTGCAGAAGCAATTCCTGTAATCGTTTGGCGACAGGCGTAATATCCAGTTGTTCTTCTTCATGATGGGAAAGTGTCTCATGGACTAACGAGATGCTGAGAATACGATTCAAACTTTCCTGCAAGGCGTCCCGCGCTTCTCTCCCTTCAACACGGCGCATTTGAAGGCGCAGCAATCCGGCGACTGTCTGCAAGTTGTTTTTGACGCGATGATGAATTTCCTTGATCGCCGACGTCTTGACCAGCAGTTCTTCTTCTTTACGGTGAAGTTCCGTACGTTCCGCGACGACGGCAATGACGCGCCAGACCTTACCGCTGTGCAGCAGCGGTATCACGCGCCGCGTCAGCAGCAATCTGCCGTAAGTGACTTCATCACGCAGACTTTGGCCAGTCGCCAGGACATGCTTTATCCCGGTAAGATTGAGCGGCGTTTTATATACGTTGCTGCCTGCAAGCGTCCCTTTTCGCCCCTGGAGGTGCATGATCCGTTCAGCTATCTCATCGGCATAAATAATCAGTCCCCGGTCGTCGCTTAAAATGACGCCATCTTGCACGGATAAAGGGCGATACAGCTTATTTCCCTCATGGCAAAGCGGTACTTGAAGAGAATGAAAAGCCGTTTCCGTCAGTATTTCCCGTCTCCTCTCGACAGCGCCGATAAAACAAATGACGGCAATCGGCTTGCCGCCATTATCAACAAAAGGAAAAGTCGTTACCACTTCCCCCGATACGTCTCCCGTAAGACGGCTCCCGGTATTGAAAGTCTGCCATACGAGTTGCTTAATGGCTGCCGAAAAATCCGAAAGCTGACTCCGTTCTGCCGGCAAGTCATTTTCCTGCCGTACTAAAGGCCTGCGACCGGCGACGGCAATAAAAACCTCCTCCGCTTTCGCCGGCACAAAAACCAATAATCGCCGCTGCGCCAAATCGCAAGCGAATTGCAGCAGCGGTTCACTGTTCGATAAAATGTGAATTTGTACGGCAGACAGACCGCTTTGGTCACGACAAACGGATTCCAAAGCCATAGATATTCCAACTCCTCACATCGACGTAATGGCCAATCCCGGATTGGCATTGAGCGTCAAGTCAGCATAATGGCCCGCTTTTGCCAGATAATACGCGCGGCAGCCGATCATGGCGGCATTATCCGTGCAAAGTATCGGTTCCGGACGATAGACGGCGATCCCTCTGGAAGCCGCGCCGACCGTCAGTGCCGCGGCCAACGCACTGTTGGCCGCTACCCCCCCGGCAACGGCAACAGTTTTTAGGCCTCTGTATTCTGCGGCAGCAAAAGTTTTTTCCGTCAACGTATCAACAACAGTTTGTTGAAAACTTGCGGCAATGTCATGAGGATTGTACGACTTGCCTCGTTGTTCCTGTGTGTGCAGGTAGTTCAATACAGCCGATTTCAATCCGCTGAAACTGAATTCAAAATTGTGCTTTTCCTGAAGGGCCTGCGGAAAAACGACGGCATGGGGATTCCCGGTGCGTGCCAGCGCATCAATCTGCGGTCCGCCCGGATAAGGATAGCCCATAACCCTGGCAATCTTGTCAAAAGCTTCCCCCGCCGCGTCGTCACGCGTCTGTCCAAGTAAGAGAAACCGGTTATAGTCCTGCACTTCCACCAATTGCGTATGTCCGCCGGAAACAACAAGGGCCAAGAAAGGCGGCTCCAGTTTCGGATGACTGAGGAAATTGGCAAAAATATGACCCTCCATATGATTTACTCCGACCAACGGTTTATCCAAGGCAAAACTCAACGCCTTCGCCGCCGCCACCCCGACGAGTAAAGCGCCGACCAGTCCAGGACCGTAAGTGACGCCGATGTGGTCAACATCATGCAACGTAATTCGTGCTTCATCAAGAGCCTCTTTAATGATTGGCAGCACATATTCGATATGCTGCCGCGAAGCGATTTCCGGTACGACACCGCCGAATTTTCGATGGATCGGAACCTGCGTCGATATGATATTTGATAAAATCGTACGGCCGTCCCGCAGAACAGCTGCCGACGTTTCATCACAACTGGTTTCCAATGACAATGTATACATAACGTCTTCTTTCCTCACTTAATGGATCCACGGATACTGTTCTTTTTTACAATCCATGACAAAAGCGTCTTCCACAGGATCACTGTAGTATCCTTTTCGCACAGTCAGCTCCGTATATCCCAATTTCCGATATAATGCCAACGCCGTCGTATTGGAAATGCGAACTTCCAAATAAATATCGTTGCAACCGTCGGCCCATGCCGCTTCCATCAATACGCGCAGCAACAATTCTCCGTACCCCTGCCCGCGCGCCGCTGGTGACAAAGCGATATTCGTAATCTGCCCCTCATCGAGAACACGCCATAATCCGGCATAGCCGCAAACTATTCCCGCTTCATTTTCCAGCACGTAGTAAATCGTCTTATCCCCATTATTCAGCAATTCTTTCTCAATAGCTTTTTTTGTCCACGGTACGGAAAACGATGCCTCTTCAACGGCAAAAATTCCGTCTCTGTCATCAAGGCGCGCCGGCCGCACGATCATTGACACGGGGCACCGCCATGCCGCTTTTCCCAAAGGACCTCCGCTTCGCTGCGTCGCTTATAAGACGGCACCAAGGTCATGGCATCATCATAATCGCCGCGTTGCAGCCGAAAAGCTCCGGCTAATGCCAGACTGCCGGCCCGCGGAATAACCTGCGTCGGCGGAGCTATGCGAAAAGGAGCCGCTGTCGATCCGATTTGCGCCGCCCCCAATAAAGCACCGTCACCGCAAAAGACGACAGCTTCATCAGCCAACAACTGCAATACCGCTGTCAACGGCGCTATCGTGACAGGATGAACTTCGTTGACCGTACCGTCCCGCCACCGATAAAGGGAATAATAGACATTGCCTTTTTGCGCATCAATAAGGGGACAAATAAGATCGCCGACGCCAACAAAGTTCCAAGCCAGCGCCAGCGGCGTTTCAATTCCGACAATAGGAACGTGCCACGCGAAAGCCAAAGCCTTTGCCGTCGCCAGGCCGATGCGCAACCCCGTAAAAGATCCGGGGCCTGCGGAAACGATCACACCGTCAATATCTTCTTTTTTCGCAGCCGCCTTGACCAACATATCGGCAATGTGGGGCATCAATTGTTCCGAATGCGTTAACTTGGCCTGAATCGTAAGTTCAGCCCGCAGCTTCTCTCCTTGAAGCAGCGCCACGCTGGATACGAGACTTGATGTTTCAATTGCTAAAAACATAATGCGCTGACCTCTTTTTCTCTCTTTTGCCAACTATTTCCTTGAAAATGCAGCTTAAAAATGCGCGTCAGATCGTCAAGCTTTTCGATCGTAACGATAACAGCGCCGGCAGGAAGTCGCTCAGGAAATTTTTCGGACCATTCGATGACCGTAACACCGCTGCCGAGATAATCTGCAAATCCCAGTGCTTCAAGTTCCTCTTCCCTTTCCAGGCGATAAAAATCAAAATGCTGCAACGGTACAGGACCATCATAATAGTTGAGGATCGTAAAGGTCGGGCTGACAACAGGCGCGCAGATTCCCATCCCTTGCGCAATACCCTGGACGAAATGCGTCTTGCCGGCTCCCAAATCGCCTTGCAGCGCCACTACATCCCCTTCTTCCAGCAGTTTGCCGAATGCGCTGCCGAAAGCGACCGTCTCCTCTTCACTCTGTGTTTTCCGTTCGTATTTCATCGTTTCTCCTCACTGAAATGATTCCATCCCGATGGCAGCACCTGATATTGCAGAGCCCCGTCCTGCACATAAACTCCCGGTTCACCTGCAATGACAGCGCCGATCATCGTAATCTCGGGATAAACGCGCTGCAGCCGAGCAAAATCGGCAGTTCCTATCGTGAAGATTAATTCATAATCTTCACCGCCGTTAAAAACATACGTCCAAATATCCTTGCCCGTTTCGGTAGACCATGCCCTTAATTCCTCGCTGCAAGGTATCCGATCCTTTTGTAACAGCAATCGCACCTTGCTGGCTTTAGCAATTTCATTCGCCTCGCTGGCCAAACCGTCGCTGATGTCATTGAGACTATGGGCGTGATATTCGACCAGCAGCCTGCCTAACGAGATCTGCGGAACCGGAAATTGGTGGGCTCTCTTTAATCTCTCATAGCCCGCGTGACGGGTCAGGAGAACGTCAAGGCCGGCGCCGGAATCGCCGAGACAATGAGAGACGGCAACAATATCTCCTACTTTGGCGCCGCTTCGGCAAATGGCCTTAGTCTTTTCGATCTCACCGAAGGCGGCAACGGTAATAACCAGTCCTTCCTTGGACATGACCGTATCCCCGCCGAGAATATTCACCTGATAAGTACGGCAAATATCTTTGATCCCCCGATAAAGGGAAATAAGATCTTCCACCTCCATCTGCGGCGAAATAGCCGTAGAAAGGACCAGGTGTGTCGGCACGGCGCCCATAGCGGCAATATCGCTCAAATTGGAAGCAACGGCCTTATAGCCTACATCATACCAGGAAGCCGTCGTACCGATAATAAAATGACTGTTTTCCACCATCGTATCGATAACGGCAACCTGCTCCATACCGTCAGTTGTCTTGTAAACGGCGCCATCATCACCAATACCGATAACAACGGACTCCGGTGCAAAAAGGGTATCGTCCTTGATCGCATCAATAAACCCAAATTCTCCTATTTCCGTTATTTTCATAGCTGTACTCCTTACGCAATGTATGC
Source organism: Megasphaera vaginalis (ex Bordigoni et al. 2020) (assembly GCF_900240295.1). Lineage (NCBI taxonomy): Bacteria > Bacillati > Bacillota > Negativicutes > Veillonellales > Veillonellaceae > Megasphaera > Megasphaera vaginalis (ex Bordigoni et al. 2020). The sequence goes on from NZ_OEQB01000003.1 coordinate 325,935, forward strand.
AAACGTTAGGTATATTTTAAAAGAAAGCGCCCAAAAAGTAAACGCCATAAGACACAATACCTTTTCCGATATCAACATTGCCAATGGTTGTATGCGAACACTTGAGAAAAAGTATCATATAGAAAAAGCAGCTCATACAAAATGCATGAGCTGCCTGTCTTGGTGACCCGGTAGGGATTCGAACCCTAGACCTACTGATTCGTAGTCAGTCACTCTATCCAGCTGAGCTACCGAGTCATGAAGGAGGAATCATAGCTGCAATCGAACTTCCATCCCTCCGCTTTATGGCAGGGGCAGAAGGAGTCGAACCCTCAACCAACGGTTTTGGAGACCGCTACTCTACCAATTGAGCTATACCCCTATGTAAAAGAAAACCCGCAAGGGCTAACTTTTTAACGGTTGCACAAGGCATTGCCAAACAATGCCTTGTGCATCCTGTAATCAGCAACTTCCTATCCTCCCAGGGGGCCTCCCCCCAAGTACGTTCGGCGTTTGTAGGCTTAACTGCTGTGTTCGGTATGGGAACAGGTGGATCCCTACAGCTATCGTCACTGAATTCCTCTC